>NZ_AP014569.1:1288750-1610937 GCF_000828915.1 Serpentinimonas maccroryi
GGTCGAATGGGCCGAGGAGCCGGCACGGGCGTTCGAGACCAGCGTGCTCGTGACCGTGAACAACGGCACCGGCGTGCTGGCCAAGGTGGCGGCGGCACTGGCGGCGGCAGAGGCCGACATCACGCACCTGCACATGGGCGACGAGCGCGGCCAAAACACCATCGACCTGCGCTTTGCGCTGGCGGTGCGCGACCGCGTGCACCTGGCCCAGGTGCTGCGCCAGCTTAAGCGCACGGCGTCGGTGGTGCGGGCGCAACGCCTGCGGCCGCAGCGGCCGGGTAGCTGACTTCCAGCACCTCCAGCAGCTCCCAACCCGCGGGGGTGTGCACCCGCACCTCATCGCCCACCCGCGCTTTGAGCAGCGCCTGCGCCACGGGTGCCACCCAACTGATCTGCCCCAGGCTCGGTTCGGCCTCGTCGATGCCCAAGATCTGCACCGTGGCCTCGCTGCCGTCGGCGCGAGCGTAGCGTACCCGAGCACCAAAAAACACCTGCTCGCTGCCGTGCTGTAGGCTGGGGTCGACCACCACCGCGATGTCGAGTCGGCGCGTCAAAAAACGGATGCGGCGGTCGATCTCGCGCAGGCGCTTCTTGCCATACAGGTAGTCGCCGTTTTCCGAGCGGTCGCCGTTGCTGGCGGCCCAGTGCACCACCTCGACCACGCGCGGGCGCTCGACGTCGAGCAGGTGCAAGAGCTCGGCGCGCAGGCGCTGGTGGCCGGCGGGTGTGATGTAATTTTTGCCGCCAGCGGGCAGCGCGGCGGCACCGGGGGTATCGTCCGCGCCGTCGTCGGCATCGGTTTCTTTGGTGAAGGCTTTGCTCATGGCACGGGCCCCGTTGCGGGCTAAAAAAACAGATTGGCTTGGTGTCGATTGTGCGACATGGGCCGGGCGCAGCGGCGCCGCTTTGGGGGTGGCGCAAGCAACCGATCGGCGAGAATCGGCGCTCTGGTCTGGCCGCCTTGAGCAGCCCCTTTGAGCAGCCGCTTTGCCCCTTTGCTGCTCCCCTTCGCTTTGCCCTTCGCTTCACCCTGCCGTTTTGATGACCCCTTCGCCACCGCCAGCGCAACCCCGGATCGTGTTTTCGCACGCCAACAGCTTTCCCGGCCCCACCTACCGCGTGCTGTTCGAGCGCTTGCAGCAGCTGGGCTACTCGGTCAGTGCGCCCGAAAAATTTGGCCACGACCCGGCCTACCCGGTGACCAGCAACTGGCCGCACCTGGTGCAGCAGCTGGCCGATTTCGTGTTGCGCCAGTACCCCAGCGCGGCCGAGCGCGGCACGCCCTTGTATCTGGTGGGCCATTCGCTGGGCGGCTTCCTGAGCCTGATGTGCGCCGCCAAGCACCCGCTGCTGGGCGGCCAGCCGGTGGCCGGGGTGGTGCTGCTCGATTCGCCCCTGCTCAGCGGTTGGCGTGCCCGCGCCCTAGAAGCCGCCAAGCGGACGCGGCTCATCGGCGCCGTGTCGCCCGGGCAGGTAAGCCGCAAGCGGCGCAACAGCTGGGCCAACGCGGCCGAGGCGCTGGCGCACTTTGCCCACAAAAAAGCCTTTGCGCGCTGGGACCAGCGGGTGCTGCACGACTACATCGAGCACGGCACGCACGAGGTCGCCACCGCCCAGGGCAGCCGGCGCGTGCTCAGCTTCGAGCGCGAAGTCGAAACCGCCATCTACAACACCTTGCCGCACCACCTCGACCGGCTGCTGCGCCGGCACCCGCTGGCGTGTCCGCTGGCCTTCATCGGCGGCAGCGATTCGGTCGAGCTGCGCCAAGTGGGCTTGGCGCTCACGCACCAGCTGGTAGGCAACACGCCCAGCGAGCGGCTGCAAACCATCGAGGGCAGCCACCTGTTCCCCATGGAGCGCCCCGAGGAAAGCGCGGCGGCCATCGACCGGGCGCTGCGCAGCTTTTCTTAGCGCGTCCAGTCCACCCAGCCCATGTAGGCCGTGAGCAGCACCAGCAGCCCAAAGCCGATGCGGTACCAGGCAAAGGGCACAAAAGTGTGCTGCGCCACGTAACGCAGCAGCCAGCGCACGCAAGCCCAAGCCGAAAGCCAAGTCACGACCATGCCGACGGCAAAAAACGGCAGGTCGGCGCGGGTGAGCAGATCGGCGTTTTTGTACAGGTCATAGCCCGCTGCCCCGACCAGCATCGGGATCGAGAGAAAAAAACTGAACTCGGTGGCGGCGCGGCGCGAAAAGCCAAAGGCCATGGCCCCGACGATGGTGGCCCCCGAGCGGCTCACACCCGGCACCAGCGCCAGGCACTGAATCAGCCCAACGGTGAGCGAATCGCGCCAGCCCACCGCGTCGACCTCTTGGATGCGCTGCGGCGGCTGACGCGCCTGCCTGGCCTCGACCCACAGGATCACCAGCCCGCCCGAGATGAAACTGAAGGCCACCACCAGCGGGTTGAACAGCACGCCGGTGATGAAGTCGAAGAACAGCACTCCCAGGATTACCGCCGGCAGGCAGCCGATGACGAGGTTGCTGGTGAAGCGCCAAGCCACGGCGTCGCCACGCGGCAGCCCCTTGGCAGTGTCCAGCAACCGCTCCAGATAGACCGAGACGATGGCCAGCAGCGCCCCGACCTGGATCACAACCTCGAACAGCCGCACCTTCTCGCCGTAGAGCCCGAGCAAGGCCGAGGTCAGGATCAGGTGCCCGGTGGAAGAAATCGGCAAAAACTCGGTGATGCCCTGCACCAGCCCCATCACGGCGGCCTTGAGCAGCAAAACGATGTCCATACGAAGCCAAAAAACGCGAAGGGTGCAGTGTAACTGCCCCCTCCCCCGGCAAGCCCTCACTGCAGCCAGCCCCCAAGGCAATATAATCGGAGGCTGGGTGGCCGACGCCAGCGCGCCGCCCCACAAGCCGGAATAGCTCAGTCGGTAGAGCAGCTCATTCGTAATGAGAAGGTCGGGGGTTCGATTCCTCTTTCCGGCACCAATGCCCAGCGCACATGCTCGCGCACCAAGGCGCTCGGGTCTTCGAGCCGGCTGGCCAGCGCTGCTCGTATGGCTTGTACCTGCTCTGGCTCCAGCCCCCCGCCCGCCAACGCATTGCCCAGCGCCACCGCTACGTTGCGCAGCCAGCGCTCGTGGCCGATGCGCCGAATCGGGGTGCCTTCGGTGTGGCGCTCAAAGTCCGCTTGGCTCCAGCCCCAGACGCGCAGCAGCTCGGGCGCTTGCAGGGGCTCCCGCGGCTCGAAATCGGGCACGCGCGCGCGCTGGGCGTATTTGTTCCACGGGCACACCAGTTGGCAGTCGTCGCAACCGTAGATGCGGCTGCCGATCAGGGGCCGCAGCTCGGGCGCAATCGGCCCGGCATGTTCGATCGTGAGGTAGGCGATGCAGCGGCGCGCATCGAGCCGGTACGGGGCCACGATGGCCTGCGTTGGGCACACATCGAGGCAAGCGCGGCAGTGGCCGCAGTGGCCGCTGACTGCGGCGCTGGGGGGCAGTTCAAAGTTGAGGAAAATCTCGCCCAAAAAAAACATCGAGCCGGCGTCGCGGCTCAAGGCCAGCGTGTGTTTTCCGCGCCAGCCTAGGCCGCTGCGCTGCGCCAGCTCGACCTCGAGCACCGGGGCCGAGTCGGTGAACACGCGCCAGCTGACAGGGTTCTGCGCCGCCGCACTGCTGTCGGTGGGCGCAGCCGCAGTTGGCCCGCCCTGTTCTTGCAAACCCTGCTCGATGCGCTGGGCCAGCCGCTGCAGCCGCTGACGCAACACCTTGTGGTAGTCGCGCCCCCGGGCGTACAAGGCGACGCTGCCTTGCAAAGGCTGCTGCAAACCATGCCATTCTTGCTCACGCCAATCAGGCCCGTGGCTGCTGGGCAGATAATCCATGCGTGCGCTGATCACGCTCAGGGTGCCGGGTACCAGCTCGGCCGGGCGGGCGCGCTTGAGGCCGTGCGCGGCCATGTAGCCCATCTCGCCGTGAAAGCCGGCCTCGAGCCAGCGCCGCAGCCCGTCTTCGGCGCTGGACAAATCGACGCTGGCCACGCCGATTTGCGAAAATCCCAACTCCCGGCCCCAGCCTTGTATTTGTGTGACGAATTGAGCCGCATCGAACATAACCCTGCGATTGTAGGAAGCACAGCCCCGGCGGCGCAGCCGCTGGCCTGCACAACCCTGCTGCTGGCTGATGAGAGCGCCACGGCTGCGCTCGCTGCCCGGCTGGCCACCTGCGACCAGATCGGGCAGGCGCACTTGCACTGGCATGGCGATCTGGGCAGCGGCAAAACCACCTTTGTGCGCCATCTGCTGCGCGCTTTGGGTGTGCAGGGCCGCATCAAAAGCCCCAGCTACGCCATCGTCGAGACCTACCGCCTCGAAGCGGGCCCGCGCTGGAGCGCCGGCTTGGAGGCCGTGCATGCAGATTTTTATCGATTAATCAACCCTCAAGAGTGGGAAGATGCGGGACTGCGTGAACTTTTTACACAACCCGGACTCAAGCTGGTAGAGTGGCCCCAAAAAGCCGCTGGAATGTTGCCCATGCCCGACCTCGAACTGCACCTCGAAACCCTGGCCGACGACAGCCGCCGGTTGCGGGTGCGCGCGCGCAGTGCACGGGGCGTGCGTCTGCTGGAGGCTTTGCAGGCATGAGGCGCCGCAGCGCCCTGCAGTGGCTGGGCTCGAGCTTGGTGCTCACGCTCGGCGCGCCGCAGCTGGCTTGGGGTGCCACCATCGTGGCCGTGCGCCTGTGGCCGGCGCCCGACTACACCCGCCTGACCATCGAATCCGACGCCGCGCTGCAAGCCACGCCGCACTTCATGACCGACCCGCCCCGGGTGGCGCTGGACCTCGAGGGCATCGAGCTGGCCCCGATGGTGCAGCAGATCACCGGCAAGGTGCGCCCCGACGACCCCAACGTGGCCGCGATTCGCGTCGCGCAGCACGCGCCCCGGGTGGTGCGGCTGGTGGTGGACTTGAAGCGCCCGATCAATCCGCAGGTGTTCCAGCTCACCCCGGTGGCCGCGTTCCAGCACCGCCTCGTGCTCGATCTGTACCCCGTGCAAGCGCGCGACCCGCTGGATGAACTGATTGCGCAGCGCCTACGCGAGCTCAACGAACCCGCCACGGCAGCCGCTGGAGCCCCCAACGACAGCGCGCCTGTTCCGGCACCCGCTGCGCCCAGCCCCCCCGACCCGCTGGGCGAGTTGATTGCCCGCTTGCCTGACGACCAGCGCGCCGCTGCGCCCAGCCTTGGAACCATCAGGCTGCCGCCCCCTCCGGCTGCTGCCACGCCAGACCCACCCGCTCAGGCTCAGGCCAACCAGGCCCCCACCAGGCCTTCGACTCCGACCGCAACCGCCTCGGGTGCAAGCCGGCCACGCGCCGGGCCCAGCGGCAGCACCGGCGGCCGCGCCGACCGCCTGATCGTCGTTGCCATTGACGCCGGTCACGGCGGCGAAGACCCAGGGGCCATCGGCCCTGGCGGCACGCGCGAAAAGGACGTGGTGCTGTCGATTGCCCGCAAATTGCGCGATCGCGTCAACCGCACCCAAGTCAACGGCCACACCTTGCGCGCCTTCATGACGCGCGACGGCGACTACTTCGTGCCGCTGCGGGTGCGGGTGCAAAAGGCGCGCCGGGTGCAGGCCGATCTGTTTGTGAGCGTACACGCCGATGCGTTTTTCACGCCGCGCCCACGCGGCTCGAGCGTGTTTGCGCTCAGCGAACGCGGTGCCACCAGCGCCGCCGCCCAATGGATGGCCAACCGTGAAAACGCCGCCGACAAGGTGGGCGGGGTCAATCTGCGCGAGCAAGAAACGGTGCTGCAGCGCATCATGCTCGACATGAGCACGACGGCGCAGATCAACGACAGCCTGCGCGTGGGCGATGTGATGTTGCGCGAAATAGGCCGTGTCGGGCGCCTGCACAAGCCCCGCGTCGAACAAGCCGGCTTTGCCGTGCTGCGCGCGCCCGACATCCCCAGCCTGTTGATCGAAACCACCTTCATCAGCAACCCCGACGAAGAGCGCCGCCTGCGCGACCCGCGCTTTCAAAACCAGATGGCCGACGCCATGCTGCGCGGCATCGTCGCCTACTTCGAGCGCAACCCACCCCTGGCACGCCGGCGCGAAGTCTGATAACGCGCTGCAGCATGATCCAGCAAATTACCCACAAGCAACCCGTTGGGTGTAAACCGCTGGGGGAGCAACCGGCCACAGATCGGTTATGAATCGGTTATGATTCAGGCCCGTTGACCTCGCGCAACGGCCTGTTGCGGGTGTAGTTCAATGGTAGAACGCCAGCTTCCCAAGCTTGATACGAGGGTTCGATTCCCTTCACCCGCTCCACTCGACCGCGTGCTTTCTGCGCGCTACCTCGCGGTTGCATAACCGGGTTTCAGCACCGCCGTCATGCACCAAATCCGCCTCACCTGCCCCATAGGCGAGTTGCTGCTGGTGGCACAACCCGAACACCTGCTGGGCGTTTGGTTTGCCGACCAATCTGGTATTCCCGCTTGGGCCACCGTCGCAGCGCCCAACCCCGAACTCCCGCTGCTGCGCCAAACCGCACTGCAGTTGGAGCAATACTTTGCCGGTGTGCGCCAACGCTTTGATCTGCCGCTCGACCTGAGCCGGGGCAGCGCCTTTGAGCAGGCGGTGTGGGGGGCTTTGGCGGGCATCGCGCCGGGCCAATTGTGCAGTTACCTAGACATCGCCCGCGCCATTGGGCGGCCGCGTGCGGCGCGGGCTGTGGGCGGGGCGCTGGGGCGCAACCCGATCGGCATCGTACTGCCCTGCCACCGCGTACTGGGCAGCAAAGGCCAGCTCACCGGCTACACCGGCGGAGTGGCGCGCAAACAGGCTTTGCTCGACCTAGAAGCGCGCTGGGCTGCGGCCTGAAGGCCCTAACTCAAAGCGGCCCCCTCAAAGCTTACTCAAGACCCCCTTCAAAACCGCTGGGTGTGTGCAGGCGTCGCTTCAGCCTGCGCCGACTCCACCATCCCGGCCTGCACCGCCTCTTTGAGCTTGGGGCTGGCGTGGAACGTGACCACGCGCCGCGCCGCAATGGCCACCGACTCGCCCGTGCGCGGGTTGCGGCCGGGCCTCGGGGATTTGGTGCGCACCTGAAAATTGCCAAAGCCCGACAGCTTCACGTCATCGCCCTCAATCAGGCGTTCGGCGATCTGGTCAAAAAAGGCCTCGACCAGGTCTTTGGATTCGCGCTTGTTGAAGCCGATTTGCTGGTACAGCAGCTCGGCCATCTGGGCTTTGGTCAGGGTGTTGTCGTCTGGTGCGGTTTCGCTCAGATCGGTGTCGGGCAGGGGCTTGCTCAGGCTCACAACAGGGTTCTCCAGCGGATGGGGTAATCAGGCGCGCAAGCGCGCGTGCAATTGTGCCGACAACGCGGCCAGCACCGACTGCACCACGGCATCGATTTGCGCATCGGTCAGGTTGGCGTCGTCGCGCTCCAGCGTCAGGCGCAAAGCCCAACTCTGCTCGCCTTCGACTAGGCCCCCAGCCCCCGCATTGTGCCCTAGGAGCCTGTCGGGTTTGGGGCGGTAAATATCAAACAGTCGCACGTCGGTGAGCCAGCCCGTGCGGTCGGCGCCGCGCACGGTGGCCAGCAGCTCGGCGTGCGCGACGCGCTCGGGCAGCACCACGGCCAGGTCGCGCTGCACCGGCTGGTGCCGGTGCACCGGTTGCGCCTGCACCAGCTCGCGCTGCAGCAGCGGCTCGAGCTCGAGCTCGAACAGCACCGGGGCCTGCTGCCAGCCCTCGCTCTGGCGCCAGCGCGGGTGCAGCTCGCCAATGTAACCGATCGCCTGCCCGTCGAGCCACACCTGGGCGCAGCGGCCCGGGTGCAGCGCCGGGTGCTCGGCCGGCTCGAAGCGCGCTTGGCGCGGGGCCAGCAGGGCTTGCAGATCGCCCTTGAGGTCGTGGAAATCGACGCTGCGCGCGCCCTCGCCCCACTGCAACGGCAGCGCATCGCCCCAAGCCAGCGCGGCTACGCGCAGCGGCTGCGCCACGCCGGCCACGCTGGTGGGGCCGTCGGGCACCGCCGCGTCATGACGAAACACGCGCCCGAGCTCGAACACGCGCACACGCTCGGCCTTGCGTTCGGTGTTGAACTTGAGCACCGCCAGCAAGCTGCCCAGCAGCGAGGAGCGCATCACGCTCATCTGGCTGGCGATGGGGTTGAGCAGGGCGATCGGCTGGGCGTTGCCCGCCCAGTCGCGCTCCCAGCGCTCTTGCACGAAACTGAAGTTGATGGTTTCTTGGTAGCCCAGCTGCGCCAGTTGGCGCCGCAACGCGTAGGGGCCGCGGCGGCGCTCAGGCTGCGCCAGCGCCGTCACTGGCGCCAGCGGCGGCGTGTGCGGCAGGTGCTCGTAGCCGATCAGGCGCGCCACTTCTTCGATCAGGTCGGCTTCGATCTGCAAATCGAAGCGGTACGAAGGCGGCGTCACGCTCAGGCTGCCCTGCCCTTCGTGCACCTGCAGCCCGAGGCGGCGCAGCGCCTGCGCGCACTGCTCGAGCGTGAGCGGCATGCCGATCACCTTGGCCGCGCGCGCCACCCGCAGCGCCACCGGCTGCGGCTGCGGCAGGTTCAGGCTCTGGTCGTCGATCGGGCCGGGTTGGCCGCCGCAAATCTGCAAAATCAGCTCGGTGATGCGCTCGAGGTGCTCGACCGTGGTGGCCGGATCGACCCCGCGCTCAAAGCGGTGCCCGGCGTCGGTGCTGAAGTGGTAGCGGCGCGAGCGCCCGGCGATGGCCTTGGGCCACCAAAAAGCGGCCTCGAGATAGACATCGCGCGTGGCGTCGCTCACCGCTGTGGCCGCTCCGCCCATGATGCCGGCCAGCGATTCCAGCGCCTGCGCATCGGCGATCACGCCCACCGTTTCGTCCACGCTCACCGTTTGGCCGTTGAGCAGCTGCAGCGTCTCGCCGGCGCAGCCCCAGCGCACCTGCAAGCCGCCCTCGATGTGCGCCAAGTCAAAAATGTGGGAGGGGCGGCCGAACTCGAACATCACGTAGTTGGAGATGTCCACCAGCGCCGAAACGCTGCGCTGGCCGCAGCGCGCCAGCCGCTGCACCATCCAGGCCGGGGTGGCGGCGCCGGCGTTGATGCCGCGCACGATGCGGCCGCTGAAGCGCCCACACAGATCGGGGGCAAGCACTTGCACCGGCAGCACCTCGGTTTGCGTGGGGGCCACGCGCGGCCAAGCCGGGGTGTGCAGCGGCGCCCCGGTGAGCGCGGCCAGCTCGCGCGCCACGCCATAGACGCTCAGGCAGTGCGCGAGGTTGGGGGTGAGTTTGAGGGTGAAAATTTGATCGTCGAGCTGCAGGCAGGTGCGCACATCTTGCCCCAGCGGAGCGTCGGCGGGCAGCTCGAGCAAGCCGCTGGCGTCGTCGGCGATGCCCAACTCCTGCGCCGAGCACAGCATGCCGTGGCTGGCCACGCCGCGCAGCTGCCCGAGCCCGATGTGCAGCGCTTCGCCGCTGGGCCCCGGCGGCAGCACCGCCCCCACCCGCGCGCACGGCACCACCATGCCGGCGCGCGCATTGGGCGCACCGCAGACAATCTGCAAGCGCTCGCCGCCGCCCACATCGACTTGGCAGACGCGCAGCCGCTCGGCCTGTGGGTGCGGCTCGAGGTGCTCGATGCGCGCCACCACCACGCCGCTAAAAGGCGGCGCGGCGGGGCGGCGCTCTTCGACCTCTAGGCCGGCCATGGTCAAGGTGTCGGCCAGCTGCTCGCTGCTCAAGGGGGGGTTGCAGAATTCGCGCAACCAGGATTCGGGGAATTGCATCGTGTGCTCTCGGGCGGGGCAATGTGGGGGGTCAACGAAGGCTGGGCAACACCAAACTCATTGAAACTGGCGCAAAAACCGCAGGTCGCCGTCGAAAAACAGGCGCAAATCGGCCACGCCGTAGCGCAGCATGGTCAGGCGGTCGGGCCCCATGCCAAAGGCAAAGCCGATGTAGCGCTCGGGGCATAGCCCCATGTTGCGCACCACGTTGGGGTGCACCTGACCCGATCCCGCCACCTCGAGCCAGCGCCCGGCCAGCGGGCCAGACTGAAACTGGATGTCGATCTCGGCGCTGGGCTCGGTGAAGGGAAAGAAGCTGGGGCGAAATCGCAACACCAGATCGTCGGATTCGAAGAAGGTGCGGCAAAAATCGGTGAACACGAACTTCAGGTCTTTGAAGCTCACGTTTTCGCCGATCCACAGCCCCTCGCACTGGTGGAACATGGGCGAATGGGTGGCGTCGCTGTCCACGCGGTAGGTGCGGCCGGGCGCAATCACGCGGATTTCGGGCATGGCGCCGTCAAACAGCGCGGCGGCATCCGCCCCCGCCAGCTGCTTGTGGCGCTGCACGTGTTGCAGCGCGTGGCGGATCTGCATCGGGCTGGTGTGGGTGCGCAGCAGATAGGGCTCGGGCTGCTCGCCCACCTGCACGTAAAAGGTGTCGTGCATCGAGCGCGCCGGGTGGTCGGCGGGCGTGTTGAGCGCGGTGAAGTTGAACCAGTCGGTTTCGATCTCGGGGCCGTCGGCGACCGCAAAACCCATGGAGCCAAAAATGGCCTCGATGCGCTCCAGCGTCAGGCTCACCGGGTGCAGGCCGCCGCTGCCGCGCTGGCGCCCGGGCAGCGTCACGTCCAGCGCCTCGGCCTGCAACTGGCGCTGCAGTTCGGCCTCGGCCAGCTCGGCGCGGCGCTGGTTGAGCGCGGCCTCGATGGCCTGCTTGCTTACATTGATGGCCGCGCCCCGGGTCTTTTTCTCGTCCACGCTCAGGCTGGCCAGCCCTTTCATGAGTTCGGTCAGGCGGCCGCTCTTGCCTAGGTACTGGGCCTTGGCGTTTTCTAGCTCGGCGGGGGTGTGGGCCTGCGCGAACTGCGCGCGCGCCGATTGCAGCAGGGTGTCGAGTTCGTTCATCGCATTGCATCCGAGCCCAGGCTTGCAGCAGCGGCTCATGGGCCTATCAAGGGAGCCGGTAAAGGCCAAGTGGAAACACAAACAAAAAGGGCCAGTGCCGTACAGCGCTGGCCCTCGCCTAGAGGGGGGCTCTGGTTGGCCGCCACACCAGCGCGGCGTCCAGCCATCGGGCCCTCTTCAAGCCCTCATCACGCCGTAACAAGGCCCAGATCAGGCTGCCACAGCGGGGGCTGCGCCAAGGTGCGCCCGCGCCTGCTCAACAATGCGCGCAAAAGCGGCGCGGTCGTTGACGGCCAGATCAGCCAGCACCTTGCGGTCGATGGCGATGGCGGCTTTTTTCAGACCGTTGGCAAACTGGCTGTAGCTCAGGCCGAGTTCGCGCGCGCCGGCGTTGATGCGCGCAATCCACAGCTGGCGAAACACGCGCTTGCGGGCGCGGCGGTCGCGGTAGGCGTACTGGCCGGCCTTCATCACCGCCTGTTTGGCGATGCGATAGACATTGCCGCGGCGGCCGCGGAAACCTTTGGCCAAAGCCAATACTTTTTTGTGACGGGCGCGTGCCGTTACACCACGTTTGACGCGAGGCATAGAAAACTCCTTGTTCGTCGGGTTGGATTACAGGCCGGCAAAGGGCAGCATCTGCGCCATGTGACCCATATTGGTCTCATGCACATTCACTGCACCGCGCAGCTGGCGCTTGTTTTTCGTGCTCTTCTTGGTCAGGATGTGACGCTTGAAGGCTTGGCCGCGCTTGACGGTGCCACCCGGACGAACGCGAAAACGCTTTTTCGCGCTGCTTTTGGTCTTCATTTTGGGCATTTTGTGCTCCTTCTTGAATGGTGCTCGTGAGGCGCTGCGATACCCACCGCAGGCTTATAGGCCCCGAGCCACTTATGGCTTGCAGCGGGTGACCGCCCCGCTGCAAGCGTTGTCGCCCTGCCCTTAAGCAGGCTGGGCGACGGGTGCCGTTTCCGACACCGGTTTGGTGCCCCCCGACTTTTTGCGTCCGGGGGCAATCATCATGATCATCTGGCGCCCTTCGAGCTTGGGGAATTGCTCCACCACGATCGCATCGCCGAGCTCTTCGCGGATGCGCTGCAACAGCGCCAGCCCGATTTCTTGGTGCGTGATCTCGCGGCCCCGAAAACGCAGCGTCACCTTGCACTTGTCGCCTTCTTCGAGGAAGCGGCGGATGTTGCGCATCTTGATGTGGTAGTCGCCGTCATCGGTGCCGGGGCGGAACTTGATTTCCTTGACCTCGATGACTTTTTGCTTCGACTTGGCTTCGGCGGCTTTTTTCTGCTCGGCGTACTTGAACTTGCCGTAATCGATCAGGCGACACACCGGGGGTTTGGCGATGGCGGCGATTTCGACCAGATCGACGTCGAGTTCACCAGCCATGCGCAGCGCTTCTTGAATGCTGACCACACCAATGGCCTCGCCCTCTGGGCCCAGCAGGCGCACCTCGGGCACGAGGATCTCGCGGTTGAGGCGGTGGGCGCGTTCTTCGCGGTGGCGGCGATCGCGGAAGTTCGGAGCAGTTGTAGCGATGGTGAAATCCTTTGGTTCAAACGAAGGGGGTGGCCAAGCAAAAGCTCAAGCCTTGGTGTCGAGATCGTGCTGCAAGCGCTGCACGAAGGCATCGAAGGCCATGACACCGAGGTCGAGGTTGCCGCGCGCACGCACCGCAACCGCGCCAGAGGCCTTCTCTTTGTCGCCCACGACGACTAGGTAAGGCAGCTTTTGCATGGAAAACTCTCGGATTTTATACGTGATTTTCTCGTTGCGCAAATCCAGCGCCACCCTAAAGCCCTGCGCCTCGAGTTTTTTGGCAATTTCGCGACAGGTGTCGGCCTGCGCGTCGGTGATGTTGAGCACCGCCACCTGCTGCGGCGCCAGCCACAGCGGCAACGCACCGGCGTGCTGCTCGATCAAAATACCGATAAAGCGCTCGAGGCTGCCGACGATGGCGCGGTGCAGAATCACCGGCGCGCGCCGGCTGCCGTCTTCGGCCACGTATTCGGCGTCGAGCCGCTCGGCGAGGTTGAAATCGACCTGAATGGTGCCGCACTGCCACTCGCGCCCGATCGCGTCTTTGAGCGTGTATTCGATCTTGGGGCCATAAAAAGCGCCCTCACCCGGCGAAATCTGGAACTCGCAGCCGGCGTGGCGCAGGCTGTCGATCAGCGCCTGCTCGGCCTTGTCCCACTGGGCATCGGAGCCGATGCGCGCCGCCGGACGCGTCGAGACCTTGTACAAAATGTCATGAAAGCCGAAGTCGGCATAGACTTTTTGCAGCACCTGGGTGAAGGTGTCGCATTCGGCCAAAATTTGCTCTTCGGTGCAAAAGATGTGGCCGTCGTCTTGCGTAAAACCGCGCACGCGCATGATGCCGTGCAGCCCGCCCGAGGGCTCGTTGCGGTGGCACTGGCCAAACTCGCCGTAGCGCAGCGGCAGGTCGCGGTAGCTCTTGAGGCCCTGTTTGTAGATCAGGATGTGGCCCGGGCAGTTCATGGGCTTGAGGGCGTAGTCGCGCTTTTCGCTCTCGGTGATGAACATGTTATCGCGGTACTTGTCCCAATGGCCGGTTTTTTGCCACAGGGTCTGCTCCAGGATCTGCGGCGCTTTCACCTCGTGGTAGCCGTGCTGGCGGTAAATGCCGCGCATGTATTGCTCGACCTGCTGCCACAGGGTCCAGCCCTTGGGGTGCCAAAACACCAGCCCCGGCGCGTGTTCGTCGATGTGAAACAGGTCGAGCTCGCGCCCGAGGCGCCGGTGGTCGCGCCGCTCGGCTTCTTCGAGCCGGCGCAGATAGGCTTGCAAGTCTTCTTTGCTGGCCCAGGCGGTGCCGTAGATGCGCTGCAGCATCTCGTTGCGGTGGTCGCCGCGCCAGTAGGCCCCAGCCACTTTCATAAGCTTGAAGTGCTTGAGCTTGCCGGTGCTGGGCACGTGCGGGCCGCGGCACAGGTCTTCAAAGGCGCCCTCGCGGTACAGGCTCAGGGCTTCGTCGCTCGGGATGCCGGCGATGATCTCGGCCTTGTAGTGCTCGCCTTGGGCCTTGAAGTGCGCCACCGCTGCGTCGCGCCCGAGCAGGCGGCGCTCGATTTTTTCGTCTTTGGCAGCGAGTTCGAGCATTTTGTTCTCGATTGCCGCCAAGTCTTCGGGTGTGAACGGGCGTTTGTAGGCAAAGTCGTAATAAAAACCGTGCTCGATCACCGGGCCGATGGTCACTTGCGCATCGGGGAACAATTCCTTGACCGCGTAGGCCAGCAGGTGGGCGGTGGAGTGGCGGATCAGCTCCAGCCCCTCTGGGTCTTTGGCGGTGACGATGGCCAGCGCGGCGTCGCGCTCGATCCGGTGCGCGGTATCCACCAGCACACCATCCACCTTGCCCCCGAGCGCGGCCTTGGCCAGGCCGGCACCGATGGAAGCAGCCACGTCGGCCACCGTGACCGGGCCGGGAAATGGGCGTTGAGAACCGTCGGGGAGGGTGATATTGAGCATGAGCAGGTACAGAAAAACGAAACGCGGCTAGGGGCCGCGCCGATCATTTTCCCACAAAACACCCTAGGCTGGCCGGGCTGCTTGTGGACGAAGCAGCCAGCAAGTTCAGCCCAGCTTTACCTCCACAAAGCCAAGAAACCAACTGCGATCGCAAGTTGCAAGCTCAAACCACCCAGTTTTCCATCTGCAAGGCAGGCACTCGGCTGAATTCGCCGAGGTTGTTGGTGACCAGCGTCAGGCCTTCACTTCGGGCATGCGCAGCAATGTGCAGGTCATTGATGCCTATAGGCTGTCCGATTCTTTCCAAGGCGGCGCGGATGCTGCCGTAATGCCCGGCAGCCTTGGGGCCATAGGACAAGACGTCGAGGCGGCTGGCAAAGTCTTCTACCACGCGCAGGTTCTCAGCCACTCTGCTGCTTTTTTCGGCGCCATGCAGCAACTCTGCCAGCGTGATGGAGGAAATGGCCATGTGGCCTGCGTGGCGGTTGAACAGCTCCAAGGCAGACAAAGGCTTGCGCTTGATGACGTAGATGACAATGTTGGTGTCGAGCAGGTAGCGGATCATGCTAGAAGCCTTCGCGCTCGCTTTGCTGCTGGCTGGCACGCTCGCTCAAAAAATCTTCGCTGACGGCTGGTGAGTTGAGAAAAAAGCTGTCCCAAGCACCATCCAGCGGCGCAATCACGCGCTCGCGCCCCACAGCGCGAATATGGACGCGCTTGACGTCGTCGGGCAGGCGCATATCGGCCGGCAGGCGCACGGCTTGGGTGCGGTTGTTGATGAAAACGGAGGCGACTGACATGGCATGCTCCATAGTACTCTATGGCAACAGTATAGAGCAGGCAGTGCCGAAGCACAAGGTTTTAGAAATGCCAAATCCCCCGAAGGCGTGCACCCAAGGGGGATTTGGTTGAAGGCGAAACGCTGAACCTGTTGCGCCCCAGTCAACCCAGGGCCCAACGAAGTTGATCAGTGGAACTGCTCTTCTTCGGTCGAACCCGTGAGGGCCTTGACGCTGGACGAACCGCCTTGGATCACGGTGGTCACGTCGTCGAAGTAGCCTGCGCCCACCTCTTGCTGGTGCGAAACGAAGGTGTAGCCCTGCTGGCGCGCCGCGAACTCGGGCTCTTGCACCATGTTGACGTAGTGCTTCATGCCCTCGCCGCGCGCGTAGGCGTGGGCGAACTGGAAGGTGTTGAACCAGTTGATGTGGATGCCGGCCAGCGTGATGAACTGGTACTTGTAGCCCAGCGCCGACAGCTCGTCTTGGAACTTGGCGATGGTGGCGTCGTCGAGGTTTTTCTTCCAGTTGAACGAAGGCGAGCAGTTGTACGACAGCAACTTGCCGGGGCAGGCGGCGTGCACGGCTTGGGCAAACTCGCGCGCAAAGCCGAGGTCGGGGGTGCCGGTTTCGCACCACACCAGATCGGCGTAGGGCGCGTAGGCGACGCCGCGGCTGATGGCTTGCTCGAGGCCGTTTTTGACGCGGTAAAAGCCCTCTTGGGTGCGCTCACCGGTGAGGAAGGGCTTGTCGTTGGCGTCGTGGTCGCTGGTGATCAGGTTGGCCGCTTCGGCGTCGGTGCGCGCCAAGATGAGCGTGGGCACGCCCATGGTGTCGGCGGCAAAACGCGCAGAAATCAGCTTCTCGATCGCCTCTTGGGTGGGCACCAGCACCTTGCCGCCCATGTGGCCGCACTTTTTCACGGCCGCGAGTTGGTCTTCGAAGTGCACGCCCGCGGCGCCGGCGGCGATCATGTTCTTCATCAGCTCAAAGGCGTTGAGCACGCCGCCAAAACCGGCTTCGGCGTCGGCCACGATGGGCAGGAAGTAGTCGATGAACTCGGGCGAACCGGGCTCGATACCGCGGCTCCACTGGATTTCGTCGGCGCGCTTGAAGGTGTTGTTGATGCGGCGCACCATGGTCGGGACCGAATCGTAGGCGTAGAGCGACTGATCCGGGTACATGGTTTCGGAGGTGTTGCCGTCGGCCGCCACTTGCCAGCCCGACAGGTACACCGCCTCGAGGCCGGCCTTGGCTTGCTGCATGGCTTGGCCGGCGGTGATGGCGCCAAAGGCGTTGACGTAGCCCTTTTTGGCGCCGCCGTTGACGCGCTCCCACAGGGTGCGGGCGCCGTTTTGCGCCAGCGTGTACTCGGGCTGCACGCTGCCGCGCAGACGCACCACGTCGGCGGCTTTGTAGCCGCGCTTGACGCCTTTCCAGCGCGGGTTTTGCGCCCAGTCGAGCTCCAGCGCTTCGATCTGCTGCTGGCGGCTGAGTTGTTTGTTGATGGCAGAGGACATGCTTCACTCCTGAAGGTTAAAAAAACGGTGGGGCTGCGGCAACGGCCTAGGGGCCAATGCGCCGCGCCGTTGCCTGTAGTGTAAGACCGCAGCGGGGTCAGCCGTGAATCTTATGTCTTATACAAGACAAAAAAATAGCCATTTAAAAACAATGTACTACCGGCCGCATTTTGCATTAAGAAACGACTTTTCTTATGGTAAAAAAATTATTGCAGCGCAGCAACGTGACATTTTGCATTATGAAACTATGCAATCGGTATGCAAAAACGCCACTGGCTCGTCGCACCACAAACCCGTGGGGTGCGCGATGCCCATCCACAGCGCCGCGCTCGAGACCAGCACCAGCGCCAGACCCGCCAGCCGGATGCCCCAGCCGCCGCTGCGCGCGTCTTTGAGCTTGAGCAGCAGCCACGGCGCTGCCGTGAGCGAGACCATGGTGCCCAGCGCAAAAGCGGCCATGATGGCGGCGCCGTTGACCACGCTGGCCGACAGCGAGGCCACCAGCAGCGCCGAATACAACAGCCCGCAGGGCATGAGCGCCCAGCCCACGCCCAGCACCGCCGGCGCTTTGGGGCCGAGCCGGTTCATGAGCGGGCGCGCACGCCGCCACACCCCTTGGGCCCAGCCCTCGATGAAGGCCGGCTGGCGCGCCTGCAACAGCAGCACCAGCCCCAGCAGCAGCGCCGCCACGTGCATCAGCGTCCAGAGCGGGCGGATGATGGCGGTGTGCTGCCCCATCCAAGCCAAGCCCTGCACGGTGCCAGCGGCCAGCGCGCCCAGCAGCGCGTAGCCTATCAGGCGGCTGAACTGGAAGGTGAGCAAAGCGCGCACGCGCCGCGGCTCGCCGGCGTGGGCAATGCCGGCGCAGGCCGCGCCGCACATGGCGATGCAGTGCGGGCCGCCCACCAGCCCCATCACCAGTGCCGAAAGCAGCATCGATTCAAACATGGGCCGACTCTAGCAGCTTGGCAGCGGCGTTGCAGCGATCAAATGATTTTGGAGAAGCGCGCCCGGTCGCGGTCTTGCTGCAGGTGCTTGTCGAACTGCATGGCGATGGCGCGCACCAAGTACCAGCCGGTGTCGCTGACTTCTATGCTGCCCGCGCTCAGGCGCAGCAAACCCATCGCTTCGAACTCGCGCAAGCGCTCCAGCTCGGGTTCAAAATAGCTTTTGAACTCGATCAGGTGCGCCAGACCGACAGCCTCGAAATCCACCCGCCCCTGACACATCAGCGCCATGATCACGGCGCGACGCAGCAGGTCGTCGCGGCTCAGCGCCAGCCCACGCACGATCGGCAGCCGCCCTTGGTCGAGGTGGTCGTAGTACTCTTCGAGCGTCTTGGCGTTCTGGCTGTAGGTGGCCCCGATGCGGCCGATGGCCGAGACCCCGAGGGCGATCAAATCGCAGTCGGGCTGCGTGCTGTAGCCCTGAAAATTGCGGTGCAGCCGCCCCTGGCGCTTGGCCACCGCCAAGGCATCGGTGGGCAGCGCGAAGTGGTCCATGCCCACATAGACGTAACCCGCTTGGTTGAAGATCTCGAGCGAGATCGAGAGCATGGCCAACTTGTCGGCTGCCGGTGGCAGTTCGGCGGCCACGATGCGCCGCTGCGGCTTGAAGCGTGCCGGCAAATGCGCGTAGGCGTAGAGCGCAATGCGGTCTGGGCGCAGCTCGCGCACGCGCTCCAGCGTGTGGCGAAACGACTCGGGCGTTTGCTGCGGCAGGCCGTAGATCAGATCGACGTTGACGGATTCGAAGCCGATGCGCCGCGACGCCGCCACCAAGTCGAACACCTGCTCGGCGGGCTGGATGCGGTGCACGGCCTTTTGCACCGTGGGGTCAAAATCCTGCACGCCAAAACTCAGGCGGTTGAAACCCAGGCGGTGCAGGTGCTCCAGCCGCGCAGGGGTCACGGTGCGCGGATCGACCTCGATCGAATACTCGCCCCCCGGCACCAGCTTGAAGTGGCGCTGCACCATCGCCACCAGATCGCTGAGCTCCTCGTCCGACATGAAGGTCGGGGTGCCGCCGCCGAGGTGCATCTGCGACACGCTGTGGCCCGAGCCCAGATGGCGGCACTGCAACTCGAGCTCGCGCGTGAGGTAGCGCAGGTACTCGGCCGACTTGCTGTGGTGCTTGGTGATGACCTTGTTGCACGCGCAGTAGTAGCACAGCGAATCGCAAAACGGGATGTGGACATAGATCGACAGTGGCAAGGCCAGCGAGCCGGCATGGCGCTGGCGCAAAGCCTGCACATAGTCTTGCTCGCCAAAGGCTTCGACGAAGCGGTCGGCGGTCGGGTATGAGGTGTAACGGGGGCCGGGCACGTCAAAACGCCGCAGCAACCCCTCGTCGATGACAGGTTTCACTAAAATTTCTCCTGGTGCGAGAATATGCACCGAACATCCCCCCTCACCCTTGACCTGAGTCAAGTCGAGCCCATTTTTTGTTTTCTTTGACGCGCGCCCCACACGGCAGCACATGGGTTAAGCTTCGCGCACTATTTGGCCGCGCTTACATGGATATTCAGAGCATCAAAGTCGCCTGTTCAGGCTGCAATCTGCGCGAGTTGTGCTTGCCTATGGGGCTCAAACCGCAAGAGCTGGAGCATCTCGATCAGATCATATCGAATCGGCGCCGCATCAAACGCGGAGCGTCCCTGTTCAGCGCGGGCGAAGCCTTCACCGCACTGTACGCGGTGCGCTCGGGTTTTTTCAAGACCTGCATCACCAGCGCCGACGGGCGCGACCAAGTCACCGGTTTTCAGATGATGGGCGAGATCATCGGCATGGACGGCATCGTGCACGACCAGCACGCCTGCGACGCGATCGCGCTCGAAGACGCCGAGGTCTGTGTGCTGCCCTTTGACCGCATCGAGCAACTGTCGCGCGAGTTCAGCGCCTTGCAGCACCATGTGCACAAGATCATGAGCCGCGAGATCGTGCGCGACCAGGGCGTGATGCTGCTGCTGGGCACCATGCGCGCCGAGGAGCGGCTGGCGGCCTTTTTGCTCAATTTGGTGCAGCGGCTGCACGCGCGCGGGTTTTCGCAGTCTGAACTGGTGCTGCGCATGACGCGCGAAGAGATCGGCAGCTACCTGGGCATGAAGCTCGAGACCGTGAGCCGCACCTTTTCGCGCTTCATGGAAGACGGCATCATCGACGTGCGCCAGCGCTACGTGCTGATCAAAGACACGCAGGCGCTGGAGCGGCTGGTGAACCCGCCGATGCGCAACTAGGGGCCTAGGCTCTGCTCGTGTGCCACGAGGCGCCGCTTTGCAGGGCACCCTACTGCCGTGGCGGCGGGACCTCGGGGCTGGCAGCGTGGTTGCGCGCTTCGCGTGCCGGGCGCAGGCTAGCCAAGTAGGTGGCGCGCTGTTCGGGCGTCATCATCTGCAAACGGCGTTGATCAGCTGGCACCATGGGCGCATTGCGGTCCAGCACCGGGTCGCGGTTTTTGACGGCGGTGACGACCAAGGCGAGCGACAGCGCAATCGATGCAGCCGGCAGACCAAACACCAACCACGTGTAAGGCTCACGGTACCAAGGGGCAGGCTTGGTCGGGGCTGGGGCGGCTTGGGCAGTGCTCATGGTATTTGAGTGTAGGTCTGGAGGCTAAAAGTTCAGGCGCAGGCACAAAAAACCTGTGTGGCTGCAACGGTGTTCATTGACGCGGCATCATAAAGACCGAGTCTTGGCGCACCGTCATGGGTTCGGCACCCAAAGATTGCACCTCGAAGTGGATCGGGTGCATGCCCGGCGCGCTGCTGCCCGGCGGCACACGAACCGTCACCGCCAGCGCCCGCGCACCCGTAGGCGCGAGGGAGAATTCGGTCTCGGAGATCACTTGCAAACCCGGCAAACCGTGCACCACCAGACGCAAGGGTTGCTCTTGCTCGGTGGCGTTGAGCATGCGCAGCGTGTAAACGTTTTCCACGTAGCCTTGTTGCACCACACGCGACAAAATGGTCGAGTCGCGGATGACGTCGAGCTTGAGCGGTGTGCGCAGGTACAAACTGGTGAACAGCGCCACGGTGATGAGCAGCAAAATGGCACCGTAGGCCAAAACCCGCGGCCGCAGCACGCGGCGCCACATCTGGGCCGAGGTCCAGCCCTGCTCGAGCCCGTTTTGCGTGGTGAAGCGCACCAAGCCCTTGGGGTAACCGACCTTGTCCATGACTTGATCGCAGACGTCGGCGCAGGAGCCGCAACCTATGCATTCGTACTGCAAGCCCTTGCGGATGTCGATGCCGGTGGGGCAAACCTGAACGCAGAGCGAACAATCGACGCACGAGCCCAATTTGAGCAGCGACAGATCGGCTTGGCGCGAGCGGCGGCCACGCGGCTCACCGCGCTGCGCATCGTAGGTCACGACCAGGGTGTCGCGGTCGAACATCGCGCTCTGGAAACGCGCGTAGGGGCACATGTGCTTGCACACCAGTTCGCGCATGTAGCCGGCGTTGCCGTAGGTGGCAAAGCCATAAAACAAAATCCAGAAGCTTTGCCAAGGCCCGAGCTCGGCCTGCCAGACCGCCAGCCAGAGCTGTTCGATGGGGGTGAAGTAACCCACAAAGGTAAAGCCGGTCCACAAGCCAAAGGCGATCCATAGCAGTTGCTTGAGGGTTTTTTTGCCGTATTTCTCCAGCGTATGGCCGGATTGATCGAGCCGCATGCGGGCCGTGCGGTCGCCTTCGACCAGCTTTTCCATCCACAGATAAATTTCGGTGTAAACCGTCTGCGGGCAAGCAAAACCGCACCACAGGCGTCCGGCCACGGCCGTAAACAGGAACAAGGCCAGGGCCGAGATCACCAGCAGACCGGTGAGGTAAATCAGGTCGTGCGGGTAGAGCACGAGGTTGAAGAGGTAGAAACGCCGCTCTTCGAGGTCAAACAAAACAGCCTGCCGGTTATTCCATTGCAACCAGGGCAGGCCATAAAAAACGATCTGTGTCAGCCAGACCATGGCCCAGCGCCAGTTGGTAAAGAACCCCGCGACGGAACGTGGGTAGATCTTTTGCCGATCGGCGTAGAGCGATATCTCGATTTCGTCTGGTCTGGCGGCTGAGTTGCCGCCATCCGGTTGGGTGCTATTTGACAATTGAGGAACGACGCCGAATCGGTTTTATTGCGGAGGGTTGGATTTGGCCCACACGTAGCCGGTCAACACATGAATCTGCTGCTCGGACAGCAACACGTTTTGCGGCGGCATGACGTTCATGATACCTTCGTTGATGCTGCGCACCACGGCATCGACCCCAAAACCATGCAGCCAGATGTCGTCGGTCAGGTTGGGGGCACCGATCAGATAGTTGCCCTTGCCTTCGGCGCCGTGGCAGGCGATGCAGGTGGCAAAGTTGGCCTTGCCGGCGGCTGCCCGCACGCTGTCGTGCGGCGCGCCCGAGAGGCTCAACACGTAGTGCGCCACGTTGAGCACGTCTTCGGGCGAACCCACGGCTTCGGCCAAGGGCGGCATGACCGCTACCCGACCTTGGGTGATCGAGACTTTGATGGCCTCGGGGTCGCCACCCCAAATCCAGTCTTTGTCGGTCAGATTGGGGAAGGTCAGGCTGCCGCGGGCGTCGGCGGCGTGGCAGACGGCGCAGTTGTTCATGAACAGGCTTTCGCCGATCTGCATCGCAACCGGGTCAGCGGCCAGCTGTTGCACCGACATCTGCGCGAAGGCCTCGAACTTGGGCGCCACCCTCGCCTCGTTGGCTGCGCGCTCGGCCTGGTACTGCCCCACCGAACTCCAGTTGAGCAAACCGGGAAACTTGCCAAACATCGGGTACAGCAGGCCATAGACCAAGGCGAAGACCACGGTGATGATGAACATCCAGACCCACCACTTGGGCAGCGGATTGTCTTTTTCGATGATGTCCTCGTCCCAGACGTGGCCGGTGGTGTTGTCTTTGGTCGGGGTAACCTTGACCCGACTGGCGTACCAGAGCAGGCCCAAGCAGGCCAAGATGCTGATGAGGGTCAGCCCAGCAACGTAGTAATGCCAGAAATAGCTTGTGAAGTCGCTCATGATGTTTCTCTTGTGAGTGAGTGCGCGGCTTAATCTTCTTTGAAGGGCAGTTGGGCGGCGTCATCGAAACGGCCCTTGTTGTGCCTGGACCACGCCCACCAGACGATGCCCAAAAACACCACCAAACTGACCACGGTCACTATGCTGCGGTAATCGTTGATATCCATGCTCGCCGCTCCTGGCCGCCTCAGCGAACCGAAGTACCCAGAACCTGCAAATAGGCAATCAGAGCATCCATCTCAGTCTTGCCCCGCACCGCGTCGGCGGCGCCTGCCACCTCTTCGTCGGTGTAGGGGTGCCCGAGCAGCTGCAATACCCGTAAGCGCGCTGGCATGGCGTCGGCGTTGACCATGCGGTCGGCCAGCCAAGGGTAGGCGGGCATGTTGGAGTAGGGGCGCAGCGAGCGCGGATCCATCAGGTGCTGGCGGTGCCATTCGTCGGAATAGCGACCACCGATGCGGTGCAGATCGGGGCCGGTGCGCTTGGAGCCCCACTGGAACGGCCGGTCATAGACGAACTCACCGGCGAGCGAGAAGTGGCCGTAGCGCATGGTCTCGGCATGGAAGGGGCGAATCATCTGCGAGTGGCAAACGAAGCAGCCCTCGCGGATGTACACATCTTTACCCGCCAGCTGCAGCGCGGTGTGGGGCTTGAGGCCCTCGACCGGCTGCGTGGTCGATTTCTTGAAGAACAGCGGCACGATTTCAACCAGACCGCCGATGGAGATCACCAGCAGGATGAGCACGATCATCAGGAAGCTGTTGGTCTCGACCTTCTGGTGCGACATGCCCTTGGTGGAGGGGGTGTTGTTAGCCATGTTGATGCGCTCCTCAGGCGTGGGCAGGTGAAACCGCTGGAATCTTGATTTGCGGCACGGGGCCTGCACGCAAGCCCGCGCGGACCGTCATCCAGACGTTCCAGGCCATGATGCACATGCCGGCAAAGTACATGGTGCCGCCAATCAGGCGGATGGCGTAGAAGGGATAGCTGGCACGCACCGATTCGCTGAAGGTGAAGGCCAAGGTGCCGTCGTCGGCCAAGGCACGCCACATCAGGCCTTGGGTGACACCGGCAATCCACATGGAGGCGATGTAGATCACGATGCCGATACAGGCGATCCAGAAGTGCAGCTCGATGGCGTTGATCGAGTACATCTGCTTTCGCCCAAACAAGCGCGGGATCAGGAAGTACAGCGCACCCATGGAGATCAGGCCGACCCAACCCAGCGCACCCGAGTGCACGTGGCCGATGGTCCAGTCGGTGTAGTGGCTCAAGGCGTTGACGGTCTTGATCGACATCATCGGGCCTTCGAAGGTCGACATGCCGTAGAACGACAGCGAGACGATCAGGAAGCGCAGGATCGGGTCGTCGCGCAGCTTATGCCAAGCGCCCGAGAGGGTCATGATGCCGTTGATCATGCCGCCCCAAGACGGTGCCAGCAGGATGAGCGAGAACACCATGCCGATGGATTGGGTCCAGTCGGGCAGCGCGGTGTAGTGCAGGTGGTGCGGGCCGGCCCACATGTAGGTGAAGATCAGGGCCCAGAAGTGGACGATCGAGAGCCGGTAGCTGTAGATCGGGCGCTCAGCCTGCTTCGGGATGAAGTAGTACATGATGCCCAAGAAACCAGCGGTGAGGAAGAAGCCGACCGCGTTGTGGCCATACCACCATTGGATCATGGCGCTTTGCACACCCGAGTAGAGCGAGTAGGCGTGCAGCAGACCGGTGGGCACGGCCAGGCTGTTGACCACGTGCAGCAGCGCCACGGCCAGAATGAAGGCGCCAAAGAACCAGTTGGCGACGTAGATGTGGTTGATCTTGCGCGTGGCCAAGGTGCCGAAGAACACGATCGCGTACGAGACCCAAACCGCGGTGATCAGGATGTCGATCGGCCAGATCAGCTCGGCGTATTCTTGGCCCGAGGTCAAGCCCAACGGCAGCGTGATCGCGGCCAGCACGATCACCAGTTGCCAGCCCCAGAAGGTAAAGGCGGCCAGTTGCGGCAAGAAGAGCTTGGTCTGGCAGGTGCGCTGCACCACGTAGTAGCTGGTGGCAAACAGCACACAGCCGCCGAAGGCGAAGATCACAGCATTGGTGTGCAGCGGACGCAGGCGCCCGAACGAGAACCACTCGAGCCCGAACTGGCCCAAGTTGAGCGCTGGCCAGAGCATCTGGGCGGCGATGACGACGCCAACCAGCATCCCGACCACCCCCCAGACCACCGCCATGACAGAGAACTGTCGGATGACTTTGTCTTCATAGACGCCCTGCCGGGCATCGGACACGCTGCCCATCTGGGCATCCGCCGTGATTGCACTCATACACCTACTCCTCTTATTAAAAACACCGCCAGAGTGTCGCCGTTGGCGCGACTACACCCCTTGACCTAGATCAATCGTTTTTCAAAATCCGCTCGCCTTCGCGCTCCACGTTGTCGTACTGACCGTTGTAGAGCGCCCACCAGAACACCCCGATGATGGCCAGCACCAGCACCACCGACAAGGGGATCAACAACAACAAAGATTCCATGGCATCACCTCGCGTAGGCTGCTACCGGCAGCAAGGCCGGATCGGGGGCAGGAAAGTCGGGCAGGCGCGACAGCCGCATCGCGTTGCCGATGACCACAAAAGAACTCAGGGCCATGCCCAAGCCCGCCAACCAAGGCGGTACGAAGCCGGCGATCGCCAGCGGCACCATGCTGCCATTGTAACTAGCCGAAAAGACCAAGTTCTGTTTGATTATGCGCATGGTGCGCCGGGCTTGGCCTATGGTTTGTACCAGTTCGGACAAACGACCGCTTTGCACCACCAGGTCGGACTGCGACTGCGTCAGGGGCGCGCCGTGGCCGAGCGCGAACGAGACTTGGGCGCGCGCCAGCACCGGGCCGTCGTTCATGCCGTCGCCCACCATGGCGATCTGCGCGCCTTGGGCTTGCAGGGCGGCGACGACTTCGAGCTTGCGCTCGGGGCCGGCCTCGGACACCACTTGGGTGATGCCCAGCTGCTGCGCCACGCGTTGCACCGCGCCGACCTTGTCGCCCGAGAGCAGATGGACCTGCAAGCCCATGGCGCGCAAGTCGGCCACGGCTGTGGCGGCATCGGCGCGCACGCCTTCGTCCATGACGAAGGTGGCGAGCCAACCCTGCGCGTCGCTCAGATAAGCACAGGGCGCGTCGGCGACGCTGCGCCCTTGGGCCAGCAACTGGTCTTGGTCCAGACCGCACAGGGCCGCCGAGCCGAGCTTGTAAACGGCCCCATCGGCGCGCTCGAGCACCAAGCCGGCACCGGGGACGTCGCGCACCAGATCGGAAGCGACCTGCGACACGGCGTCGGGGGCGGCAGCACCAGCGTCTGAAGTGGCGGCAGCACCAGCGTCTGAAGTGGCGGCGGCGGCAGCGGGTGCAGCCGCACTTGCCGCTGGCCGAGCCCGCGCCGCAATGGCGCGCGACACCGGGTGCAGCGAGGCCGAGGCCAGCGGCCAAGCCAGCTCGAGCGCTTGCTCAGCCGTGAGGCCCGGGCGCACCAGCGCCTCGCGCAATACCACCCGGTCTTGGGTCAGGGTGCCGGTTTTGTCGAACACCACGGTGTCGATCTTGCACAGGGCCTCGAAGGCCAGCAGGCGCCGCACCAGGATGCCGCGCTCGGCCAGCGCCCCGGCCGAGGCCAGCATGGCCGACGGGGTCGAGAGCGCGAGCGCACACGGGCAGGTGGCCACCAAGACCGCCACCGCGATCGGTACCGCCAAGGCGGGGTCGATCTGCCACCAGTACCAGGCGCCGAAGGCGGCGCTGAGCAAGACCGCCACCAAAAACGGCCCGGCGATGCGGTCGGCGAGCTTGACCAGCTCGGGTTTTTCGGTGGACGCCTGTTCCATCAGCGCCACGATCTGGGCGAAGCGGGTTTCGCGCCCGAGGCGCTCGATGCGCACCAGCGCCGTGCCGGCGAGGTTGTAGCTGCCGGCCACCACCGTTTGGCCGCGCAGCCGCGTCACCGGCTGCGATTCGCCGGTGAGCAAGGCTTCATCGACGGTGGCGCTGTCGCCGAGCACGGTGGCGTCGCCGGGGAAGGCGATGCCGGCTTGCACGCGCAGCACGTCGCCCACGCGCAGGCGTTTGAGCGAGACGGTCTCGAAGCTGCCGTCGGCCAACTGGCGCTCGCACTGCTCGGGCAGGCGGTTCATGAGCACGTCGAGCGCGCCGGCGGTGCGGTCGCGCAGGCGCGAGACCAAGTAGCGCCCACCGAGCAGGAAGAACACGAACATGGTGAGCGAATCGAACCAGATTTCATGCCCCCACACCCCCGTGGGGTCGAAGGTGGAGCCGGTGCTAGCGATGAAGGTGACCAAGATGCCGATCGAGACCGGCATGTCCATGCCGATGCGCCCGTGGCGCAGGTCGCGCCAGGCGCTCTGGAAAAACGGCATGCTGGAGAACAGCACCACCGGCACGCTCAGCATCCAGTTGGCCCAGCGCAGCAACTGGTCGTAAACATAGGGAATTTCGCCCGGCTCGGTGATGTAGAACGGCCACGAGTACATCATGACCTGCATGGTGCAAAAGCCGGCCACGAACAGGCGCCACATCAAGAGCCGGGTTTCGGCCAAGCGCTCCTCGACGCTGAGCGCCTGGCGCATGGGCAGCAGCCGGTAGCCGCTTTGGCCCACATTGCGCGCCAGCGCCGAGAGCAGGGTCTGGGCCGGGTCCCAGCGCAGCGTGACGCGCCGGGTGGCGGCATGCACCCGTACCGACTCGACGCCGCGGCGCCCACCCAAGGCGGCTTCGACGGTTTCGGAGCAGGCCGGGCAGTACATGCCCTGCACCATCAACACCGCTTCTTGCAGTTCGCGCCCGTCCACCTGCACCGGGTGACAAAAGTCCTCTTGCTCGATGGGGTCGTCGAGCACCAAAAAATCGTCGTCGACGGTGAGCGGGCCGCGGTGCTGGCCCAATAGCGAACCCAACCCCTGGTCAGGCACAACGGCCCCGGCAGCCAGATCACTGCCTGTTACGGTGGTGGAATTCGACATGCGGGCGAGCATACCATCGGGCTTGGCTGCGCCGGCTTGATTCAGATCAAGTCTGAGGGCTATTTGGATGTGCGCGCAGGGCCAGCGAGCGGATCGGGGCCCGGCGTTGCAGGCACAATGGAGTCACCCCCATTTTTTCTGGAGCTTAACTGCCATGTACCAACGCATCCTCGTGACCACCGATGGCTCGGAACTGTCGGATCAGGCCGTCGCGCACGCGCTCAAGCTCGCCAATGCGCTCTGCGCCGAACTGCTGGCGCTGCGCGTGGTCGCGCCCTACCCCAAGACCTATTTCGAAGGCGGTGTGGCGCTGGCCGAAGAAGAAGTGCGGCGCATCGAACAGCAGTGGCACGATGACGCCATGGAGAGCCTGCACGCGATTCAGGCCGAGGGCCAAAAGCTCGGCGTCAAGGTGCGGCCGCTGACGGTGCAGTCGGAACTGATCGCCGAAGCCATCATGGCAGCCGCGCAGCAGCACAAGGCCGACCTGATCGTGATGGCCTCGCACGGTCGACGTGGCCTCAAGCGCCTGCTGCTGGGCAGCGAAACCCAGCAGGTGCTGACGCACACCAGCATACCGGTGCTGGTGTTGCGTTAATTTTTCTTAAGCGGCTGTGGCGCGCTGCCGGTGCGCCCAGCCCCACAGCGCAGCCCCGGCCAGCACCATGGGCAGGCTCAGCCACTGGCCCATGCTCAAGCCCAGCCCAAGCAGCCCGAGGTGGGCGTCGGGCTCGCGCCAGAACTCGGCCGTGAAGCGCAGCAACCCATAGCCCACCAAAAACGCCGCCGACACCTCGCCCAAGCGCCGCGGCCCTCGTGCGTACAGCCACAGCAACACAAACAGCAGCAGCCCCTCGAGCAGCGCCTGGTAGATCTGCGAGGGGTGGCGCGGCAAATCGCCGGCGCCACGAAACACCATCGCCCACGGCAGCGCCGGGTCGGCCACGCGGCCCCAGAGTTCGCCGTTGATGAAGTTGCCAATGCGCCCGCTGGCCAGCCCTACGGGGATGCACGGGGCGATGAAATCGGTGATCTGCAGCCAGTTGCGCTGGCGCCGCCACGCAAACCAAGCCATGCCCAGCAACACGCCGATGAAGCCGCCGTGAAAGCTCAAGCCGCCCTCCCAGACCGCAAAAATGCGCAGCGGCTCGGCCAGAAACTCGAGCGGGCGGTAAAACAGCGCATAGCCTAGGCGACCGCCGACGATGATACCGATCACGCCCAAAAACAGCAGGTCTTCGATGTCGCGCCGGCCCCAGCCCAGCGCCGCGTAAGTCGGGTGCCGCAGCCGGAGCAGCGTAAGCCCAAAGAACAGCGCAAAGGCGATCAGGTACATCAGCCCGTACCAGTGGATGGCCAGCGGC
Source organism: Serpentinimonas maccroryi (assembly GCF_000828915.1). NCBI lineage: Bacteria > Pseudomonadati > Pseudomonadota > Betaproteobacteria > Burkholderiales > Comamonadaceae > Serpentinimonas > Serpentinimonas maccroryi. Next base: position 1,317,854 of record NZ_AP014569.1, read on the forward strand.
CCGAGCTGCAGCGCCACCGGGTCGATCTGCGGGTGCTGCAAGAAAGTGCTTGCGCTCATGCTTTAGTCCAGCGCCGACAAATCACGCACCGCGCCCTTGTCGGCCGACAGCACCAGCTTGGCGTAGGCCTTGAGCGCCGCCGAGACCTTGCGCGGACGGGGCGCCGCCGGCTTCCAGCCGAGCTGGTCTTGCACCAGTCGCCGCTGCGCCAGTTCGTCGGCGCTCACCAGCAAGTCGATGCTGCGCTGCGCGATGTCGATGCGGATGCGGTCGCCCTCGCGCACCAAGCCGATGGCGCCCCCGGCTGCCGCCTCGGGTGAGGCGTGGCCGATGCTCAGGCCCGAGGTGCCACCCGAAAAGCGCCCGTCGGTGAGCAGCGCGCACGATTTGCCCAGCCCCTTGGACTTGAGGTACGAGGTCGGGTAGAGCATCTCTTGCATGCCGGGGCCGCCGCGTGGGCCTTCGTAGCGGATCACGACCGCGTCGCCGGGCACGATCTGGTCGCTCAAAATCGCTTGCACGGCTGCGTCTTGGCTCTCGAACACGCGCGCCGGGCCCTCGAAGGCGCGCAGGGTCGAGGTGGGTACGCTGGTGGTGTAGCGCAGCTGCTCGGCCTCGAACATGCTCTGATCGACGCCGGCGGTTTTGACGATGCAGCCATCGAGCGCCAAGTTGCCGTAGAGCACCGCCAGCCCGCCATCGCGCGAGTAGGCGTGCTCGAGGTCGCGGATGCAGCCTTGGGCGCGGTCGGTATCCAGGCTGGGCCAGCGCTGGCTCTGGCTGAAGGCGGTCTGGCTCGGCACCCCGCCCGGGGCGGCGCGGTAGAAGGTTTGCACCTCGGGGCTGGGGGCACCCATGATGTCGTACTGCGCCAGCGCCGCTGCAAAGCTCGGGCTGTGCACGGTGCCGCAGTGGGCGTGCAGCAGGCCGGCGCGGTTGAGCTCGCCCAAAATGGCAAAAATGCCCCCAGCGCGGTGCACATCTTCGATGTGGTAGCGGTCGGTGTTGGGCGCCACCTTGCACAGCGTGGGCACGCGGCGCGACAGGCGGTCGATGTCGGCCATGGTGAATTCGACCTCGGCCTCGCGCGCCGTGGCCAGCAGGTGCAGCACGGTGTTGGTGGAGCCGCCCATGGCGATATCGAGCGCGACCGCGTTCTCAAAGGCCTCGAAGGTGGCGATGGAGCGCGGCAGCACCGAGGCGTCGTCGCCCTCGTAGTAGCGCCGCGCCAGCTCGACGATCAGGCGCCCGGCGCGGCGAAACAGCTGCTCGCGCTCGGTGTGGGTAGCGAGCACGGTGCCGTTGCCGGGCAGGCTCAGGCCCAGGGCTTCGGTCAGGCAGTTCATCGAATTGGCGGTGAACATGCCCGAGCACGAACCGCAGGTGGGGCAGGCGTTGCGCTCGACTTCGGCCAGCTCGGCATCCGACACCGAGGCGTCGGCGGCCAACACCATGGCATCGACCAGATCGAGCTTTTTGATGGTGATGGTCTGGCTGCCCGGCTGCTGGCGCTGCACCTTGCCGGCTTCCATCGGGCCACCCGAGACGAACACCACCGGGATGTTGAGGCGCATGGCGGCCATGAGCATGCCGGGGGTGATTTTGTCGCAGTTGGAGATGCACACCAGCGCGTCGGCGCAGTGGGCGTTGACCATGTACTCCACGCTGTCGGCGATCACCTCGCGGCTGGGCAGCGAGTACAGCATGCCGTCGTGGCCCATGGCGATGCCGTCATCGACGGCGATGGTGTGAAACTCTTTGGCCACGCCACCAGCGGCCTCGATCTCGCGCGCCACCAGTTGCCCTAGGTCTTTGAGGTGCACGTGGCCAGGCACGAACTGGGTAAAGCTGTTGGCGATGGCGATGATGGGCTTGTCAAAATCGCCGTCTTTCATGCCGGTGGCGCGCCACAGGGCACGGGCACCCGCCATGTTGCGGCCAGCGGTGGAGGTTTTGGAGCGGTAGGTGGGCATGGGAGGCGTCTGCTAAAAAAAGGGTGGCACACGATCGGGCATTATCGCTTGCAAAGCCTGCGCGCCGGGCAAGACCCCACGGGCAGGGCCCCAACCGCCCCCTGCCCTCGAGGCGCGTCAAACCTGCGGCTGCGCCTCGAAGCGCAGCGAGAAATCCACCGCCTTGAGGTCTTTGGTCAGGGCCCCGATGGAGATGCGATCGACCCCGGTTTCGGCCAGCGCGCGCACCGTCTCGAGGTTCACACCACCCGACACCTCCAGCAGCGCCGGCCCGCTGGGGTGGGCGGTGTTGCGGCGCACCGCTTCGCGCAAGGTGGGCAAGTCCATGTTGTCGAGCAAGACCATGCGCGCCCCGGCGGTGAGCGCCTCGTCGAGCTGCGCCAGCGTTTCGACCTCGATCTGCACGAAGCGCACTGTGGCCGCCCCTTGCGCCACCAGCCGCTGCGCCTGCTGCAGCGCCGCCGCCACGCCGCCGACGGCAGCGATGTGGTTTTCTTTGATCAGCACAGCGTCGTACAGCCCGAGGCGGTGGTTGGTGCCGCCGCCGGTGCGCACCGCGTACTTTTGCGCCAGCCGCAAGCCGGGCAGGGTTTTGCGCGTGTCCACGATCTGCGCCCGCGTGCCCGCCACCTGCTGCACAAAGCGCGCGGTCTGCGTGGCCACGGCGCTCAGGGTCTGCAAAAAGTTGAGCGCGGTGCGCTCGGCGCTCAGCAGGGCGCGCGCCCGGCCCTCGAGGCGCAGCACCACCTGGTTGGCGGCGCAGCGCTGGCCTTCGGGCACCAGCCAATGCAGCCGCGCATCGGGGTCGAGCGCCAGCACCGCCGCCTGCACCCACGGCGCACCGCAGAGCACCGCCGCCTCGCGCGCCAGCAAATTCGCACAGGCACGGCGTTCGGGGTCGATCAGGGCGGCGCTCAGGTCGCCAGTGCCCACGTCTTCGGCCAGCGCGCGCGCCACGTCGGCTTGCGCCAGCGCGGCTATGGTGGCGGGGGTGAAGGGGTCGGCGAAAGAACCAGCGAGAGACTTGGGCTCTGGGGTCGGGTCAAGGTTTGGGAGCGTCATAGGCCGAATTGTGCTCCAGAGCGCGGGCGGGTGGCGGGTCTGCCCATTCAAAGCAAAGAAGTCTCTGTGCTGCGTAGATGTTCGCGTTCAAGGCCCATCCGCTGGGGCAGACTTGCGCAGATGGTTGCCCGATCCGGGCTTACCCCAACGCCCCCATCGCTGGACCCCAGACCCCGAAAAATTCCGCCACCAGCCCCAGCCGCGGCAGCGCAAGCCGCCAAGCTCTGATAGACAATAGCTGCCTACCGCCCCCATCCCCCCACGGCCACCCCACCCACACCATGAGCGAAGCCACCGCCAGCACCCCCTACGGCACCTTGCCTGCCGCCTCGCCGCTGCCGCCGCGCAAGCCGGTGAGCCTGCCGCGCCTGCACGAGCTCCGCCAGCGCGGCGAAAAAATCACCATGCTCACCGCCTACGACGCCACCTTTGCCGCAGTGGCTGACAGCGCCGGGGTCGAGTGCCTGCTGGTAGGCGACTCGCTCGGCATGGTCTGCCAGGGCCTGAGCAGCACGGTCGGCGTGACGCTCGACACCATGTGCTACCACACCCAGAGCGTGACGCGCGGGCTGCGCCGGGTGCAGGGCACCGCTTGGGTGATAGGCGATTTGCCCTTTGGCAGCTACCAAGAGTCGCGCGAGCAAGCCATGCGCAGCGCCACAGCCCTGATGCACGCCGGCGCGCACATGGTCAAGCTCGAAGGCGGCGGCTGGACCACCGAGGTGGTGCGCTTTTTGGTCGAGCGCGGCATCCCGGTTTGCGCGCACTTGGGGCTGACGCCGCAAACCGTGCACGCCTTGGGCGGCTATCGGGTGCAAGGGCGCAGCGAAGCCGACGCCGAGCGCCTGCAGGGCCACGCCCGCGATCTGCAAGACGCCGGCGCCAGCATGCTGGTGCTGGAGATGGTGCCCGCCCACTTGGCCAGCGCCATCACGGCGCAACTGGCGCACTGCCACACCATCGGCATCGGCTCGGGCGCGGGCACCGCCGGCCAGGTGCTGGTGATGCACGACATGCTGGGAGTGAACTTGGGCAAGCCGCCCAAGTTTGTACGCAACTTTATGGACGGGCAGCACAGCGTTGCGGCCGCCATGGCGGCCTACGTGCGCGCAGTCAAAGACGGCAGCTTCCCCGACCCCGCCTTGCACGCTTGGTGAGCAAGGGCGGCGCAGCGCCTCTGGCTGCGCGCCCCCTGCAATTTGCCAAAAGTCCATGCCCGCACGCCTCTGCCGCAACGCCAACCGCCATCCCAAGCCCCCTACCCCGTTCCCCAGCCCCATCCCAAGCCATTTCCCGTCCACCCCATGCGCGTCATCCACCGCTGCTCCGAACTGCGCCAGCACCTGGCACGCTTTGACCGCCCCGCCTTCGTGCCCACCATGGGCAACCTGCACGCCGGCCATCTGGCTTTGGTGCACCGCGCCCGGCCGCTGGGCGAGGTGACGGTGGCCAGCATCTTCGTCAACCGCCTGCAGTTTTTGCCCCACGAAGATTTCGACAGCTACCCGCGCACCTTCGAGTCCGACTGCGCGCAGCTCGAAGCCGCCGGTTGCGATGTGCTGTTTGCCCCTACGGAAGCGGAGTTGTATCCGCAGCCGCAGCGCTTCAAGCTGCTGCCGCCGCCCGAGCTGGCCGACATCCTCGAGGGCCAGTTTCGGCCCGGTTTTTTTACCGGCGTGTGCACCGTGGTGCTCAAGCTGTTTGCGCTCGTGTTCGGGCAGAGCAAGGGCGGTGGCCACGCCGTTTTTGGGCAAAAGGACTACCAGCAGTGGCTGGTGTTGCGCCAGATGGCGCAGCAGCTGGCGCTGCCGGTGACCCTGCACGCCAGCCCAACCGAGCGCGCCCCCGACGGGCTGGCCCTGAGCTCGCGCAACGCCTACCTGTCGCCGGCCGAGCGCGCCGAGGCGGTGCAGCTCAACCTCGCGCTGCGCCGCTTGGCTGCTGCCGTGGCCGCTGCCGTGGCCGATGGCGCCACCGATCTGGCGGCGCTGGAGCAACAAGCCACAGCGCAGCTCAACGAACGCGGCTGGCAGACCGACTACCTCACGGTGCGCCGCCGCAGCGATTTGCAAGCCCCACAAGGGGCAGACTTAGCAGGCGCGGCCTCGGCCGGCCAGCTGGTCGCCCTTGGAGCGGCGCGGCTCGGGCGCACCCGCTTGATCGACAACTGGGAGTTCTGAGCGCTGCTCCGGCGTCGGGTCGCGCCCCATGAGCTGCTGCACGGCCTGCGCCGGGCTGATCTGGGCATCGAGCAGCGCCACCACCGCTTGCGTGATCGGCATCTCCACCCCTAGGGCGCGCGCCCGCTGCGCCACCGTGCGCGCGCTGTACACCCCTTCGGCCACGTGACCGAGGGCATCGAGCGCCTGCGCCAGGCTCTGGCCTTGCGCCAAGCGCAGCCCCACTTGGCGGTTGCGGCTCAGGTCGCCGGTGGCGGTGAGCACCAAATCGCCCAAGCCGCTCAGGCCCATGAAGGTTTCGGCGCGCGCGCCCAAAGCCAGCCCCAGGCGCACGGTTTCGGCCAGCCCGCGCGTGATCAGGGCCGCGCGCGCGTTGTGGCCCAGCTGCAGGCCGTCGCACAGGCCGGTGGCAATGGCCAGCACGTTTTTCACTGCGCCGCCCACCTCCACGCCCACCACATCGTCGTTGGCATAAACACGCAATGTGCGGCTGTGCAAAGCCTGCACCAGCCGCTGGCTCACGCGCACCTGCGCGCTGGCGGCCACCAGCGCGGTGGGCGCGCCAGCGGCCACTTCTTTGGCAAAGCTGGGGCCGCTGAGCACGCCCACGGGCAGATCTGGGGCCACTTGCAGCGCGATCTCGTGCCCGAGCAAGCCACTGCCCTGCTCGAAGCCCTTGCACAGCCAGACCACGGGCGCATCGAGCGCGCGCAAACGCTGCAGCAGGCCGCGCAGCGCCGCCATCGGCGTGCCCAGCACGATCAGGTCGTCGGCCGCGCACAGCTGCGCCAAATCGGCTTCGTCGGCCGCGCACAGCTCCAGCGCGTCCGGGAAGGCGCAGCCGGGTAGGTAGCGCGCATTGGCACGCGCCGCATGCATGGCCGCCACCTGCGCCGGGTCGCGCGCCCACAGCCGCACCCGCTGCACCGCGCTGCCCGGAGCGCCGGCGGCGCGCGCCACCGCGATGGCCAGCGCCGTGCCCCAGGCACCGGCCCCCAGCAGGGTGATTTTCATGCCCAGCCTCAGCGCAGCGCTTTACTGCACCGTGGGGGCCGCAGCCGCAGTTGCCGCCTCGCCCTCGCGCGACAGTTGCTGCTCGTACATGCTCTGAAAATTGATCTCGGCCAGATGCACCGGCGCAAAGCCGCCGCGCTGAATCAGGTCGGCCACGTTGCCGCGCAGGTAGGGGTAGATGATCTGCGGGCAGGCGATGCCCAAGATCGGGCCCATCTGCTCTTGGGGCAGGTGGCGCAGCTCAAAAATGCCAGCCTGCTTGGCCTCGACCAGATACAGGGTTTTGTCCTTGATCTTGGTCGTCACGGTGCAGGTCACGGTGACTTCAAACACCCCTTCGGCCAAGGGCTCGGCGGCCACCCCGAGCTGGATGTCGAGCGCCGGCTGCTCTTGCTGCAGCAGGATGTTAGGCGAATTGGGTTGCTCGAGCGAGGCCTCTTTGAGGTAGACGCGCTGAATCTGAAACACCGGAACGGCAGGGGTATCGGACATGATGGATCTCGTGGTGGAAAAACCCGCTGTACCTGTCGAGCCTGCAGCGGGCCAGTAAGACGCCCAAAGTGGGCAGACCAAGGACAATTATCTCAGCAAGGGCAACAGCCCCCCGCGCGCATCAAGCGCGTGCAAGTCGTCGCAGCCGCCGATGTGCTGGCCGTCGATGAAAATCTGCGGCACGCTGCTGCGCCCGGCGCGCTCGGTCATGGCGGCGCGCAGGTCGGGCCGGCCATCGACCACGATCTCGTCCCACGCCTGCACCCCGCGCGCGCGCAGCAGCGCCTTGGCGCGGTGGCAAAAAGGGCAGTAATCGCTGCTGTAAAGGGTGATTTGGGCCATGTGCAAGCTCCCGGCAGCGCGTTCAGCCCTTGCCCGGCGGCCCTTTGTGCACCGGCAAGGCCGCCGCGCGCCAAGCTCCCATGCCGCCGGCCAGCGTGTGCACTTTCTCGAACCCGAGCTTTTTGGCCACACCCGCAGCGCGTTTGGAGCGGATGCCCGAGGCACACACCAGCAGCAGCGGCGTGGCTTTGTTCTTGATTGTTTGCGACAAGCGCTTTTCCAGCTCGTCCACCGGCACGTGCTTGGCCGAGCCGATGTGCCCGGCGGTGTATTCGTCGAGCGAGCAGACGTCGATCACCGCCGCTTTTTCGCGGTTGATGAGCTGCACCGCCTCGTTGGGCGTGAGGCTGCCGGCACCGCCGCCACCACTCAACATCGGCCACAACAGCAGCGCCAGCGCCGTCACGGCAATCAGCACCAAAACCCAATTTTGCAAAATGAAATCCACGGCAATCCTCAAAACACAAGCAGCTGGTATTTTAGAATCACATCTTCGTCTAGCCCGGCCCACACCCAAGAAATTCCCCCCATGCACAAGCTCGTCCTGATCCGCCACGGCGAATCGACCTGGAACCTCGAAAACCGCTTCACCGGCTGGACCGACGTCGATCTCACCCCCACCGGCGTGGCGCAGGCGCTGGCGGCTGGGCAGCTGCTCAAGGCCGAGGGCTGGGAATTCGACCTTTGCCACACCAGCGTGCTCAAGCGCGCCATCCACACCCTGAACCACTGCCTCGACGCCATGGACCGCGCCTGGCTGCCGGTGCTCAAAGACTGGCGCCTCAACGAGCGCCACTACGGCGCCCTGCAAGGGCTCAACAAGGCCGAAACGGCGCGCCAGTACGGTGAAGCACAGGTGTTGCTGTGGCGGCGCAGCTACGACACCCCGCCACCGCCACTGGCCGCCGACGACGTGCGCAGCGAGCGCACCGACCGCCGCTACACCGCCCTCGCAGCGCACCAAGTGCCCCTGACCGAATGCCTGAAAGACACGGTGGCGCGCATGGTGCCCTACTGGGAGCAGACGCTGGCGCCGGCCATTGCCAGCGGGCAGCGGGTGCTGGTGTCGGCGCACGGCAATTCGATCCGCGCCCTGATCAAGCACCTAGACGGCGTATCCGACGCCGACATCGTGCAGCTCAACATCCCCAACGGCATCCCGCTGGTGTATGAGTTCGACGCCGCGCTGCGCCCGCTGCGGCGCTACTACCTAGGCGACGCCGCTGCGGCCGAAGCCGCAGCCGCCGCCGTGGCGCGCCAAAGCCGTGCCTGATCCGCGCTGGGCCCGGGCACTGCCCCACCCGGTGGCGGTAACGGTTTTTCCCGGGAACGCAATGCGCCCCCCACCCTCCAAGCGCTATAGTGCGCGTTGCGTTGCCCACTGCGGGCAGAGGTTGAGCAAATGGGATACAAATTGAAAGTCGCGGGTTGGATCGCCGTCGGTGCCTTGGCCGGCGCCCTCACCACCATGCAGTTGCAGGCGGTGGCGCGCGGGGCCGTCACGCCACTGCCGTTGGAGCAGTTGCAGCAGTTGGCCGCCGTCTATGGCATCATCAAGAGCGATTTTGTCAAGCCGGTGGACGACACCGAGCTCATCCACGACGCCATCTCGGGCATGGTCTCTGGGCTGGATCCGCACTCGCAATTTTTCGATCCCCAAGAATTCCGCGAATTCCGCGAAGGCACCGCCGGCCGCTTCGTGGGCGTGGGCATCGAAATCTCGATGGAAGACGGGCTCGTCAAGGTGGTCTCGCCGATCGAAGGCTCGCCCGCCTTTCGCGCCGGCCTGATGGCCAACGACCTCATCAGCCAGATCGACGACACCCCGGTGCGCGGCATGACCATCGGTGAGGCGGTGCGGCGCATGCGCGGCGAGCCCAACACCCAGGTGCGCCTGATGATCATGCGGCGCAGCGAAAACCGCAGCTTCAGCGTCACCATCACGCGCCAAGAGATTCGCACCCAGAGCGTGCGCAGCCGCATGATCGAGCCCGGCTTCGCTTGGGTGCGGGTGTCGCAGTTCCAAGAGCGCACGATCGAAGACTTTGCGCGCCAAGTGCAGGCCCTGTACCAGCAAGACCCGCAGCTGCGCGGGCTGGTGCTCGACTTGCGCAACGACCCCGGCGGCCTGCTCGATGCGGCGGTCGCCATGTCGGCCGCCTTCCTGCCCGAAAACGTGGTGGTGGTCAGCACCAACGGCCAGTTGCCCGAGAGCCGCGCCACCTTCCGCGCCGCGCCGCGCTACTACCTGCGCAGCGGCCCCGACCACATCCAGCGCCTGACCGAGGCCACCCAAGGCCGCTTGCGCACCGTGCCGCTGGTGGTGCTGGTCAATGAAGGCTCGGCTTCGGCGAGCGAAATCGTGGCCGGGGCGCTGCAAGACCACCGCCGCGCCACCATCATGGGCAGCCAGACCTTTGGCAAGGGCTCGGTGCAAACCGTGCGCCCGCTCGGTCCCGACACCGCCCTCAAGCTCACCACGGCGCACTACTTCAGTCCCAGCGGCCGCGCCATCCAAGACCGCGGCATCGTGCCCGACCTCTGGCTCTACGAGACCGCCGCCGGCGACGTGCTGGCGGCGCTGCGCCCGCGCCAAGCCGACATCAGCGCCGGCCACAACGGTGCCCCGGCGCGCGAACTCAGCGAAGAAGAACGAGCCCGCGAACGCCAGCGTGAGCAAGAGCGCGAAGCGGCGCGCCAGCGGCTCGAAGAGCAGCAGCGCCTCAACCCCGGTCAGCGCCTGCTGCCCGAGTTCGGCTCGGCCGAAGATTTCCAGCTGCGCCAAGCGCTCAACCACCTGCAGGGCCTGCCGGTGCAGGTGAGCCAGAGCGCACGCGAGCGCCCGGCCGCAGAGCGCAGCGCCAACTAAAAGCCACCCACTTTGTCCAACCCAACCGCCCTGCCCGATCTGAGCGACGCGCAGCTGCTGCGCTACTCGCGCCACATTTTGCTCGAGGAATTCGGCATCGCCGGGCAGCAGCGCTTGCTGGCGGCGCATGCCGTGGTGGTGGGGGCGGGTGGGCTGGGTTCGCCGGTGGCGCTGTATCTGGCGGCGGCTGGCGTTGGGCGCATCAGCCTGGTCGATCACGACGCGGTCGATGGCACCAATCTGCAGCGCCAGATTGCCCACACGCAAGAGCGCATCGGCTGGCCCAAGGTGGAATCGGCGGCGCTGGCCATGCGCGCCATCAACCCCGAGCTGCGCATCGACACCTGGGCGCAGCGCGCTGAACCGGCCTTGCTCGATCAGCTGCTGTCATCGGCCGACGTGCTGCTCGATTGCAGCGACAACTTCGCCACCCGCCACACCCTCAACCGCGCCAGCGTGCGCCACCGGGTGCCGCTGGTCTCGGGCGCGGCGATCCGCTTCGACGGCCAATTGGCGGTGTACGACCCGCGCCAACCGGCCTCGCCCTGCTACGCCTGCGTGTTTCCCGAAGCCCAAGCCCCCGAAGAGACGCGCTGCGCCACGCTGGGCGTGCTGGCGCCGCTGGTCGGGCTGGTGGGCTCGATGCAGGCCGCCGAGGCGCTCAAGCTGCTGTCGGGCATGGGCTCGAACTTGGTGGGGCGCCTGCTGCTGCTCGACGCCCTGCGCAGCGATTTTCAGCCGTTGCAGCTGGCGCGCGACCCCGCCTGCCCGGTTTGCGGGGCGGCTGCGGGGCGGCAGCGCGCAGCCTAGGCCTGCATCAAGCCCGGCCGATGATGCAGGCCGTGGCCATGAGCTCTTCGAGCAGCGCCAGCGACACCCGGCCCGACATGCCGTAGGGGTTGAATTCGGGTTTTTCGCAGTACTTGAGCACCACCGAGGTGTTAAGCCGGCTCAGCTTCACCTGCCCCATGGTCCAACCGCCAAAGCGGCGCTCGGATATTTCTTCGTAGTGCAGCAACTCGACGTCGGTGTGGCGCGCATCGGCCACGATCTGGCGATACAGCCGATTCACAGCCTCCCGCCCGCCCTCGATGGCTTGTACGTAAATGCCGCCGCCATAACACAAGATGCCGGTGATGCCGTTTTGCAGGTTGTGTTGGCGCGCAGTGGCCATAATCGACTCGATCGAGGCCTCGAGGTCGCGCTCGCAAGCGCGGCTGACGTAGAGCAGGCGCACCAGCATTTATTTACCCCTGGAAATGAGCGACAAAAATTCGCGCCGCAAGTTGCTGTCTTTTAAAAACACGCCGCGCATGACCGAGTTGATCATGCGGCTGTCCATGTCCTTGACGCCGCGCCAAGCCATGCAGTAGTGGCTGGCTTCCATCACGATCGCCAAGCCATCGGGCTGGGTTTTGTCTTGGATCAGGTCGGCCAGTTGCACCACGGCTTCTTCTTGGATTTGCGGCCGCCCCATGACCCATTCGGCCAAGCGGGCGTATTTGGACAGGCCAATGACGTTGGTGTGCTCGTTGGGCAAGACCCCGATCCAGATTTGGCCGATCACTGGGCACAGGTGATGGCTGCAGGCGCTGCGCACGGTGATTGGGCCCACGATCATGAGCTCGTTGAGGTGCTCGGCGTTGGGGAATTCGGTGATCGCCGGGGCGTGCACGTAGCGCCCGGCAAACACCTCTTTGAGGTACATCTTGGCCACGCGGCGCGCGGTTTGGTCGGTGTTGTGGTCGTGCGCGGTGTCGATCACCATGCTGTCGAGCACGGCCTGCATTTTGCCGGTCACTTCATCGAGCAGGGCCTCGAGTTCGCCAGGCCGCACAAAGTCGGCGATGTTGTCGTTGGCGTGAAAGCGCTTGCGCGCCGCCTGCAAGCGCTGGCGAATCACAACCGACATCGGTTGACCCGCTTCGCTCTCGGCCGCAGGGGTGGGGGTGGGGGCTTGCATCAGCATGGGCCGCATCCTATCAGCTTCAAACCTAGTAGCGGTAGCCACCCAAATAAAGCAAGGCGCGCATAAGGCCAAACGCCACCCGGTCCAGCAGCCGCTGCTGCCACGGGCGGTTGGCCAGTCGCACCGCATCGACGCGCTCGCCCGCGTGCGCCATCAGATCGGCCAAGCGCTCGCGCAGCAAGCTGGCAAAGGCCGCGTCGCGCGTGACCACATTGGCCTCGCGCGTGAGCAGCAGGCTGACCGGGTCGAGGTTGGTCGAGCCCACCGTGGCCCAGCGCTGGTCCACCACCGCCACCTTGGCGTGCAAGGAACTGGGCGCGTACTCAAAAATCTCGATCCCGGCCGCCAGCAACTGGTGATAGACCGGGCGCGCCGCGTGGTATTGCAAAAAACGCTCGTACTTGCCGTGCAGCAGCAGCCGCACCCGCACCCCGCGCTGGGCTGCGCGCACCAGCGCCCGGCGCAGCCGCCGCCCGGGAATGAAGTAGGCGTTGGCGATCACGATCTCGGTGCGCGCCTGCTCGATCGCGGCCAGATAGGCGCGTTCGATGTCGTGCCGGTTGCGCACGTTGTCGCGCAGCAAAAACGCCGCCGCGGCCCCCTGCACCGTCTGCTCCAGCTGCGGTTGCTCGGGATGCACCGGGTGCTCCCACCACGGCCAAGGCTCGGGTTGGGGCAAGCCCGAGCGCAGCGCCTGCCAGGCGGCCCGAAACGCACGCTGGCGCGCCGCGCTCAGCGCCTGCAGCCGCCACCAGAGCTGCTCCATCGCCTCTTGCATATCGTCCAGCAACGGCCCGCTGACCTGCAGCGCGTAGTCGAGCCTGGGGGCGCTCAGGCGCCCGAGCAGCACGTCGTCGCGGTCGTCGATCAGGTTGATGCCACCGCAAAAACCCAGCACACCATCGACAATGCACAGCTTGCGGTGCAGGCGGCGCCAGTTGCGCGGCAGCAGCAACCCAATGGGCCCCAAGGGTCGATAAACCCGCCACTGCACCCCGGCCGCTTCGAGCCGGGCGCGCCACTCGGCCGGTGGCTTGGGCGTGCCAAAGGCGTCGGTCACCAGCCGCACCGTGACCCCGCGCTGCGCCGCGCGCTCGAGCGCCTGCGCCACCTGCAGCGCATCGTGCGCAAACTCAAAGATATAGGTTTCCACGTGCACCAGGTGCTGCGCACGGTCGATGGCCTGCGCCATGGCCGCAAACAGCGCTGCACCGCCTTCGAGCAGGCGCAGCCGGTGACCGGCGCGCAAGGGGTGCTTCATGGCCAGCCCAGTTCGGCAATCAGCGGCAGGTGGTCCGACATGCTGCGCCAGGCCTTGCCGTGCGGCACCTGCGCGTGCAGCAGGCGCAGGCCGCGCACATACACCCGGTCCAGGTACAGCAGCGGCAGCCGGGCCGGGAAGGTGGGCAGGCGGATGTCCTCGAAGGTGTGCAGGCCCAACAGCGCCATGGGCTTGTGCAGGCGCTGGTCCCAGTCGTTGAAGTCGCCCGCCACCACCAGCGCCTCGTGGTCTGGCACGTGCTGCTGCACAAAGCGCCCCAGCGCCTGCACCTGGCGCGCGCGGCTGGCCGGGATCAGGCTCAGGTGCACCACCACCACATGCACCGGGCGCTGCTGCACCTGCAGCGTGACGTGCAGCATGCCGCGGCGCTCGAAGCGCAGGTCGGTCACGTCGTGGTGGCCGTGGCCCAGCACCGGCCAGCGGCTTAACAGCGCGTTGCCGTGCTCGCCGTGGCGCGTGATCACGTTGCTGCGGTAAACGGCCTCGTAGCCCTCGGGCGCCAAAAAGTTGGCTTGGTCGCCCGCGGGCCAATGGGCAAAGGCGCGCTGCATCTTGCGGTTGACGCCGCGCACCTCTTGCAGGCAGACCAGATCGGCGTCGAACTGCTCGACCGCGTGCACCAGGTTGTGGATTTCGAGCCGGCGCGCCGGGCCTAGGCCTTGTACGCCCTTGTGGATGTTGTAGGTGGCAACGCGCAGCGAATTCATGCCCCAATCATGCCAGCAAAGCGCGCCTGTGCAGAGGGGTGACTGGCCATCGGCCAAGCCAGGCTAGGCGTCCGCGCCCCACTCCACATCTTGATAAACCTCATCGACGCCGAGTTCGGCCTCGAGGCAGTCCACCGCCAGCGTCTGGCCTGCTGCGTAGTGCGCGGGCAGCCAGCCTTGGGTGCGCCTGTAAACCGCGGCTTGCGGCGTGCCGCCGGGGTCAGGGCCACCGCCAGGGCATTTACGATCAGGTTATGCCGGTCGGTGGCGCCCACCATGGCATAGACTTGGCCGTCGATGTGCTCGTGGCGCCACTCGCTCTGGCGCTCGCCCGCCAGGTAATCTTCGGGGCTGATGTGCGGCTTGCGGGCGGGCAGAGGGGGCATGGCACGGGGCTCCTGGGGCGGTGGCGGGGTCGAGCGGATGCGGGTCGAGCGGTGGCAGATTCAAATTCTGGCTACAAGCTGCGCAGGGCGCAAGAATATTTGCAATTGCGCACTCAAGTTTACGCGCTCACACCCGAAAACCTACATAACGGACTTGCACAAGGGTTCGTCGTCAAGCCAGCATGGGGTTGGTTTTGACCCTCCGGCCCAGCCGGGGTGATTCGTAACTGCTTCCTAGGAGCTGCATCATGGCCATGACCATCAACACCAACGTCAATTCGCTCACTGCCCAGCGCAACACGATCGCCACCCAGAACTCGCTCGCCACCTCAATGCAGCGGCTCTCATCGGGCTTGCGCGTCAACAGCGCCCGCGACGACGCCGCTGGTTTGGCCATCGCCGACCGCATGAACACCCAAGTGCGCGGAATGAACGTGGCCATCCGCAACGCCAACGACGGCATCTCGTTGGCGCAAACCGCCGAAGGCGGCTTGGCGGTGATTGGCGACATGCTGCAACGCATGCGCGAACTCTCGGTGCAGGCCATCAACTCCACCAACACCTCCGGCGCTGCGGGCGATTTGGCCGCCCTGAACCAAGAGTTCACCCAGTTGCGCGACGAGGTCAACCGCACCATCAGCGCGGTGCAGTTCAACGGCACCAACCTGTTTACCACCACCACCGATTTCGCCTTCCAAGTGGGCGCCAACTCGGGCCAGACCATCACCATCGCTGGCGCGGCTCTCAACATCAATGCCGCCGCCGGAGGCATGTCGGGGGTGACGCAAGGCGCTGGCGGCGCTTCGGCCCTGAACACCACGACGAACGCGGCCAATTCCGCCGTGCTTGTGGCGCTCGACACGGCGCTATCTACCCTCAACGCCACCCGCGCCACCTTGGGTGCGGTGCAGAGCCGGTTCGAGAACACAGTCAACTTCTTGCGCTCGTCGGTTGAAAACCAGGCAGCTGCCCGCGGACGCATCATGGACGCCGACTTTGCCTCTGAAACCGCAAACCTGAGCCGCGCCCAAATCCTGCAACAAGCTGGCACCGCCATGATCGCCCAAGCCAACCAGTTGCCGCAAGGTGTGCTGGCCCTGCTGCGCTAAAGCAGCGCGGGGCGCGCACGGGAAGCGCCCCTGCAAGGCCAAGGTCTGCACGTCACCTCGTGCGCACCTTGGCTTTGTGGCTTTGGGTCGGCTTGGCACGTGCCAACGGCGGCGGTTTTTCTGGCTTGGTTTTTTCGGCGCTCCCTGCTATAAACGGTGGGCTGCGGTTTGTCACCACCGCGCCCACTCGCCTTAGGAGTTCATCATGGCCCTCTCATCGCCCGGCATTGGCAGCGGCCTCGATGTCAACGCCATCGTCAACCAGTTGGTGGCGCTCGAGCGCCGCCCCATCCAGCAGTTGCAAGCCCAAGCCAGCGGCTTGCAAACGCGCATTTCGGCCTATGCCCGCGTGCGCGCCGACCTCGCTGGCCTGCAAGACGCCGCCAGCCGCCTGCTCGACCCCGGCCTGTGGGGCACACGCAGCTTTAATACCTCCAACAACAACACCGTGAGCGGCAGCGCCACCGCCACGGCCCTGACAGGCAGCTTTGCCGTGCAGGTGGCGCGCTTGGCGCAAACCCAGGGCACAGTCACCGGTGCACGCGCCGTCGATACCCCGGTAGGGGTGGCGGGTACGCTCGAGATTCGCACCGGCACCTGGAGCGGCAACAGCTTTGCCGGCGGCGCGCCAGTGGCGGTAGCAGTGCAGGCCGGCGACACCCTGAGCACCCTGGCCAGCCGCATCAACAACACAGCCAATGCCGGTGTGAGCGCGCTGGTGGTGCGCAGCGGCGGCCAAGAGCAGCTCTTGTTGCGCGGCAGCAACACGGGTGCGGCGGCTGGTTTTGAGGTGCGCGCACGCGACGCCGGCGGCGCCGCCGTGACCGACGGCACGAGCGCGTTGGGCAGCTTCAACCACTTTCACAGCGGCACCGCCCTGGTGGGCATGAGCCGCACCCAAGATGCGCTCGACGCCCAGTTCAGCATCGACGGCATCGCGCTCAACTCACCCACCAACACCGTGCGCGACCCGGTGCCCGGCGTCACGCTCAACCTGCAGGCCACCACCACCGCCAGCCTGCCCGGCAGCGCAGCCACGGCGGTGCAGGTGAGCGTGCAAGCCAACCACACCGTGGTGCGCGAAGCGATCGAGACCTTTCGCACCGCCTTCAACCGCATCAGCGCCACCTTGGCCGAACTCACCCGGGTAGACCCGGGCGGGCGCAACAACGGCGCGCTGCAAGGCGACGCCACCGCCATCGGACTGCAAAACATGCTGCGCCAGATGGTGGGCAGCCCGGGCGGGCCCACGGGTGCGGCCCTGGGCCGCTTGAGCGACATGGGGCTGCAACTGCAGCGCGACGGCAGCCTGAGCAGCAACGCCACGCGGCTCGACGCCGCGCTGCAAAACCCAGCCGCCTTGCGCAGCCTGCTGGCTGACACCGCCGGCACCGACAACGCCGGCGGCGTGGCACGGCGCTTGCGCGACTTTGCCATGGCCGCCAACGGCATCCAGGGTGCCGTGAGCGGGCGCAACACCGCCTTGCAAGCCAGCGCCGAGCGCAAGCAAGACCGCATCGAACAGATGGAAGAGCGCCTGGTGCGCACCCGCGCCAACCTGCTGGCGCAATACAGCCGGCTCGACAACTCGCTGGGCGCCATCAACGGCTTGGGCAGCTTCGTGTCCCAGCAGCTGGCGCAGTGGAACCGCAACACCGGCTGACACGCTGCGCCCACCGCGCCCGTGTGTTTGCAGCAGCCCACAGGGCGCGCTTTAAGCCCGGCGGCGCTTAAACGCCCGTTAAGCCCAGCCATTGCCCCGTTTATCGGGGTTTTGTTTTTTTGCACCGGATGAACAATTCGACCATCACCCGGTGAGCCTGCACAGCGCCCTAGAAAGCAGCTCCTGCCGAGTGGATTGATAACTCCCGTCGATCCTTTTCTTGGAGAGCTTTTATGGCCATGACCATCAACACCAACGTCAATTCGCTCACAGCCCAGCGAAACGCGATCACCACCCAAAACTCGCTCGCCGTCTCCATGCAGCGGCTTTCGTCGGGCCTGCGCGTCAACAGCGCCCGCGACGACGCCGCTGGTTTGGCCATCGCCGACCGCATGAACACCCAAGTGCGCGGCATGAACGTGGCCATCCGCAACGCCAACGACGGCATCTCGCTGGCGCAAGTGGCCGAAGGCGGCTTGTCCGTGATGGGCGACATGCTGCAGCGCATGCGTGAGCTCGCGGTGCAGGCCATCAACTCCACCAACACCTCCGGCGCTGCGGGCGATTTGGGTGCCCTAAACCAAGAGTTCAGCCAGTTGCGCGACGAGGTCAACCGCACCATGAGCGCGGTGCAGTTCAACGGCACCAGCCTCTTTATCACCACCGCAGATTTCGCCTTCCAAGTGGGCGCCAATTCGGGCCAGACCATCACCATCTCTGGCGCGGCCCTCAACATCAACAATGCAACCGGTGGCATGTCGGGCGTGACGCAAGGCGCTGGCGCGGCCTCGGCCCTGAACATCACGACGAACGCGGCCAATTCTGCCGTGCTCGTGGCGCTTGACACGGCACTGTCTACCATCAACGCCACCCGCGCCACCCTGGGCGCGGTGCAGAGCCGGTTCGAGAACACCATCAACTACTTGCGCACCGCCGTCGAGAACCAATCGGCCGCCCGCGGCCGCATCATGGACGCCGACTTTGCCGCCGAGACCTCCAACCTGAGCCGCGCGCAAATATTGCAGCAAGCCGGCACTGCTATGATTGCCCAAGCCAACCAGCTGCCCCAAGGCGTGTTGCGGCTGCTGCAGGGCTAAATATCCGCAGGCACCCCCCAAAATTAAGCCAGCTGCTGCCCAAGCCCGTGAGACTACCTAGCCTGTGCAAGCACGGCAGCTGAAGTTTAGGCCCACAATCAGTGGAGACTGCTTTTGGATATAAAACGCCTGCTGCCCGCTGCGCCCCTGCCGTGCTCCAGCCAGTATCTACACGCCAGCCAGCCCTACTACATCGTAACCATTGCTTACGATCACCGCTCGGCTGGTGCGCGGCTGCTGCACGAGCTCTGCAGCCTACTGAACCAACTCGGTTTCGAGGCGCACTTGCAAAGCCCGAGCTTATCGGGCCAGCATTGGACTTCGCAGCTCACCGAGCCGATCAAGCTCGCGCACTACCGCGCCGGCAAAAAACCCATCGTCATCTACCCCGAAGTCACCAAAGGCACGCCCTTGCAACTGGGCCTGCCGGTGCGCTACGTACTCAACTATCCGGGCTATTTTGGCGGCGACTCGAGCTACAGCAACGACGAAATCGTCTATGCCTATCACCGCGTCTTCTACCCAAACCCAGACGCCCCCCTGTTGCGCCTGCCTACCCTCGATGTCAGCAGCACCCAGCACGGCGCCCTGGAGCCATCGCAGCGCACCCAAATCGCTTACTACCACCGCCGCTACAGCGCTGTCGGCGGCAAGGTGCGCGATTTTGGCCCAGACGCGATCGAAATCACTTACAGCACCCCAGCCACCCATGCCGAAACCTTGGGGCTGCTCAAAAAAGCCCGGCTGCTCTACACCTACGAAATGTCGGCCTTGGTTTCCGAGGCCTTGCTCTGCGGCTGCGCCGTGGTGCTGCTGCCCAACCCCTTGACCCTGAACCTGGCCGAAAAAAAGATCTTGTTCGAAATCGACGATTTGCAAGGGGTGTCGTGGGGCGACGATCCACATGACATCGAGCGCGCCCTGGCCACGGTGCATTTGGGGCGCGCGCAGGTACTTGGCCTCTTTGAGGGCTGGCTTGAGCAACTGCAAGCCTTTATCGAGCGCACCCAAGCGGCCGCCAGCGCCCTGCCCTTCGAGCGCGCTTGGCCCCAAGCCACCATCGACCGCCTCCCTGGCGCCTACACCCAAGCCGCCGACTTGGCCGCACGCGCCGACCGGCTGCATTGGCAGGCCGTGCACAAGCAATACGCCCAGTGGCGCCAGCGCAGCACGCTGCGCGAGATCGACGCCGCGATTTACGCCGAACACTTGGCCGCCGGCCGGGTGCAACCGCTGAACGTGCTCATCGACCAGCGCGACGCCAGCACCGACGCGCTGGCCGACACGCTCGACAGCCTGGGCCAGTGCCTAGGCCAGCCCGCGGCGTTGCACATCGTGGCGCACGAACCGGCCCCGGCGGCCTTGGCCGAAGCCCCCGGCGTGGTTTGGCACCAGCTACCCTCCACAGGGCCTCTGGCTGGTGGATCTTTGGCAGCCCTCGATCTGCCCAGCGCTTGGACGCTGCTGCTGCGCAGCGGCACGCAGTTGAGCCCCCAAGCCCTGATGGAATGGGGCTTGGCGCCGGCGCAATTCCCCCAAGCCCGGCTCATCTACGCCGACGAAGACCAAGCCCACGCCGACGAGCAGCAGCGCTACCCGTTTTTCAAGCCCGACCCCAACGTCGAGCTGCTGCGCTGCATCAACTACCTCGGCCCAGCCGTGGCAGTGCACACCCACACCTGGCAGCAGCTGGGCGCGCCGTTGCCCGGCGCCGAGCTGTACGCGGCGGCGCTGGCGCTGCTGCAGCAGCACGGCCGCGAGATGCTCGGCCACATCAGCACCGTGCTGGCGCACGCCGCGCCGGGTGCCGCTTCGGCAGCCGAAGAAGCGCGCGAGTTCGACGCCGCCCAGGCCCTGCTCGTGCCCGCCGTGGCCACGCGCCTGCAGCCCCTGCCGCGCCTAGGCACTTGGCTGCCCGAGCACGCGCTGCAGGGCCAGCCGCTGGTGTCGCTGGTGGTGCCCAGCGGCTTGAAAACCGGCTATCTGCGCTGCCTGCTGCAAGCCACGGCCAAGCTAAACGACTTGCCGCTGCACGAGGTGATCGTGGTCTGCCAACAGGCGCAGGCCGACGAAGTGGCGCGCGCTTGCGCGGGCGCCGTGAGCGTGCCCCTGCACTGCGTCACCCTGCCAGACGGCGAGTACCAGCACGCCGCCGCGCTCAACGCCGGCGTGGCGCGCGCCAGCGGCGAGTTTGTGCTGGTCTGCGACGACGACACCGAAGCGCTGCACGCCGGCTGGCTGGCGCGGCTGGTGGCCATAGCGCAGCAAAGCGAGGTCGGCCTGGTGGCGCCGCGCCTGCTCTCAAGCAAAGAGCGCGACCCCAAAGTGGTGGGCGGGCCGGTCTTTCTGGGAATCCAAGGGCTGGCGGCGAGCTACTGTGGCGAGCAGCAGTGGCTAGCCGAAGCCGGCGTCTATTCGCGCCTGCAATTAACCCAAGACTGCAGCGCGGTGGCCGGCCACTGCTTTGTGCTGCGCAAAGCGCATTGGGAGCGCGTGGGTGGTCTGCGCGCCGAACGCTACCCGCTCTACTTGCCAGTGCTCGACTTGTGCCTGCGTTTGGGAGCGCTCGGGCTGCGCCACGTCTGGACGCCCTTGAGCAACTGCGTGCACCACGGTGGCAAAACGCTCGAGCAGCGCCGCCACGACATCCACGACCGTGTGCGCTTAATGGACCAAGAACTGGCCGAACGCCAGCAGATGCTCGCCGACTGGGCCGCCGAACTGGCGCACGACCCCCACTACAACCGGCAGTTGTCGCTGTTCAAACCCTTTGACATCGAAGCACACATCGTGATCGACTGGAACCCGTTGCGGCGCGACCGGCCGCGGGTGCTGGCGCCCCCGCTGCACAGCGGGGCCGGCCAGTACCGGGTGGTCGAACCGCTCAACGCGTTGCAAGACGCCGGACTGGTGCAAAGCTGCGTCATCATGCCCCTGCCCGGTGGGTCCAGCCGGATACTGCAACCGCTCGAGCTGCGCCGCGCCGAACCCGACCTGCTGGTGCTGCAACACTCGGTGGACGACGCCCAGCTTAGCCAGGTGCGCCAATACAAAACCGCCGCCCCAAGCATACCCATCGTGCAGATGGTCGATGACCTTCTGGGCGAAGTGCCAGACAAGCACCCCCACCGCGTGTTCCAGAGCCGCGAAGGGCACCAGCGCATGGTGCAAGCCCTGCGCGCCAGCGACCGCCTGATCGTCACCACGGAAGCACTGCAGCAGCACTATGGGCAATACCTGAGCGATGTGCGGCTGGTGCCCAACAGCCTCGATACGCATTGGTTTGGGCTCGAGCCCAAGCGCAACCCACCCGGGGCGCGGCTGCGCGTGGGCTGGGTGGGGGCCGGCCAGCACCAGGGCGACCTGGAGCTGATCGAGCCCATCGTGGCCGAGTTTGCACACGAAGTCGATTGGGTGTTCATGGGCATGTGCACCGACGGCATCCGGCCCCACCTCAAAGAGATGCACCACTTCGTCTCCATCGCCGACTACCCGGCCAAAATGGCTAGCTTGGGGCTAGACATCGCCATTGCACCGCTCGAAGACAACCTGTTTAACCGCTGCAAAAGCAACCTGCGCCTGCTCGAGTACGGCGCCATGGGCTGGGCGGTGGTTTGCTCCGATGTCGCCACCTACCGCACCGACGCGCCGCCAGTGCTGCACTGCGCCAGCCTCGACGACTGGCGCGCCGCGCTGCGCCGCCTCATCGACCAGCCGGACGAACGCAAGCGCCTGGGCGCAGCGCTGCAGCAGTGGGTGCAGCGCCACTACACCTTGCGCGGCCTGCAGCAGCGCTGGTTTGAGGCGCTGTTTGCCGCCTCCCCCACCAACCCCCAGGACAGCGCATGAAAGCCGTCATCTTGGCCGGCGGCTTGGGCACGCGCATCAGCGAAGAAACCACGCTGCGCCCCAAGCCCATGATCGAAGTGGGCGGCAAGCCGCTGCTGTGGCACATCTTGAAAATCTACGCCCACCACGGCATCAACGATTTCATCATCTGCTGCGGCTACAAAGGTTTTGTGATCAAGGAGTACTTTGCCAACTACTTCTTGCACATGTCGGACGTCACCTTCGACATGAGCAACAACCGCATGGAGGTGCACCAGCGCCACGCCGAGCCCTGGCGCGTAACGCTGATCGACACCGGGCTCGAG
This sequence comes from Serpentinimonas maccroryi, assembly GCF_000828915.1. Taxonomy (NCBI): domain Bacteria; kingdom Pseudomonadati; phylum Pseudomonadota; class Betaproteobacteria; order Burkholderiales; family Comamonadaceae; genus Serpentinimonas; species Serpentinimonas maccroryi. The sequence continues at coordinate 1,340,153 of NZ_AP014569.1, forward strand.
ACCATGACCGGCGGCCGCCTCAAGCGCATTGCGCCCTACCTGAACGCCAACGAAACCTTCTGCATGACCTACGGCGACGGCTTGGCCGACGTCGATGTGGCGGCTTTGTTGCGTTTTCACCATGCGCACGGGCTGCAAGCCACCCTCACCGCCACCTTGCCACCTGGGCGCTTTGGCGCGCTCGAGGTGAGCGGCGCGCGCGTGCAATCGTTTCGCGAAAAACCCCAAGGCGACGGCGCCCTGATCAACGGTGGTTTTTTCGTGCTCGAGCCCAGCGTGATCGAACTGATCGACGACGACCACACCCTGTGGGAGCGCAAGCCGCTCGAGACCTTGGCGCAGCGCGGCCAACTCGCCGCCTACTCCCACACCGGTTTCTGGCAGCCCATGGATACGCTGCGCGACAAAACCCTGCTCGAAAAACTCTGGCAAAGCGGCCAAGCGCCCTGGAAGGTCTGGCCGTGAACCCGGTTTTTTGGCGCGGCAAACGGGTTTTTCTGACCGGGCACACCGGCTTCAAAGGCAGTTGGTTGGCGCTGTGGCTGCACAGCATGGGGGCGGCAGTGAAGGGCTACGCGCTGGCTCCGCCCACCACCCCTGCGCTGTTTCAGGTGGCTGAAATAGGCGCCGAAATCGAATCCGAAATCGGTGACATCCGCGACCTAGCCACCCTAGCAGCCAGCATGTCGGCTTTCAAGCCCGAGGTGCTCATCCACATGGCGGCCCAGCCCTTGGTGCGCTTATCGTATTGCGAGCCCGTAGAAACCTATGCCACCAACGTCATGGGCACGGTGCACGTGCTCGAAGCCGCTCGCCAGTGCCCGCATTTGCGCGCCATCGTCAACGTCACCACCGACAAATGCTACGAAAACCGCGAGTGGCCGTGGGGCTACCGCGAACACGAAGCCCTAGGCGGCAGCGACCCCTACAGCAGCAGCAAAGGCTGCAGCGAGCTGCTGAGTGCCGCCTATCGTCGATCCTTTTTCTGCGCCCCCCACGCCGCCGCATTGGCCACTGCGCGCTCGGGCAACGTCGTGGGTGGCGGCGACTGGGCAGCAGAGCGCCTCGTCCCCGACATCCTGCGTGCCTTCGAGCGCCAGCAAGCTGTGGTGCTGCGCAACCCGCACGCCACCCGGCCTTGGCAGCACGTGCTCGAGCCCCTGAGTGGTTACCTCACCCTGGCCGAGCGCCTGTGCGCCGAGGGCCACGCGTGCGCCGAAAGCTGGAACTTTGGACCCAGAGACGACGACACACAACCCGTGCAATGGATCGTGGAGCGCATGGCCACCGCTTGGGGCCACGGCGCCCAGTGGCAGTCTGACGCCGGCACGCACCCGCACGAGGCGCAGTGCCTCAAGCTCGACATCTCCAAGGCCAAGGCCCGGCTGGGCTGGCAGCCGCACTGGCCATTGGCAGTGGCCTTGCAAAAAACCGTCGAATGGCACCAAGCCTATTTGGGCGGGGCTGATATGCGCGCCTACACCCTGCAACAAATTCAAACCTACCAGCAGGCCCACTGCGCCCCGGCTACGCGCCCGCCTTAACCCCATCTGATTCAGCCCTGAGCGCACCCACTCATGCACCCGAGCTCAACCATTGCCCTCAGCCCAGCCCCCGGCGTTCACCCCGAAGCCGACGCCCTGCGCAGCCAGATCGACGCCCTAGTGCAGCAATACGCCGAACTGACTCTGGCACCTAAACCTTTCGTTCCCGGCCAAACCGCCATTCCCCCCTCAGGCAAGCTGCTCGACGCCAGCGAGCTGCAGCTCATGGTGCAGGCCAGCCTAGACGGCTGGCTCACCACCGGGCGCTTCAACGCCGAGTTCGAGCGCCAGCTGGCCGCCTTCATCGGCGTCAAGCACCTGATCACCGTTAATTCCGGCTCGTCGGCCAATCTGGTGGCCTTCAACACCCTGACCTCGCCCAAGCTGGGCCAGCGCGCCATCCGCAAAGGCGATGAAGTCATCACCGTGGCCGCCGGTTTCCCGACCACCGTCAACCCCATCATCCAGTTTGGCGCGCTGCCGGTGTTCGTCGATGTCGATGCGCTGACGCACAACATCGACGCCGACCTGATCGAAGCCGCCATCGGCCCGCGCACCAAAGCCATCATGCTGGCGCACAGCCTAGGCAACCCGTTCAACCTCGACGTGGTCACCGCCCTGTGCAAAAAGCACCACCTGTGGCTGGTAGAAGACTGCTGCGACGCCCTAGGCAGCACCTACCGCGGCCAGATGGTGGGCACCTTTGGCGACATCGCCACCCTGAGCTTTTACCCCGCGCACCATATCACCATGGGCGAAGGCGGGGCGGTGTTCACCAACCACAGCGAGCTCAAAACCATCGCCGAGAGCATGCGCGACTGGGGCCGCGACTGCTACTGCCCGCCCGGGCGCGACAACACCTGCGGCCAGCGCTTTTGCTGGAAACTGGGCACCCTGCCCCACGGCTACGACCACAAATACACATACAGCCATCTGGGCTACAACCTCAAAATCACCGACATGCAAGCCGCCTGCGGGCTGGCGCAGTTGGCCAAAGCACCCGACTTCATCGCCGCACGCAAGCGCAACTTCGCCTTCCTCCAGCAGCGCTTGGCTCACTGCACCGAGTTTTTGCAGCTGCCTCAAGCCAGCGCCCATGCCGACCCGTCGTGGTTTGGCTTTCCCATCACCTTGCGCGAAGCCTGCCCAGTGTCGCGGCTCGACTTGCTGGGCTACCTCGAGCAACAAAAAGTCGGCACGCGGCTGCTGTTTGCCGGCAACCTCACGCGCCAGCCCTACATGCAGGGCCTGCCCTACCGCATCAGCGGCGCGCTCACCCAGACCGACCGCGTCATGAACCAAACCTTCTGGATCGGCGTGCAGCCCGCGCTCACGCCCGAGATGCTCGAATACGCTGCGCGCCAGATCGAGACCTATCTGGGCCTAGACTTCTGAGGCGCGATTGCGTGTCCCCCAATGGCCCCAAAGGTCCAAAAAAGAGCCTCGGGTTTATTGGGTGCCGTGCTGCACGGCGTACACGATAGATTCGGGCAGGGTATAAGACAGCTGGAGCCCGAACTCGCCACGGGCTTTGTCGATTGCAGGCACATACCAATTGCGTGCACTCTGTGCCGCCGGGTTGGCGACAATGCGCACCGGTTTTTCTGGCGCCAGCAAGTCGCGCACCATAAACGCGAGGTCTTTGATGGCAATGGCCTGGTCTGAGCCCACGTTGTAAGCCTCGAGCGCGCGCCCGTGGGCCAACAAAACCGAGATCCATTGGGCCAGATCGCGCTGATCCATGTACGAGCGCACGGGCGTGCCATCACCCTGGACGGTGATCTCCGGGGCGTGTAAGGCATCGCGCAAAAAATTGCCGATGGAAAAATGAACATCCCGGGGCAAATCGGGGCCGACAAAGGCAAAGCAGCGGGCAATCACGGTGGTCAGGCCGTGCTGCTCATGGCACAGGGCGCACAGGTGTTCGGCACAGCGTTTGGCCACACTGTAGGCATTGTTTGGGTTCAGTGGATCGGGCATGCCCAGATAGTTTTCGGGGATTTGGCCCATACCCACTGGCGGCGCACCATAAACCCCGCCTGAACTGGTGAGCAAGAACCTGGTTGCGCCGGTGCCAACGGCAAGTTCCAGCGCATTTTGGGTGCCCTGCACGATTTGGATGTAGCGCTGCGCCGGGCTCAGGCGGCCCCCATGAGTGGAATCGGTGGCGGCGTGCAACACATGGGTAAACGCACGCTTCCAGGGCAGCGTGGCGGCGTCGAGCACATCGCCCTCGACCCACTCGACCAAGGCCGCCAACTCTGGGTGGCAGGCCTTGAAGCGCTGCGGGTTGCGGCTCAAAACCGTCACCTGCGGCACCCCATGCGCCCAGATCTGCCAATGGCGCAACAGCGCCAAGCCAAAAAAACCCGTACCCCCGGTGACCAGGATGTGCGCGCTCGCATCAAACATGGTGGTACATCGGCACCAAGGGCTGCGCCGGGTGGCGCTGCCTGAGGCCCCCCATGTCAGAATACTTGTCGCCTCGATAGAACCCGGCTGTTCCTGACTTCAAAGTCATGAACCTTGGTGGTAGGAGGCTGTGGAGCTTGTGGTCGAAGGTCGGTGCGGTGGGCAACGCGTCAGCGTTGTCCACGGCCAGCCGACCGGTGCGCGCAGCGCATCGTCCACAAATCCACAGCCTGCACTGGCGCCGGGTGGCACAGCACACACTCGGGGGCGAGTGAAGAGAGAACGAAGTGGCTCGATACGGACAAGCATTCAAAAACCGCGTGGTAGCCCGGCTGCTGCCACCAGAGAGCGCCCCACTGGCGGCGCTGGCACAAGAGTTTGGCGTGAGCGCCGACACCCTAGAGCGCTGGCGCAGCGCCGCTTTGGCCCAGCCCGCGCAGCAGCGCAGTTGGACGGCGGCGGCGCGCCTCGAAGCGGTGATCAGCACAGCGGCGCTGGACGAGGCAGCGCGCAGCGCCTGGTGCCGCCAGCACGGCCTGTACCCGCACGATCTGGCGCAGTGGCACAGCAGCGCTGCGCAGGCCCTGGCCAGCCCCGAGGAGGCCCGCGCCAGCCCGCAGCAGACCAAGGAAGACCGGCGGCGCATCAAAGAGCTCGAACGCGAGCTGCGCCGCAAGGACAAGGCCCTGGCCGAGACGGCAGCGCTGCTGGTGCTGTCAAAAAAAGTCGAGGCGATCTTCCACAAGGGCGCGGCCGAATGATCGGCCTCGAAGATCGCCGCAGTTTGGCCCAAGACATCCAAGCGGCTCACGCAGCCGGTGCACGGCTGCACAAGGCCTGCGAGGTTGCCGGCATTGACGTGCGCACCCTGCAGCGCTGGCGCGCCGGTGCGGGCTTGCAACGCGGCGACGGCCGCCCACAGGCCGTGCGGCCTACGCCCGGGCATGCCTTGAGCCCCGTCGAGCGTGAGCAGATCCTGCGTGTGGCCAACCAGCCGCGCTTTGCCGACATGCCCCCGGCGCGCATTGTGCCGGCCTTGGCCGACGAGGGCGTGTATCTGGCCAGCGAATCCAGCTTTCAGCGCGTGCTGCGCGCGCATGGTCAGACGCAGCACCGCGGGCGCGCCAAGGCGCCGCGCGCCAGCCGCGCGCCAACCACCCACGTGGCCACGGCGCCGCGCCAACTGTGGTGCTGGGACATGAGCTACCTGCCGGCGCAGGTCACTGGGCGTTGGTTCTATCTGTACCTGATTCTGGACGTCTACAGCCGCAAGATCGTGGGCTTTGAAGTCCATGAGCGCGACGACTCCGTGCACGCCACGCAGTTGGTCAAGCGCACGGCGCTGGCCGAGGGCATCCACGCCTTGGACAACAAGCCCGTGCTGCACGGCGACAACGGCGCCACGCTCAAGGCCACCACCGTGCTGGCGATGCTGCACTGGCTGGGCGTCAAGCCCTCGTACTCGCGGCCCCGCGTCAGCGACGACAACGCCTTTGTGGAGAGCCTGTTTCGCACGGCCAAGTACAGGCCGCAGTATCCTGAAAAAGGGTTTGCCGACTTGCAGGCTGCGCGCCAGTGGGCGAGCGATTTCGTGCATTGGTACAACCATGAGCACCGCCACAGTGGCATCCGCTACGTCACGCCGGCGCAGCGCCATGCCGGACTGGACCAAGAGATTCTGCAAGCACGCCACGCCCTCTACGCCCAAGCCCGCGAAGACAACCCGCGGCGCTGGTCTGGCCCCACGCGCGACTGGTCACTCATCAAAACCGTCACCCTCAACCCTGAACGAACGGAGGTGCAAAACGCTGCCCTGACGCGCAGCATTACGCAGCCAATGGCTGCTTGAGGACGCGACAAGTTGCTTGACATGTACCGGAGGCTGCGCGCGATTTGCAGCTCGGAGCGGTACGAGGATATCAAGACCGGCAGCCCGGGATATTTGCTCAGCGCCTCGGGGGGCTCAACCGTCCAAGCACCCAAACGCTTGCCATGCAGGTTGGCATTGCCATCCACAATGGCAAGCAACGATCGGCGCTGAGCTCCATCAAGCCGTGGCAACAGCCGCGCACTGTGGCTTCCGGCACCGTACAGCACAAAGGGTTGATCAGGTACGCGCTGCAGCGCCACGTTCCAGCGCTGGGCAGAACCCGCTAGGTAGGCGTCCATCTGCGCCGGGCTCTCTGCCTGAATGCTGCCGGGCACACCGGGCGCTGTTTGCGCGAGCACAAACAGCGAGCCCAAGTGCAAACCCGCAAGCGGTAGCAGTGTTTGCCCCAGTACAACAGCCCCAAGGCTGGAGAGCAAATTGCGCAACGAAGCCGCCGAAAAAAATTGTATGTGCTCGATAGAGAGCTCCCCAAAGGGTTCGCCCTCGTGGGCGGCAAAAAACTCTAGGGCGGGCACCTCGAGCAACAAGAGCGCACCCGGGCGCAGCTGCTGCAGCAATCGCCCCAAATCGCGCCGGAGGCACGGCAGGTGTTCAAGCACCGCCATGAGGCATACCAGATCCACCTCGTGCAGGTTGAGCACTTCGTGTGCCTGGGCCAAAGTGCCTTGTGCAATGCCATCCAGGCCAAACAGAGCGCGCGCTTGGCGGCCCGAATGCGGAGCCGGGTCCAGGCCTTGCAGGCTGCCAAAGCCAGCGGCACGCAAGGCGGCGAGCAAAGCACCAAAGCCACAGCCCAAATCCAAAATCCGCAAATTTTTTGCCAGCTTGTGCTGCAAACAAAAATCAACCGCCGCAGCGTTGCGCTCTCGGTCTATGGCCGACACCGACGGCTGCGAATCGTACTTGGATAGCTCGCGGTAGTAGCGCAGATATTGCGCCTCGTCGGGCAGTGCATGGGCAAAATGAAAGCCACAAACCGTGCAGCGCGCCAGCTCGTAGCTCATGTCCAGCCCGCCGAGCGGCGCTAGGCTATTGGCGTACAGTGGCGCCACCGACGCAGCGCCACAGACTGGGCACGCACGCTTAACGCCACCATAAGTATTCATCTGCATCGTTGAGGTAGCCTAAACAATCGAAAAAGCCAATTTGTACGGCTCAGAAGTTGACCATTGCAAGCATACGTGACTGCGGAATCGGCGCACATGCTAGCTTGCCGCATCCCCGATAGGTTTGCGCCTTATCGTTAATTTACAGCCCTCGCTTGTTGAATTGATCCAGTAATTCTGGGTTGTTCGCGTAAGGTGTGTCCAGCGCATCCATGCGGATAGGATTATCCTTAGGCACAGCATTGAGCATCCTGTGGCCGAACCGACCAAGCATCAATTCGCGACTGGAGGCCTGGCCCTTCTGCAGTGGGATGGCGAGATAAACATCCTCTTCGGTCAGGGTCTGACCAGGAGTCAGATCATGTTTGGCATAAACGCCGCGCACGTATGAGTCTAGGTACTCGATCTCCCGTGCCAGGAAGTTGCGGCGCGAATCAGACGACCCGCCGCACATCTCGCGGGCCTTATGCCAGGACTTGAACCAAGCATCGATCTGGTGTGGCAACGAAGAGTATTTAGAAACTTCGAAGCCGTCGTCGTTGTGGTCAATGTGGCGCTCAAAGGTTCTAGCACCCTTACCATAGGCGATCTGTATGGAGGATGCCCAGTCGCGATATTCATGACAGGAGTAACCGATTGTGATTCCCGGATAGCGGTGCTTGAGAAAATCAATTTGGTTAAGTTCACACTCGTTGTCTTCATGCGGGTAGGCGGCGACGCAGTGATTTAGGGCCAGTGGAATATTACGACGCTGAAAGAAGGTAACTGCATCGTCCATGTCCTTTTGGCTCATGCCACCAGTCGAAATGATAACCGGTCTACGGGTACTGGCGATTTTTTCCAACAATGTCCAGTCGTTGTTGTCGGCGCTGGCGACCTTGATGATAGGCATGTCGAACTCGACACACCAGTCTACAGACTTCTCATCAAACGGCGTGGACATCGGGATGCAGCTGGACTTGCGAATCGCCTCCACCAGGCGGGAGAAGTCCTGCTTGGAAAGCCGTGCGTCGGAGATGCGCTTGACGTAGCGGATGTCCGTCCGTTCCACAAAATCCTTGTGGATGAAATTCTCCATGTCGCGGAACTGCAGTTTGATGGCTGCCCGCACATTGTTGAAGCGCACAACCTTAGAGAATTTGCTGACTATTTCCAGGCCGCGCTCCAACTTACCCTGGTGATTGCTCGCCATCTCGAGCACAAAGAGGTCTTCGAAGATTTCGTGTGACATATAATTCCTTTTTGCTGGTTGTGATGCGCTATGAATTGGGTTTGTCTACGGCAAGTACTTCCCAATTTTGGCCATGACTTCGGCTGGAAGTTCAGGTGTCATCCGATGCAGAGGGTTGGAAACCATGGTTCCCGTATCTGTGATCTGGCTGGTAATTTTAGGGTAATAGGTCTGCTCCGGGTCGATAGAAACTATGAATGCGGCCGTTCCTTTGGCCTGAAACATGGCGTGAAAGTTCTGCACCTGCGGAAAATCTGGCCCAAGGCGGCAAACGGGCACATCCCAAGCCTTGAAAAGCTGCTCCCAGTTCGGCAGCCCCAGCCCGGTGTGAATGTCGCAGCCGACATAGCGTCCACCGAAATAGTTTTTTTGCGTCATCCGGATGGATGCGTAGCCCGAGTCGTCGAACACGAACATTTTTAGGTTGAGCGCATTGATCTTGGCAGTTCCGATTTCCTGCATGTTCTGGGCAAAGCCACCGTCACCCTCGACCAGGACAACGCGGCGCTCGGGATGCGCAAAGGCAGCGCCGATGGCCCCAGACAAACCATAACCCATAGAGGCCAGACCCTTGTTGGTCACCAAGAGTTGCCCTTGCTGTTGCGTAAAGGCCTGCATCATGACGGTGAATGCGCCGCCGCTGCTGCATGGAATAACGATGTCGTCAGCACAGCATTGAGCTGCCAGTCGATCAACAAAGACATAGGGCGAAATGTAAGTATCACGGCTGGTATTGACGGGTTCTATCAGCGGCACCGCCTTGCGCACCATTCGGGCATACAGCAACCAGTCGCTGTGCTGACCCAGATTGTGCTCCAGCAGACCGGCGAAGAACTCATTTGCGTCCGCGTGCAGCGGGTAGTCCACCCGGGGATGGCCTTTAGCGAGTTCGTCGGCATCGATATCGACCTGTACCACCTTCCCCCCTGGCACGAACTGCTGCCAATTGAACCCGGTCTGCTGCATCCCAAGGCGCGTACCCATGGCGATTAGGAGATCCGACTGCTGGAGCACGAGATTGGCGCTGCGCTGGCCCCAAGTGTTGGGCCTGCCAACGTACACCGGATTCTCTGCACCGATGCGGTCGGCACCGTTCCATGTCGTGGCCACCGGAACACCGGCAGCGGTAAGGCGGGGTAGCAATGCACGGGTTGAAGCCCGACTCAAGCCGCCCCCAATAAGGAACAGCGGGCGTTTAGCCGCACGGATTAGGTCAGCAACCAGACGGACGTCTGACGGGGTAGCGCGGGGTCTAATTACTGCCGGCACCAACGCGGAGTCGCTGCCATCCTGGGCGCTGTATTCGCGCGCTTGAACATCCAGTGGAATCTCGATAAACACAGGGCCCTTGCGCCCGAGTCTGGATGCTACAACGAACCCGCTGAACTCACGAAACGAAACCGGCTGCTTAAGCAGCACGGAGGTATTGCAAACCGGCCCAGCAAGAGCCGTGCCGTTAATTTCCTGGATCCCTCGCTGACGCAGAACGCCACCAGACAGATCGGAGGTTTTAACTTGGCCGCCAATGACCAGCAGTTCACGGCTTTCCAGATAGGCGCCCGCCATGGCTGTGACGATATTGGTCAACCCTGGGCCGGCTGTCACCAACGCCAGCGCACGCCCGTCATCGCTGGTTTCGTTGTAATACTCGGCGGCAATGCCGGCGGCCACCTCGTGAACCACGGCATGGCACGCCATGCGGCGGCTCAAGCTCTCGATGAGGTGCATGATGTTGCCGCCCCCAACAAAAAAGCACTGCCTATATCCAAGCTGAACAAGCCATTCGGCCAGTTGATCACTGTATTTCATCGTAGTGTTCGCATAGATGGTGAAAAGTGCTCAAAAGCACGGCCCGGATTGCGGCAGATCGTGGCACTTTTACCTGCTGCAAACGTCCCTGAGCATCGAAAAGAATGAGTATGAACGAATGGGCCGAGTGTTTTTTGTCGGACTGGAAGAACGCCATAGCTTCTTCGGGCCTAATGACACGCAGATTGGCGGCCACTGACGGTATGGCACGCAACAAGAACCTGATGTGGCGCGATAGACTGGCAACATTCGAAAGTTCTGCTGACGCGTACCCTAGGCGCACCGAGCAGTGGGCTGCCGCGAGCATCCCAAGACCGACCGCGATACCGTGACTGATGGCGTACGAGCTAGCGCCCTCAATGGCGTGGCCGAAGGTATGGCCGAAGTTGAGTAGGAGACGGACACCTTGGTCAAATTCGTCCTCTTCAATGAAGCGCTTCTTGGTCTCAAGGCTATGCCTAATGATCCCGGCCAATTGCGCGCCAGCCGGGGGCAAGTCACTGGCATTGACGTATGCCAAGTAGGCGGTAAACGCATTATCTGAGGCTGCGTAGCATATCTTGGCGGCCTCGCACAGGCCTTCAGCTATCTGCTCGGACGTGAGGGTGCTGCAAAAACCCGTATCGATGAGGACTTCTTTAGGTGGATAGAAGTTTCCAGCGATGTTCTTGTAACGGCCGACGTTAATCGAGGACTTTCCGCCTATGCACGAATCCACCATGCTCAGCAACGTGGTAGGGAGGTAGGTCCATGGGATTCCGCGCATGTAGCAAGATGCCGCAAACGTGGCCAGATCCTGTACGATGCCGCCACCAACAGCAATCAGCCGGGTATCCCGTGTGCTACCAAGGTCGCGCAGTTGCTCTACGATGCGCGCGATGGATTCGAAGTTTTTTTCTGATTCGATGGCCCGTAAACCAATATACGAGGCAGGTAGGAGGTTGCTGTGCAAGCGCGCCACGTTGGCATCAACGAGCCAAGCGACGCTGGATTCGTGTAGCTGTCCAGCGACCACATCGGCACCAATCAATACCCGGTACGCGCCACAACTGGTCTTGACGGCGAACTCAGACGACTCGAACACGGGAGTAACCCAGGTCTACGCTGATAAACTGACCGGTGACACCGGTGGTGTCCGCACGGCACAGGCCAAAGACGCAGGCCGCCACTTCGTCAAGCGTGGGCAGTCGTCCGAATAGCGTGGCATCTTCGACTTTACGCACCTGCTCCATTTTGAGATTGGCTCGCGTCATCGGTGTATCGATCACACCAGGCAGAACGGCGTTGATGACGTGGCCGTCACGGGCAAGATCGGCTGCAGCGGACAGCACGAGGCCCTGCAGAGCAGCCTTGGTGACGCAATATGAGAGCTTAGTTTGCCGGGCCATGTCCTGCCAGATGGAACTGATCACGCACAGACGGGCAGGCCTACGCAGCAGGCGCTGGGTCAACAAGATGTTCATACTGTTGAGGATGTAAAGCACATTGGCATCATAGACCGCCTCGTGTCGGGCTTGATCGAAATCGTACACACTGTCGGTGCAGTTCATTCCCTGCGCCCAGCACACGGCATCGAATGGCCCCTGTGCAACCAGCTTATTGATCGCTCTAGAGCACGACACACCGTCGCTATGGACAACAGGATTCCACTGTATGCTGGTCGCGTCTGGGGAAGCGCTGCGACTGACGATGCTCACCGTCCATCCTTCCTGGCAAAACCGGTCTCGGATGGTTGTTCCGATCGAACCGGAGCCACCAAAGAGGAGCAACCGCTGGATGGAAGTGCTGCCGGAATCAGCCAAAGCGGACTCCACGGTATAGGCCGATCCGACCAATGGAGAAATCCAGCATTTTGGTGCTCATTGCGGGTTCCACACCGATCCAAAAAGGGTTGTTCATGACGCTGCCTGTGATGCGAAAATCGCCGCTTCAGCGGTTGTTGCTGCAGATCATACAGGGATGATAGGACAAGTTGCCCGAAAATAGCAGGCGAATTCCAGCCTTGTTCAGGGAACTTAATCCGTGACCCGAACCCCACAAAACCTCTATTTTTCTATTATAATCAACATACTACCAACAATCCAATGCGCACCTGGCAGGTGCGGCACACGTAGAGCCACCTGTCGCGTCAACAAGCAGCCATTGGCTGCCTGTTGCTGCGTGCGGTCTTAATCGTGGTCAGTCTAGGCTTGGCCTAGCGCGCCTCTGGGGCGCACGCCCAGCTTGGCTTCGGCCGTGAGCCAGCTTGGGCTCAAGTTGCTGTCAAAGCCGTCCGATATAAAGGCATCATCATCGTTTGCCCCAAGGCCAGCACCATGAACACTTCCGCTCACCGCTCTGCCCGCACCTACGCCGCCGTGGGGCTCGATAGCCGTGCCGACGCCAATGGTCCACACGAGGTTGCTTTGCTGTTGTTCGAGGGCCTGCTCGACCGCATCCGCTTGGGTAAGTTGGCCATGGAACAGAACGACCTGAACAACAAAATCCGCCACATCAACAAGGCCTTGCAAATTTTGGGCGAGGGCTTGCGCACGCACCTCGACATCAAGGCCGGTGGCGAACTGGCGCAGCAGCTCGACACCCTCTATGCCTACTGCTCGGTGCGGCTGCTGGATGCCAACGCACACAACGACGCCGCCGCGCTCGACGAGGTGCACAGCCTGATCAAACCGCTGGCCGATGCGTGGCGCGAAGCGCGCCCGGCTGCGGCAGCTCCCGGCGCCGAGTTGCCTGCAACGCCGCTGGATGCAGGCAACGCCACCCTCGAGGCCACTGCCCCCTACCCCGGAAAATATGGTGCGGGCCGCAGCGGCAACGGCGCGTCACCGGGCTTTGGCGGCACGCTGCTTCGCTACGCAGCATAAGCTGACGCAGGACGCAGCATCACAAAAGACCACGCGAGCGCTTGCCCTGCTTGAGGCGCGAGTTTAACTCCAACACCCGAGAGGTGCGATAGGCGCGCTTGCGATTCAGCTGCCCACCCGCCGCAGCACCTGCGGCGCAAACCCGTGGTTGAGCGGGCCGTGCCCAGAACCGATGCGCGCGCCGGCTCCGGCCTCGATGGCCGCGCGCACCCAGGCGTGTGCCGCCTGCACCGCTAGCGGCAAGGGCTGGCCGAGCGCCAGTTGCGCGGCGATGGCCGCAGCGAGCGTGCAGCCGGTGCCGTGAATGTTGCGGCTGGCGATGCGCGGCCCGCGCAAGCGCAGCCAAGCGGCGGGTGGGGTGCCGGCGCAGGCCAGCACATCGGTCAATTGCGCGCCCTGCAGGTGGCCGCCCTTGAGCAGCACGGCGCGCGCACCCAGCGCCAGCAGGTCGGCGGCGGCGGCGTCCAGCGCCGCTTCGTCGGCCACGGGGCGCCCGAGCAACAGCGCGGCTTCGTCGAGGTTGGGCGTGACCAGGCTGGCGCGCGGGAACAGTTCGGTGCGCAGCAGGGCCACGGTCTCGGGCTCGATCAGCGCATCGCCGCTGGTGGCAACCATCACCGGGTCCAGCACCACCCAAGGCGGCGCGTAGCGGTCCAGCGCGCGCGCCACCACCCGCACCACGTCGGGCGCGTGCAACATGCCGATCTTGACCGCATCGACGCCGATGTCCTCAAATACAGCGGCCATCTGCTGCTCCAGAAAGCTGGCGGGCACGGCGTGGATGGCGCGCACCCCGAGCGTGTTTTGCGCCGTCAGCGCGGTGATGGCGCTCATGCCGTAGCAGCCCAGCGCGGCAAAGGTTTTGAGGTCGGCCTGTATGCCGGCGCCGCCACCGCTGTCGCTGCCGGCGATGGTGAGCACGCGCGCGTAGCGCCACGAGTGGCTGGAGGGTTGGGCGGGTTGGGCGGGGTGGTCTGGATCGGGCAACATGGGGATTTATTGAGGTGCGTCAAATGCAATTATGGGCGCAAGGGGGCTGCGTCAGCCGTCTGGCCCGCGCGCTCAATTCATAATCGGCATGGCTGTTGGCCGTGGTGGGGCCATGGTATATTTTCCCGGCCCCACCAGCGGCTGTGGCGTCTGCACCCTGCACCCGCCCCTGTTCGCACCGCCCGCCGCTGCTTGGATGCACCGACTTTTCTACACCGCCCACTGCCTCGTTATGCCCGCCAACCACCCCCACCCCACCCCGGTGCTCATCTTAGGTGCTGGCCTGCTGGGCCGCTTGCTGGGCTTGGCGCTGGCGCGCAGCGGCCACCGGGTCACGATCCACGAAGCGCGCGCCGAATCGGACCAAGGCGCCGCCGCCTGGGTGGCCGCCGCCATGCTGGCGCCGCTGGCCGAAGCCGCCGTGGCCGAGCCCAACGTCGTGCGCATGGGGCTGTACGCGCTGCCGCGCTGGCGCGAGCTCATTGCCTCTCTGCGGCAGCCGGTGTATTTTCAGCAAGACGGCACCCTGATTTTGTGGCACCGCCAAGACGCGGCCGAGGCCACGCGCCTGAGCCGCGTCTGGGCGCAGACGGTGCAGCAGGTGCCCGAACTGCAAGCGGCGCAGCCGTTGGACGCGCAGCAACTCGCCGCCCTCGAGCCCAGTGTGGCCGGGCATTTTCAGAGCGGGATCTATCTGCCCCAAGAGGGCCAGCTCGACAACCACCAACTGCTGCAGGCGCTGGCGGCCGAATTGCCAGCGCTCGGTGCCGATCTGCACTGGCTACAGCCCACCAGCCTCGCCCAAGCGCAAGACTGGCAGCGCACGCACGGCGGCTGGGTGCTCGACTGCCGCGGTCTGGGCGCGCAAGCCGACTGGACCGCCCCGGAGCAGCCGCTGCGCGGGGTGCGCGGCGAAGTCGCCTGCCTGTACGCCCCCGGCGTCACGCTCCAGCGCCCGACGCGGCTGCTGCACCCGCGCTACCCGCTCTACATCGCGCCCAAGCAAGACCATTTTTTCGTCGTCGGCGCAACCCAGATCGAGTCCGAGGATCTGTCGGAGGTCAGCGCGCGCTCGGCGCTCGAGCTGCTCAGCGCCGCTTACGCCGTGCACCCCGGCTTTGGCGAGGCGCGCATCGTTGGGCTGCAAAGCCAGTGCCGCCCCACCCTGCCCGACCACCAGCCGCTGGTGCGCGAGTGCGCGCCGCAGGTGCTGCAGATCAACGGCCTGTTTCGCCACGGCTACCTGATCGGGCCGGCGGTGTGCGACGCGGTGCTCGAGTACGTGCAGCAGGGCCAGCGCGACTTGGCTGAGCGGCTTGAATTGCGTTTTGAGCCCTGTGCACAGGTGCTTGCGGCTTGAGGCACACTTTGTGGTGCCGGCTTTAATGCCCGCCTCGATGCCCGCTTTGACTGCACCCTAAACCATTCCCCCATGAGCACATCCCCCGAAGCCACTGCCCCCTTGCAAGTCTGGCTCAACCAGCAAGCCTTGGAGCTGCCCGCAAGCGCCACGCTGGCCGATGCGCTGGCCGCCGCGCGCCCGACCGAGCCCTTTGCTGCCGCCCTCAATCTGCAATTCGTCCCCAAAAACCAGTACGCGCAGACTGCGCTGGCCCAAGGCGACCGGATCGAGCTCATCTCCCCCGTCACCGGCGGCTGAGCGCGCCGCTTGCAGCATGAACCCCAACCCCGCCGCCCACACCGCCACCACCCCACCGCCCCTGGCACATGCGGCCTCTGCGGCCCACGCCACCGACCCCCTCATCCTCTACGGCCAGCATTTTTCCAGCCGCTTGCTGCTGGGCACGGCGCGCTACCCCTCGCCGGCGCTGCTCGAACAGGCCGTGGCGGCCGCGCAACCGGCCATGCTCACCGCCGCGCTGCGGCGCCAGAGCGCTGGCAACGCCGAGGCCAGCCGCAGCTTCTGGACGCTGCTGCAAAACATGCAGACGCCGCTGCTGCCCAACACCGCCGGCTGCCACAGCGTGCAAGAGGCCATCAGCACGGCCGAAATGGCGCGCGAGCTCTACGGCACCGACTGGATCAAGCTCGAGATCATCGGTGACGACTACACCCTGCAGCCCGACACCCTCAACCTCGTCGGCGCCGCCGACCAACTGCTGCGGCGCGGCTTCAAGGTGCTGCCCTACAGCACCGAAGACCTGGTGCTGTGCCTGCGCCTGGTCGATGTCGGCTGCCAGGCCGTGATGCCGTGGGCGGCCCCCATCGGCACGGGCAAGGGGCCGCTGAACCCGCTGGCGCTGCGCACCCTGCGCGAGCGCGTGCAGGTGCCGCTGATCGTCGATGCCGGGCTCGGCCTGCCCTCACACGCTTGCCAGGTGATGGAGTGGGGCTACGACGGCGTGCTGCTCAACACCGCCGTGGCGCTGGCGCTCGACCCGGTGCGCATGGCGCAGGCCTTTGCCGCCGCCGTGCGCGCCGGGCGCGACGCTTTTTGGGCCGGCACCATGACCCCGCAAGACAGCGCCCAGCCCAGCACGCCGGTGCTGGGCACACCGTTTTGGCACCAGCCCTGAAAGGCCTCAGAGCGCTCTGGCCCGCCCCGATGCACCCCAACCCCGCCGTGGCCTACGCCCCCGCCGCCCCCGCCGCCCTCGACGCCTTGGTGCGCCAGCACGCCGCTTTGGCCATCGAAGCCCAAGCCGACCCCGGCGCCATGCCCGCCAGCGACAGCGCTTACGACGTGGCCTGGGCGCTGGCGCGCCGGCTGGGCTTCATCGAGGCCGACGCCGCCGTGATCGCGCAGGCTTGGGCTAGGCGCAGCGCGCGCGAGGGCCACTGGCGCGCCGACTGGCCCGACGACCCGCTGGACTTTGGCTTGGGCACGGCGGCTGCAGCAACCCAGCCCGGCAGCGCCGCCGAGCACCCAGCCGCAACCAACAGCCCCCCGCCCTTTGCCTCCCACCCCGACGGGCTGGGCCTGTACGCCGTTTTGCCCAACGCCGCTTGGGTGCAGCGCATGGCCGCCGCCGGCGTACCGACACTGCAACTGCGCTACAAACCCAGCGCGAACCCCGGCCCCGGCACCCCGCCCGAGGCCGAAGTTCTGGCGCAAGTGCGTGCCGCCGTGGCCGGGGTAGCGGGTACGGCCAGCCGCCTGTACATCAACGACCACTGGCAAGCCGCCATACAAGCCGGGGCCTACGGCGTGCACCTAGGCCAAGAAGACCTCGACGCCCTGGAACCCGAGGCGCTGGATGCGCTGCGCGCCGCCGGTTTGCGGCTGGGCATCAGCACCCACGGCTACGCCGAACTGCTGCGCGCCGCCGCCCTGCGCCCGAGCTACATCGCGCTGGGCGCCGTGTTTCCCACCACCCTCAAAGCCATGCCCACCGCACCCCAAGGCTGCGCCCGGCTGCGCGCCTACGCCCAACTGCTGGCGCGCCTGCGCCCGGCCATCCCCACGGTGGCCATCGGCGGCATCGGCCTCGAGCACTTGGGTGCCATCGCCGCCAGCGGCGTCGGCTCCTTTGCCGTGGTGCGCGCCCTCACCGCCAGCCCCGACCCCGCCGCCGCTGCCCAAGCGCTGCAGCGGCGCTGGGCTGAACTTAGGCCCCTGACGGGCGCTTGACTCCAAACCGGTGCCGCAGCTGCTCGATCAGGCAGCTTGGTTGCGATTTTTCCACCAATCGTATTACGACTGACTCGCATTTGTCTTATAATGCAGCTTAAACAGCACCCTGTCTATGCCGTCCACCCACCCGCCGACCCTCGTGGTCAACCCCGCCGAATTGCCGCGTCAGCCGGTGCACGCCGGGGCGGCGCAGCGCTGCATTCTGCTGTCCTCATTGCAACCCGGCGGCATCGCTGCGCTGACCGAAATCCCGCCCCACGGCCGCATCGCGCCCCACGGCCACGCGCACCCCGACTGGGTGCTGCTGCTGGTGGTGCGCGGCCCGGTGCTGTATGCCGACGGCACCCACTTTGACGCCGCCGCGCTGCGCCCGCATGAGGCCGGCACCTTGCTGCTGATCCCGCGTGGTAACACGCACTACTTGGCCGCGCAAGAAAACGGCGCGTTGCTGCTGGCCATCCCGACGCTGCGTGCCGCGCTGCCTGCAAGCCTGGTGGCGCGCCTGCCCGCGCTGGAGCCTACAGCCCCCCCTACCGCTGCACCGCAGCCCTGAGGCGCCACGTGCTGCAACCATTTGCCTTTAACCCCTAGGATCCATCCGATGAGCTTGTCCCGCCGCCACCTTCTGGCCAGCAGTGCGCTGCTGGCATTGCCTGCGCTGCCCGCATTCGCCCGCCCCGGCGAACTGGTGCTTTGGGGCCCGCCTTCCACGCCCAGCGCGGTGCTTGCCGTGGCGGTGCAACAGGGCTTTCTGTCAGCGGTCGCGGGCCAGGTTTCGGTGCGCGTCTGGCGCGACCCGGACGAGCTGCGCGCCGGTCTGGCCGCCGGCAGCATCCAGGCCTCGATCGTGCCGACCGTGACGGCGGCCAACCTGCACAACCGCGGCTTGGGGCTGCGCCTGCTCAACGTCATGACCGATGGCCTGAACACCATCGTCGCGGCCGAACCGATGGCCGACCTGAACGCGCTGCGCGGACGCACGCTCGCCATGCCGTTCATCAACGATTCGCCCGGGTTGGTGTTTCGCCGGTTGGCCCGTGCTGAAGGGCTGGACCCGGCGCGCGACCTGCGCATCCAGCCCGCCGGCACCCCGGCCGAGGCGGCGCAACTGCTGCTGGCCGGGCGTGTCGATGCCGCGATGCTGCCCGAGCCTGCGGCCAGCGCCGCCCTGATCGGCGCTGCTCGCGCCGGCCGCACGCTGGTTCGCGCCTTCGACGTGCAAGCCGCCTTCGGTCGGCACTTTGGTCATGCCAGCGTGCCCCAAGCCGGGTTGGCGCTGCGCGACGGCTGGCGCACCGAGCACCCGCAAGCGGTCGAGGCCCTGCAAGCCGGTCTGGTGCGCGCCGTCGCCTACGCGCGCGCCAACCCAGCCGCGGCGGCCCAAGCCGCAGCCGGCGTGCTCGGCCTGCCGGCGCCGGTGATCGAGCAGTCGATTGCCCACTCGCTCCTGGTCGCGCACCGCGCACGCCAGGCGCGACCGGCGCTCGAGACCTATCTGCGCGTGGTGGCCGAAGGCAATATCGGTCTGATCGGCGGCCGCCTGCCCGCCGATGACTTTTACCTATGACTTGGCTCGGTCGGCTGGGCAACTTTTTGTGGTCGGGCTGGGCCGGGCTGGCGGGGCTGTGCCTGCTGGCTGCGGCTTGGCAGGCCGGGCATGAGGCCTACGGCAGCTTCATCCTGCCGGCCCCGGTCGCGACGCTACAGCAGATCGGCGCGACCCTGAGCGACCCGCTTTTTGCCGAGGCAACCAGCACCACCGCGCTGCGCGCCGCGACCGGCTTTGCAGTCGCCGCCAGCATCGGCGCCGTGGTCGGCATCGCCGCCGGTTACTCGATGGCCACGCTACGCGCCGCGCGGCCCCTGATGACCGTGCTGCTGGGCGTGCCACCCATCGCTTGGATCGTGCTGGCGATGATCTGGTTTGGCGCTAGCGACGGCACGGTCGTGGCCACGGTGGTGATCGCCGCAACGCCGATCGTCTTTGGTGCCGCCGCCCAAGGCATCGCCACGCGCGAACGCGGGCTCGACGACATGGCGCGCGTCTTTGGCGCTTCGGCGCTGCAGCGCTTTTACCACCTGTCGCTGCGCCATTTGGCTGCGCACCTGTTCCCGGCGCTCGCGGTGGCGCTGGGCACTGCGGTCAAGGTGGCGGTGATGGCCGAGCTGCTGACCAACACCGGCGGCATCGGCACCGAACTGGCCAACGCGCGCGCGCGCCTCGACGTCACGGCAGCGATGTCGTGGGTGCTGATCGCCGTTGCGCTGCTGCTGGTGCTCGAGTACGCGCTGCTGCAACCGATCCGCTCCCAGCTCGAGCGCTGGCGCAGCGCCGCCCAGCCTTGGGGGGTCAAGCGTTGAGTCGGCCGCCCGTACTGGTGCTCGAAGGCATCGGCCACGCCTACTTCGGCCGCTACGTGCTCGAAGGCGTGCGGCTGCGCCTGCACGCCGGCGAGGTCGCGGCGCTGCTCGGGCCTTCGGGTTCGGGCAAATCGACGCTGCTGGCGATCGCCGCAGGCATCCTCGACCCGCTGCGTGGCACGCTGGAGCGCGGCTACCGCCGGCACGCGATGGTCTTTCAGGAACCGCGCCTGCTGCCCTGGGCGACTGCGGCCCAGAACATCGCCTACCCGCTGCGGCTGTCCGGACTGGGGCGAGCGGCGCGGGACGCGCGCGTGGCCGAGGTCGCGGCGCTGGCGCATTTCGACCCCGCCGACCTCGGCAAGTACCCGGTCGAGCTCTCGGGTGGCATGCGCCAGCGCGTGGCGATCGCGCGGGCGCTGGCGCCAGCGCCCGACTTCGTCTATTTCGACGAACCCTTCACCGCGCTGGACCCGGGCTTGCGCCGTGCGATGCAAGATTTGGTGATCGAAGCCGCCAGCCGCCACGGCTTTGGCGCGCTGTTCGTGACCCACGACGTGCAAGAAGCGGTGCGCATCGCCCACCGCGTTTTGGTGCTCGACGCCGGTGGCCGTGGCTTGGCCGGCGAGCGTGTCGTGCCCGGCGTTCCCGGCGCACGCGATGCGCGCACAGTGTTCGAGACCGCCCACGGCTGGCTGGCCCACGATGCGTTGTTTCAAGCCGTCGAGGGCAGCGACGAAAGGACGGCCGGATGGAGTTGAAACCGCGCCTGCAACGCATGGGCGCGGGCCTGACGTTCGAGGCCTTGCGCCTGTTCTTCCCGCTGGCGGCGTTGCATGCCGCGCTCTGGCCGCTGCTGTGGGTGCTGCTGCTGGGCTACACCTTACCCAGCGCTGCCGGCATGCCAGCGGCGCTGTGGCACGGCAAAGAGATGATCTACGGCGCCTTTGGCGCGGCGCTGATCGGCTTCGTGCTCTCGGCCATGCCAGAGTGGACCGGCACCGCCCGCCTGAGCGGGCGCGCGCTCTGGGCGCTGGCCAGCGCTTGGTTGCTGGCGCGCCTGATTGGGCTGTGGGGCGCCGAAGCGCTGCTGCCGCTGGCTGCGGCCCTAGACGCCTTGCTCTACGGTGGCTTGGCGGCCTATGCGAGTTGGCTGGCGTGGAGGCGACCGGTGGCGCGGCTGTGGGCCTTTGCCGGCTGGCTGTGGGCCTTTGCTGCGGTGGCGCTGGGGCTGCGTTTCGCGTTCTGGCACGACGACGTCGCGCTGGCCTCGGCGGCGCTGCACGCAGCGGTGCTGGTCTTTCTGGCACTGATGGCGCTGTCGCTGGCGCGCATCTTGCCAGCGGTGCTGAACCTAGTGCTGGACCCGACGCAGGCCAGCACGCCGTTTCGGCCGCACCCGGGCCGACGCAACCTCGCGGCCGGCTTGGTCGCGGTGGCGCTGGCGGCGCATTTGCTCGGCCTGTCGAACGCGGTGCAGGCCTTCTTGCTGCTGGGCGCTGGCGCGGCCTTCCTCGACCGGATTGGCGACACCTTCATCGGCTGGCGCTTTTTCAGGCCCGAGGTGCTGGTGCTGGCCGGCGCGGCCGCACTCGCTGGCATCGGCCTGATTCTGATGGGGCTGGGGCGCCTAGGCAGCGGCGCGGCGGCACTGGCCGGGCTGCACGTCACCGTCATGGGCGGCTTGGGCTTGGCGGTCATCGGTGTGCTGGCGGTGGCCGGGCGGCTGCACACCGGGCAGTCGGTGCAGCTGCCGCCCAGCGCCGTCGCCGCCGCCCTGCTGCTGGTGGCGGCGACGGCGCTGCGTGCGGCTCCGGCGCTGGGCATGGACGCGACCTGGGCCTACGCCGCCGCCTCGGTGCTGTGGGCAGCGAGCTTTCTGCTCTGGCTCACGGGCTACCTGCCCGCCATGGCCGATCCGGCCCGGCGCGCGCACGACAAATGCGGCTAGGGCGGGCGGCACCGGCGCCGCAGCCACGCGCCGCAGCCACTGCCCAGCGCAGTAAAATTCGCGCCACCCTCAACCCACTGCCCCTACCACCATGTCCCTTTTTGCCGCCGTCGAAATGGCCCCGCGCGACCCGATTCTGGGTCTGAACGAGCAGTTTGCCGCCGACCCCAATCCGCACAAGGTCAACCTCGGCGTGGGCGTCTATTACGACGACAACGGCAAACTGCCGCTGCTGCAGTGCGTGCAGCAGGCCGAGCGCGCCATGCTCGAACACCCGGCCGCGCGCGGCTACCTGCCCATCGACGGCATCGCCGCCTACGACAACGCGGTCAAGGCGCTGGTCTTTGGCGCCGACAGCGAGCCCGTGCGCAGCGGCCGCATCGCCACCGTGCAGGCCATCGGTGGCACCGGTGGGCTCAAAATTGGCGCCGACTTTCTGCGCAAGCTCAAGCCCGGGGCCCAAGTGCTGATCAGCGACCCGAGCTGGGAGAACCACCGCGCCCTCTTTACCAGCGCCGGCTTCGACGTCGGCAGCTACGCCTACTACGACGCCAAGCGCCTGGGCATCGACTTCGAGGGTATGCTCGCCAGCCTGCAAGCCGCCAGCCCCGGCAGCATCGTGCTGTTGCACGCCTGCTGCCACAACCCCACCGGCTACGACCTCAGCCCCGAGCAGTGGGACCGCGTGGTGGCGGTGCTGCAGGCGCGCGGCCACACGCCCTTCCTCGACATGGCCTACCAGGGTTTTGGCCACGGCATCGCCGAAGACGGCGCCGTGATCCAGAAGTTCATCCAATCCGGGCTCGACTGCTTCGTCGCCACCAGCTTTTCCAAGAGCTTCAGCCTCTATGGCGAGCGCGTGGGCGCGCTGTCGGTGCTGTGCCAAAGCAAGGACGAAGCGGCGCGCGTGCTGTCGCAGCTCAAACTCGTGATCCGCACCAACTACTCCAACCCGCCCACCCACGGCGGCGCGATCGTGGCCGTGGTGCTCAACGACCCGACCCTGCGCGCCCTGTGGGAGCGCGAACTGGCCGAGATGCGCCTGCGCATCCAGTCGATGCGCGCGCGCCTGGTGGCTGGCCTCAAAGCCGCCGGCGTGCAGCGCGACATGGGCTTCATCACGCAGCAGATCGGCATGTTCAGCTACTCGGGCCTGAGCAAAGAGCAGATGGTGCGTCTGCGCAGCGAGTTCGGCGTCTATGGCACCGACACCGGCCGCATGTGCGTGGCCGCGCTCAACAGCAAAAACATCGATTACGTCTGCCGCTCGATTGCCGCGGTGCTCTAATGGCTGGCGCATGCAAGCGCCCCTCGAACCTGCCCTCTGTGGTTGCTTGTGCCGCTTTCGTCGCTCGCCCACCCGTGTTGTCGCTGAAAGGTCAGGACAAAATCAGCGCGGCCTGATATATTGTTGCTGCACTGCACTATTTTTACGAGGTGAGCCGATGCTGTACCAGATTTATGAAAACCAGCGCTCGCTGATCGAGCCCTTTTCCGACTTTGCGCAAATGACCGCCAAGTTGTTTGCCAACCCGCTCTCGCCGCTGGGCCAGGTGCCGATGGCGCAACGCATCGCCGCCGCCTACGACCTCGTGCACCGCTTGGGCAAGGACTACGAAAAGCCTGAGTTCGGCATCCGCCACGTGGACATCGAGGGCCAGCACGTGGCGATCGACGAGCGCATCGAGATCGACAAGCCCTTTTGCGAGCTGCGCCGCTTCAAGCGCTTTTCTGACCACCCGGCCACGCTGACCCGGCTCAAAACCCAGCCCGTGGTGCTGATCGTGGCACCGCTGTCGGGCCACTACGCCACGCTGCTGCGCGACACCGTGCGCACCATGCTGCGCGAGCACAAGGTCTATATCACCGACTGGAAAAACGCGCGCATGGTGCCGCTGTCCGAAGGCGATTTTCACCTCGACGACTACGTCAACTATGTGCAGGAGTTCATTCGCCATCTGCAGCAAAAATACGGCAACTGCCACGTCATCAGCGTTTGCCAGCCGACCGTGCCGGTGCTCGCGGGGGTCTCGCTCATGGCCAGCCGGGGCGAACTCGCGCCGCTGTCCATGACCATGATGGGCGGCCCGATCGACGCGCGCAAATCACCCACTTCGGTCAACAACCTGGCAGCGCAGCGCAGCTTCGAGTGGTTCGAGAACAACGTCATCTACCGCGTGCCGGCGAGCTTTCCCGGCGCTGGGCGGCGCGTCTATCCGGGTTTTTTGCAGCACAGCGGCTTTATCGCCATGAACCCGGACCGCCACGCCAGCAGCCACTACGACTACTTCCGCGACCTGATCAAGGGCGACAACGAGAGCGCCGAAGCGCACCGCCAGTTCTACGACGAGTACAACGCCGTGCTCGACATGGACGCGCACTACTACCTCGAAACCATCAACACCGTGTTCCAAGAGTTCAAACTCGTCAACG
The DNA here is from genome assembly GCF_000828915.1 of Serpentinimonas maccroryi. Taxonomy (NCBI): domain Bacteria; kingdom Pseudomonadati; phylum Pseudomonadota; class Betaproteobacteria; order Burkholderiales; family Comamonadaceae; genus Serpentinimonas; species Serpentinimonas maccroryi. The sequence goes on from NZ_AP014569.1 coordinate 1,364,340, forward strand.
GCACTTGGGATGTGCGCAACGAACAGGGCGCGCTCGAGCGCGTGCGCCCGCAAGACATCAAGCACACCGGCTTGCTGACCATTGAGGGCGAGCTCGACGACATCTCGGGCTGTGGCCAGACGCACGCTGCGCACGGGCTGTGCACCGGCATCGAAGACCCGAAGCAGCGCCACTTCGAAGTGCCGGGTGCCGGGCACTACGGAATTTTCAGCGGCCGGCGCTGGCGCGAGCAGGTCTATCCGGTGGTCAAGGCCTTTATTGTCGAGCACGAACCGAAGTCGGCCGCGGGCATCGAGGCGGCGCGCTTGGGCGCGGCAGAACTCGACGACGGCGATTCGGATGAGACTGCTGCTGCCGCAGCCCCAACCGCGCCGTCCAGCCCGACACGCGGGCGCACAGCACGCAAACCCGCTGCCGGTGACTGATAGCCTGGTCGAACACCTAGACGCGCTGCTGCCGCAGACGCAGTGCCGGCGCTGCGGCTACCCAGACTGCCGCAGCTACGCCCAGGCCTTGGCCGCCGGCACTGCCGAAATCAACCAGTGCCCACCGGGGGGCGAGGAAGGTGTGGCGCGCTTGGCTGCCCTGCTGGGCCGCCCCGCCCTGCCGCTAAACCCGGCCCACGGCCTCGAGGGCCCCATGACGGTGGCGGTGATCGACGAGCAGTGGTGCATCGGCTGCACCCTGTGCCTCAAAGCCTGCCCGACCGACGCCATCGTGGGCGCGCACAAGCGCATGCACACCGTAATCGACGCCTATTGCACCGGCTGCGATCTGTGCCTGCCGGTGTGCCCGGTGGACTGCATTCAGATGGTTCCGGTGGCGGCCGCAAATGGCGCTCAAGGCGATCAAGGTATCCACGGCACGGCCTCCACGGCCACCGGCTGGGCCGCTTGGAGCCCGGCGCAAGCCGAGCAAGCCCGCCAGCGCTACATTGCCCGCCAAGCGCGCCTGCAGCGCACCGAGGCAGCGCACCAAGCGCGCCTGCTGGCCAAAGCCGAGGCCAAACTGGCCGACCTGCCCGCGCACTCCAAACACACCGACCCGGTGGTGCTGGAGCGTAAACGCACACTCGTCGAGGCGGCGCTGGCGCGCGCTCGGGCGGCTCAGGCCGCCAAGATGCAAGAGCGGTTGCCTCGATCCGAGGCCAACGAAGGCAAGGCCCATCAAGCTTAGCAGTAACGAGCAGAGCTGCCACAAAAAGCGGCTACTCAGCAGCGGGAATCAAGCAGCCACTTGATCGGGTGCCGGCTGCGGCGCCTCGGGCGCGGCGCCCTGCGCGCGCAGCCCCAGGCGGGCAAACAAGGCGCGGTCGCGCGCGGCCTGCGGGTTGGCGGTGGTGAGCAGCCGATCGCCATAAAAAATCGAATTCGCCCCGGCGGCAAAGCACAGCGCCTGCAGCGCGTCTTCCATCTGCTCGCGCCCGGCCGACAGCCGCACCAACGCACGCGGCATGGTGATGCGCGCCGCGGCGATGGTGCGCACGAACTCGAACGGGTCGATCGGCGCGGCGTCGGCCAAGGGGGTGCCGGGCATGGGCACCAGGTTGTTGATCGGCACCGACTCGGGGTAGGGCTCGAGGTTGGCCAACTGCGCCAGCAAGCCGGCGCGTTGCGCCCGCGTTTCGCCCATGCCGACGATGCCGCCACTGCAGACCTTGATGCCGGCCGAGCGCACGTGCTCGAGCGTGTCGAGCCGGTCTTGGTAGGTGCGCGTGCTGATGATCTGGCCGTAAAAATCGGGCGCGCTGTCGAGGTTGTGGTTGTAGTAATCGAGCCCGGCGGCTTTGAGCTGCTGCGCCTGCTCGGCCTCGAGCATGCCCAGCGTCATGCAGGTTTCGAGCCCGAGCGCGCGCACGCCCTGCACCATTTCGGTCACGCGCTGCAGATCGCGCATCTTGGGGCTGCGCCAAGCCGCGCCCATGCAAAAGCGGCTCGCGCCTTGGGCCTTGGCGGCGCTGGCGGCTTGCAACACCTCGTCGAGCGGCAGCAGCTTGCTGGCCTCGACGCCGGTGTCGAAATGCGCCGACTGCGGGCAGTAGCCGCAGTCTTCGGCACAGCCGCCGGTCTTGATCGAGAGCAGGGTCGAGAGCTGCACCGCGTTGGGGTCGAAATGCTGCCGGTGCACCTGCTGCGCCTGGTGCAACAAGTCCATGAAAGGCAACGCAAACAGGGCTTCGATGGCGGCCACCGACCAGCGCGGCGCCGCAGTGGCTTGGGCAGCTGTGTCGGCAGCCTTGGTGGCCGCGTGGCGGGCGTCTGCACCCGGCGCAGAGCCGCCGGCACGGCGCAGGGCAGAGACATCGATCGGGGTGGCGCAAGTGCTCATAGGGTGGGTTCGTAGGGCTAAAAAGTTGGTCTTAGGCTGGCGGTAGGCCAAAGAGGCGGCGCAGTGCGGCGTCATCTAGGTGCGCGGCCGCCGCTTGGGCCATTTGGGCTGCACCAGCTGGAGCCAAGCGCGGCAGCACGCCCAAGCACGGGCTCTTGTGGCGGCGGGCAAACTCGTGCCGCAGCGTGGCGATGTTCTCGGTCAAAAAAGGCATGTCGGGGTCGAGCGTGTTGGCCACCCAGCCGCCTAGGCGCAGGCCGCGCGCACGGATGGCTTCGGCGGTGAGCAGCGCGTGGTTGATGCAGCCCAAGCGCAGCCCCACCACCAGCACCAGCGGCAGGCCGAGGGCGCGCATCAGGTCGGAGCTGTCCCAGTCCGGGCCCAGCGGCACGCACAGGCCGCCGGCGCCTTCGGCCACCACACAGTCCACCTGCTGCGCCAGCGCGTGGGCGCCGTCGCGCAAGGCGGCGAAGTCGATCTGCCGGCCCTCGAGCGCGGCCGCAATGTGCGGTGCACAAGCGGTGCGCAGCTGCAGCGGCCCCACCTGCTCGGGGCGCACCCCGGGCCAGCCTGCGGCCCACAGGGTTTGCACGTCTTCGTTGAGCCAGCGGCCGTCCACCTGCTCCATGCCCGAGGCCACCGCTTTGTAGCCGGCCGCGCGCAGGCCTTGCGCACCCAGCCAATGCAGCAAGCCGGCGCTGACGCGGGTTTTGCCGACTTCGGTGTCGGTGCCGGTGACGAAGCAGCCTTTCAGGAGCTGGCGGGGCGGCTGACCGGGGGTGTGACCGGCAGAGGGTGGAAGGGTCATGAAGGCAGTTCCTGCAAAGACGCGGCCAGCGCCGCCAACAAACGGTCCAGTTCGGCCTGGGTGTGGCTGGCGCTGAAGGTCAGCCGCAGGCGCGCGCTGCCCTCGGGCACCGAGGGCGGGCGAATGGCCGGCACGCGCAGGCCACGCGCCTGCAAGGCGGCGTCTAGGCTCAGCGCACGAGCATTATCGCCGACGATCAGCGGCTGGATCGGGGTGCGCGACTCGAGCAGGTGCAGCCGCGTCGGCGCCCCGCCCTGCCCGCGCTCCATAGGCTCCAGCAGGGCTTGCACGCCAGCGCGCCAGCGCCCGATCAGGGCCTCGAGGTGTGCGCGGCGCACGGCGCCATCGGAGCCCTCGATCAAATCCAGGCTGCTCTGCAGGGCGTGCGCCAGCGCAGGCGGCAGCGCCGTGGTGTAGATGTAGGTGCGGCCGCGCTGCAGCAGCCACTCGACGATGCTGGGGTGCGCGGCCACGAACGCCCCGTAGGCGCCCGCCGCCTTGCCCAGCGTGCCCATATAGATCAGGCGCTCGCTGCGCAGTCCAAAGTGCTCTAGGCTGCCGTGTCCGCGCGCGCCCAGCACGCCAAAGCCGTGCGCGTCATCGACGATCAGCCAGGCATCGTGCTGCTCGGCCAGTTGCAGCAGTGCCGGCAGGTCGGCCAAGTCGCCGTCCATGCTGAACACGGCGTCGGTGACGATGAGTTTGAGCGGCGTGCTGCAGCTTTGCAACTGCTGCGCCAGCGCGGCGAGATCGGCATGGGGATAGCGCTGCACCGCGGCTTTGGACAGGCGCGCGCCGTCAATCAGCGAGGCGTGGTTGAGCTGGTCGCAAAACAGCGTGCTCGAGGCGTCGCCCAGGGCCGTGAGCAGCGCGAGGTTGGCCGCATAACCGCTGCCAAAGAGCAGCGCGCGCGCGCCCGGTATGTGCGCCGCCTGCCAAGCCGCCAGCCGCTCTTCGAGCGCCGCATGGGCTTGGGTGTGGCCGCTCACCAGATGCGAAGCGCCGCTGCCCACACCCCAGCGCCGGGCGCCGTCGGCCAGCGCTTGCGCCAGCGCCGGATGGTTGGCCAACCCAAGGTAGTCGTTGCTGCAAAAGGCCAGCAGCGGGGCCGCGCTACCTTGCAACTGCAGCTGCGGCTGGCACGGTGTGGTTTGGATGCGCAAGCGCCGCCGCAGCGCCGCGGCGTCGAGCTCAAGCAACTGACGGTTCAGGTGTGCGATCAGCATCGGGGGGCAGTGTGGCGCCGAGGCCAGCAGCCAGCGCGGGGTTCAGGGTCTCGTTCAGGGTATCGATCAGGCGTGCGCCCAGCCAGCGCGCCAGTGCTTCATCGAGCACGTAGGGCGGCATCAAGTAGACGGTGCGCCCGATCGGGCGCAGCAGCAACTCGTGCTGGCGCCCGACCAGGTGCAGGCGCTCGGCAAAGCGCACCGGCGCGTGTTCGGCGCGCACATCGAAAGCCCAGATCATGCCGCAGCGGCGCAGATGCTCGAGGCGCGGGTCGTGCGCCAGGGTGCTCAGCGCCGCATCGAGCACCGCCGCCACGCGCGCGTTGTCGCCCAGCACATCGCGCTGCTCAAAGCGATCGAGCACCGCCAGCGCGGCGCGGCAGGCCAGCGCGTTGCCGCTGTAGGAGTGCGAGTGCAGGAAGCCGCGTGCCACCTCGTCGCTCAAAAAGGCGCGGTAGATGGCGTCGCGGCACAATACCACCGACAGTGGCAGGAAGCCGCCGGTGATGCCCTTCGAGAGGCACAGCAGATCGGGCCAGATACCGGCTTGCTCGCAGGCAAAAAAGCTGCCGGTGCGGCCAAAGCCGACGGCGATTTCGTCGGCGATCAGATGCACCTGGTAGCGCTCGCACAGCGCGCGCGCACGGCGCAGGTAGTGCGGGTGGTGCATGGCCATGCCGGCCGCGCCCTGCACCAGCGGCTCCACGATCAGCGCCGCGATGTGGGCGTGGCGCTGCGCCAGCAGGGCTTCGAGCGCGGCCGCGGCGCGCTCGGCCACGGCGGCGGCGTCTGCACCCGGCAAGGCCAAGCGCGCATCGGGCGAGGGCACGAGGTGCGCGCCGCCATAGAGCAGCGGCGCGTAGGCGTGGCGAAACACCGGCACGTCGGTCACGGCCAGCGCGCCCAAGGTCTCGCCGTGGTAGCCGCCTTGCAGGCAGACGAATTCGCGCTTGTCCGGCTGGCCGCGGTTGCTCCAGTGGTGCATGCTCATCTTGAGCGCGATTTCCACCGCCGAAGCGCCGTCGCTGGCAAAGAACAGGTGCCCGAGCTCGCCGCCGGTGCGTGCGCTCAGGCGCTCGGCCAGCTCCACCGCCGGCGCGTGGGTGCAGCCGGCCAGCATCACGTGCGGCATCTGGTCGAGCTGGGCCTTGATGGCGGCGCCGATGCCGGGGTCGGCGTGGCCAAACAGGTTCACCCACCAGCTGCTGCTGGTGTCGAAGTAGCGCCGGCCCTCGTGGTCGTGCAGCCAGGGGCCGCTGGCGCGCGCCACGGCCAGCGGCGGCACGGCGGCGGCGCGCTGCATCTGGGTGCAGGGGTGCCAGACGCTGGCCAGACTGCGCTGCTGCCAGCTGGCGTTGGGCGAGTCGGCCGCAGGCTCCAAGGTGCGCGCAGCAGCACCATCGGCTCCGGCATCGCAGGGGGTTTGCATCAAGATGAATCGCTAGTTGCTGGTGTGCCGGATGATAACGCTGCGCAACCGCAACCCCTCAGCCCAGCAAATCGCGGATCTGCTGCAGCACCGCCGGGTCGTCCATGGTGCTCAGGTCGCCGGGGTCGCGGCCCTCGCACACCGCCTGCATGGCGCGGCGCAGCAGCTTGCCCGAGCGCGTCTTGGGCAGCGTGCCCACAAAACAAACCCGCGCCGGGCGCGCCACGGCCCCCAGCTGCGCATCCACGATCTGCATGAGGGCTTGCTCTTGCTCCCGTGCCTGCTCGGCCGAAGCCGCCAGCGCCGGGTTTTTGAGCACGGCAAAAGCCATCGCCACCTGGCCCTTGAGCGCGTCAGCGCGGCCCACCACCGCCACCTCGGCCACGTTGGGGTGGCTGGCGATGGCCTCCTCGATCTCGCGCGTGCCCAGCCGGTGGCCGGCGACGTTGATCACGTCGTCGGTGCGGCCTAGGATGAAGGTGTAGCCCTCGGCGTCGCGCAGGCCCCAATCGAAGGTGTTGTAGAGGCTGCGGCCCTGGATGCTGGACCAGTAAGTTTTGAGGTAGCGCTCGTCGTCGCCCCAAACGGTTTGCAGGCAGCCCGGCGGCAGCGGCCCGGCGATGGCCAGCACGCCCTTGTGGTTGGGCTCGGTGATGTCGGCCCCGGTGAGCTCGTCGATCAGGCGCACGTCAAAGCCATAGACAGCGCGCCCCGGTGAGCCGATCTTGCCCACCGCCGTGGGTTCGACGCCGCTGCACAGCGCCAGAATCGGCCAACCGGTCTCGGTCTGCCAGTAGTTGTCGATGATCGGTTTGTTGATGGCGGCGCCGATCCAGCTGGCGGTGGGTTCGTCCAGCGGCTCGCCGGCCAAAAACAGGGCCTTGAGGCTGGAGAGGTCGTAGCGGCTCAGGTAGGCGGGATCTTGCTTTTTGAGCACGCGCGCCGCCGTGGGGGCCGAGAACATCACGCTCACGCGGTACTTTTCCACCAACTGCCACCAGATGCCGGCGTCGGGGCGGATCGGCAGCCCCTCGTACATCAGCGTCGCCATGCCGTAGAGCAGCGGGCCGTAAATGATGTAGCTGTGCCCCACCACCCAGCCGATGTCCGAGGTGGCAAAGAAGGTTTGGCCCGGCTCGCCGAGGTAGATGTGGCGCATCGAGGCCGCCAGCGCCACCGCGTAGCCGCCGGTGTCGCGCTGCACGCCTTTGGGCTTGCCGGTGGTGCCGCTGGTGTAGAGGATGTAGCTCGGCTCGCTGCTCTCGAGCCACTCGCACGGCACTTGGGCGTGCAAACAGCGCTCGCGCGCGGCGGCGTAATCCACATCGCGCCCCGGCACCGGGTGCAGCTCGGCCAGGCCGCGGTTGACCATCAGCACCTGCTTGGGCGGGTGCTGGCTCAGGCGCAGCGCTTCGTCGAGCAAGGGCTGGTAGGGCAGCACCTTGCCGGCGCGCATGCCGGCGTCGGCCGTGACGATCAGGGCCGGGCGCGCGTCGTCGATGCGGCTGGCCAGCGCGTGGCTGGCAAAACCGCCAAAAACCACCGAATGGATGACCCCGATGCGCACGCAAGCCAGCATGGCAAAGGCGGCCTCGGCGATCATGGGCATGTAGATCAGCACCCGGTCGCCCTTGCGCACGCCCAAATCGAGCAAGATGGCGGCCATGCGCTGCACCTCGGCGTGCAGCTCGCGGTAGCTGTACACCCGCTCGGCCCCGGTTTCCGACGACACGCAGATGAGCGCGTTTTGCTCGGCGCGCTCGGCCAAGTGCCGATCGACCGCGTTGTGGCACAGGTTGGTGCGTCCGCCCACGAACCAGCGCGCAAAAGCCGGGTTGCGGGCGTCGCAGACTTGCTCGAAGGGCTGCTGCCAGTCGATCAGTTGCGCCTGCTCGGCCCAAAAGGCCTCGCGCTCGTCGATCGAGCGGCGGTAAAAATCGGCGTATGGCGTGCTGGGGGAAGTGGGGTCGGTGGCGTGGCTGGCGGGCATGGGGTCTCCTGAGGCGGTCAACGCGGCGGCTGCTTTGAGCGGCTGGGCACGAAAAACTTCACAATTTTGACCGCATGGCTTGCGTGTGCCTGACGCCCAGCTCAAAAATAGCGCCGCACATCAAGCAGCCAAGGCGCCAGAGCCAAAGCGCTGGCGCGGCCACGGCCTCAGGGTGCTACAAGCACAAACTGGAACTGCCCCGGGGCCTGAATCGGATCGACATCGACGCCGATCGTGCTCTTGGGGGCAAAGCGCCCCTCGAGTATCTGGCGCGACAGCGGGTTTTCGATCCGTTGCTGGATCGCGCGCTTGAGCGGACGCGCCCCAAACACCGGGTCGAAGCCCACCTTGGCCAGCTCGGCCAGCGCGGCCTCGCTCACTTGCAAACCCAGTTCGAGCCGCGCCAAGCGCTCGGTGAGCACCTGCAGCTGGATGCGGGCGATGCGCACGATGTGCCCGGCGTCGAGGCCGTGGAACAGCACGGTTTCGTCGATGCGGTTGAGGAACTCGGGGCGGAAGTGGTTTTTCAGTTCGCCCCACACCGCCTCTTTGATGTCGTCGGGGTCTTGCCCGACCATGGCTTGGATGAGGGGCGAGCCGATGTTGCTAGTCATGACGATGACGGCATTTTTGAAGTCCACCGTGCGCCCTTGGCCGTCGGTCAGGCGGCCGTCGTCGAGCACTTGCAGCAGCACGTTGAACACATCTGGGTGTGCTTTTTCTACCTCGTCGAGCAAGATCACGCTGTAGGGCTTGCGCCGCACCGCTTCGGTCAGATATCCGCCCTCTTCGTAACCGACGTAGCCCGGCGGGGCCCCGATCAGGCGCGCCACCGAGTGCTTTTCCATGAACTCGCTCATGTCGATGCGGATCAGGTGCTCCTCGGTGTCGAACAAAAACGCCGCCAGCGCCTTGCACAGCTCGGTCTTGCCCACGCCGGTGGGGCCCAGAAACAGAAAACTGCCCAGCGGCCGGTTCGGGTCGGACAGGCCCGCGCGGCTGCGCCGGATGGCGTTGGCCACGGCCACGATGGCCTCGTCTTGCCCGACCACGCGCTGGTGCAGCTTGTCTTCCATTTGCAGCAGCTTGTCGCGCTCGCCCTGCATCAGCTTGGCCACCGGGATGCCGGTGGCGCGCGCCACCACTTCGGCGATCTCTTCGGCCCCCACTTGGGTGCGCAGCAGCCGTGGCCCGCTGGCGCTGCCGTCGCCGGCGGCCTCCTTGGCTTGGGCCTCGCGCAGGCGTTTTTCAAGCTCGGGCAGGCGCCCGTACTGCAGCTCGGCGACCTTGTTGAAGTCGCCCTTGCGCGTCCAGTCCTCGATCTGGATTTTGATCTGCTCGATGTCTTTGCGCACTTGGTCGGAGCCTTGGGCGCTGGCTTTTTCGCTTTTCCAGAGTTCCTCGAGGTCGGCGGCTTCGCGCTCGAGCTTGGCGATTTCTTCTTCGATCAAGGTCATGCGCTTCTGGCTGGCTTCGTCTTTTTCTTTGCGCACCGCCTCGCGCTCGATTTTGAGCTGGATGATGCGCCGATCGAGTTTGTCCATGACCTCGGGCTTGGAGTCGATCTCGATCTTGATCTTGGCCGCGGCTTCGTCGATCAGGTCGATGGCCTTGTCGGGCAAGAAGCGGTCGGTGATGTAGCGCTGGCTCAGTTCGGCAGCAGCAACGATGGCCGGATCCGTGATCTCGACGCCGTGGTGCACCTCGTACTTTTCTTGCAGGCCGCGCAGAATGGCGATGGTGGCCTCGACCGTGGGCTCATCGACCAGCACGCGCTGGAAGCGGCGCTCGAGCGCGGCGTCTTTTTCGATGTATTTGCGGTATTCGTCGAGCGTGGTGGCGCCGATGCAGTGCAGCTCGCCGCGTGCCAGCGCCGGCTTGAGCATGTTGCCGGCGTCGATCGCGCCCTCGGCCTTGCCCGCGCCCACCATGGTGTGCAGCTCGTCGATGAACAGGATGATGCGGCCTTCGTCGGCGGCCACTTCTTTGAGCACCGACTTCAGGCGCTCCTCGAACTCGCCCCGGTATTTGGCCCCGGCCAACAGACCGGCCATGTCGAGCACCAGCACGCGCTTGTCTTTGAGGCTTTCGGGCACCTCGCCGGCCACGATGCGCTGCGCCAGCCCCTCGACGATGGCGGTCTTGCCCACACCGGGCTCACCGATGAGCACCGGGTTGTTTTTGGTGCGCCGCTGCAGCACCTGAATGGCGCGGCGGATTTCGTCGTCGCGGCCGATCACCGGGTCGAGCTTGCCGGCGCGGGCGCGCTCGGTGAGGTCGAGGGTGTATTTTTTCAGCGCCTCGCGCTGGCCTTCGGCTTCGGGGTTGTCCACGCTCTGGCCGCCGCGCACGGCGTCGATGGCGGCCTGCAAGGCGTTGCGGTTCAGGCCGGCCTTGCGCGCAGCCTCGGCCAAGGCGATTTTGCTGTCGGCCAGGGCCAGCAAAAAGAGCTCGCTGGCCACGTATTGGTCGCCGCGCTTGATGGCCTCTTTTTCGGCCGCCTGCAGCAGGCTGACGGTGTCGCGCCCCACCTGCACCTGCTCTTGCCCCTGCACCGTGGGCAGCTTGGATAGCGCCTCGTCGGCGGCTTGGGCGAGCGCCACCACGTTGACGCCGGCGCGCTGCAGCAGCGCCTTGGGGCCGTCGGGCTGACGCAACAGGGCCGCCAGCAGGTGCGCCGGTTCGATGTAGGCGTGGTCTTGCCCAAGGGCCAGCGTTTGCGCTTCGCTCAGGGCCTGCTGGAATTTGGTGGTCAGTTTGTCGAGTCGCATGGGGTGCTTCCTCAAAAAGGTGATGCCACTCTAGCTGGGGGCTGGGCGGGGGATTTCAACCAAGCTTAAGCCGCGTTATCCGCCTCGATGCCCCACTTGGCCAGCGCCGCGTCGTCGCTGGCGCGCGCATCGACCCAGCGCGCACCGGCGGCGCTGTGCTCTTTTTTCCAGAACGGCGCCTGGGTCTTGAGGTAGTCCATCAAAAACTCGCAGGCGGCAAAGGCCTGGCCGCGGTGCGCCGCCGTCACCGCCACCAGCACGATTTGCTCGCCCAGCCCCAGCCGCCCCACGCGGTGCAGCACGCGCGCGCCATAAATCTCAAAGCGCCGCTGCGCCTGCTCGATCATCGCCTCGATGGCGCGCTCGGTCATGCCGGGATAGTGCTCGAGCTCCATGAACGCCGGCGCATCAGCGACTGGCGTGGGGGTCCGTCCCTCGCCAGCGCCGGGCCGCCCCAAGCTGGCGAGCGCCCCCTCGGGGGGCAGCGCAGCGCCGCTAGGCGCAAGCGTGGGGGTCCGTCCCTCGCCAGCGCCGGGCCGCCCCAAGCTGGCGAGCGCCCCCTCGGGGGGCAGCGCCGGCGCGCCAGCGCCAAGCGTGGGGGCCCATTCCCTCACTAGGCCCACGAAGGCGCAGACGGCGCCCACCCGCGTGTCGGCGGCGTGCAAGGCGGCCACTTCGGTGCTCAGGTCGAAATCCTCGGTCTGGATGCGCACCCGGGGCTGTGCGGTGGTGGGCTGCGGCTCCACCCTCAGCCCCCCGTCACAGGTGGGAAAAAAGCCACTTCGTCGCCGTCTTTGAGCGCGGCCGATTCCGGCACCATCGCCTGGTTGAGCGCCGCGCGCACCGCGCGCCCGCGCGCCAGCGCCTCGGCGTGGGCACCACCGCGCGCGATCAGCTCGTCGCGCAAATCAGCCACCGTGGCCGCGGCGGTGCACAACGGCAGCTCTGTGGTGCCCAGCGCTTCGCGCAGGGCGGCAAAAAACCGGATCTGGATGGTGTGCATGGTTGGTTTGGGCGCGCCCACTGCGCCGGGCAAAGCGGCGATCGAACCATTGTAGCGGTGCAGTTTGCGCGCCAGTCAGGCTCGCAAGGCCATGCGCCGCAACAGCCTAGCAGCAGGAGCGCTTCAAATTTGCGCCGCGAAAAAACTGAACTACACTGGAGCCGTGAGCCTCACCGACGCCGATCTCCACCTGCTGCGCACCCTGCTGCAAACGCAGCGCTTGGCCGCGCTGGCCACCTTGCACCGGGGCGAGCCCGCGGTGTCGATGGTGCCCGTTGCGCTGCTGCCCGAGTGCGGCAGCGCGGTGCTGCACGTAAGCCGGCTGGCCACCCACACCAAAGACATGCTCGAGCAACCCGCCGTGGCGCTGCTGTTCGTGGCCGATGCAACTCTGCCAAGCGGCGGCGAAACGCCGGACGCCCACAACCCACTGGCCCGGCCGCGCCTGAGCCTCAAGGGCCGCGCCCTGCCCTGCCCGCCCGATGCGCCGCGCTACGCCGCCGCCCGCGCCGCCTACCTCGAGCGGCTGCCCGAGGCGCGCGAGCTGTTCGAGTTTCCAGACTTTGCACTGTTTTTAATCGAGCCGGTGTCGGCGCGCTTTGTGGCTGGCTTTGGCCGCGCCCACTCGCTCACCGTCGAACGTTGGCGCGCCGCGCTGGCGGGATAGCGCCCCGCTGATCAAAACAAAGCTCAGCCCAGCAAGCGCTGGCGCGCCACCGCATACTCGCGCTTGAGCTGCGCCACCCGCTCGGCCGCAGGCAGCACGCGGTCGATCGCGCCAATGCCTTGGCCGCAGCCCCAGATGTCTTTCCATGCCTTGGCGGCGGCACCGCCGAAGTTCATCGCGCTCGGGTCGCTCTCGGGCAGGTGCTCCGGGTCGAGCCCCGCGACCACGATCGAGGCCTTGAGGTAGTTGCCGTGCACGCCGGTGAACAGGTTGCTGTAAACGATGTCGTCCGAGTTGCTGTCAACCACGCACTGCTTGTATTCGGCGCTGGCGCGCGCTTCGTCGGTGGCGATAAAGGCCGAGCCGATGTAGGCAAAATCGGCCCCCATGGCTTGCGCCGCCAGCACCGCGCTGCCGCTGGCGATGGAGCCCGAGAGCGCCAGCGGGCCGTCGAACCACTGGCGGATTTCTTGCACCAGCGCAAACGGGCTTTTCACGCCCGCGTGCCCACCCGCCCCAGCGGCCACCGCCACCAGCCCGTCGGCACCCTTTTCGATCGCCTTGTGCGCAAAAGCGTTGTTGATGATGTCGTGCAGCACCACCCCGCCCCAGCTGTGTACGGCTTGGTTCACGTCGACGCGCGCGCCGAGGCTGGTGATGACGATCGGCACTCGGTACTTGGCGCACAGCGCCAGATCGGCCTCGAGCCGGTCGTTGCTCTTGTGCACGATCTGGTTGATGGCAAAGGGGGCCGCCGGTTGCTCGGGGTGCGCGCGGTCGTGCGCCGCCAGCGCCTCGGTGATTTCGGCCAGCCATTCGTCGAGCTGCGAGGCCGGGCGCGCGTTGAGCGCCGGCATGGAGCCGACGATGCCGGCGCAGCACTGCGCGATCACCAGCTTGGGGTTGCTGATGATGAACAGCGGCGCACCGATGACCGGGAACGGCACACGCTGCAAGGCACCCGGCAACGGTGATCGGGGCGTGGGGGCGGGATGGGAAGCGGGAATGGACATGGGATGAGGCTCGTCAATCGTATCTGGTCGGTCGTCAATCAAAACGCGTCGGGGCTGATCTCGGTCACGGCGGCGTGGCCGGCGACGATGCTGTCGCGCTGGCTGCCGGCGCGGCTGAGCAGGTGGTCGGCGTAAAAGCGCGCGGTCAGGATCTTGGTGCGCATGAACTCGGCCTCGCGCCCCGCAGCCAGCTCGCGCTCGGCCACCAGCAGCGCACGCGCCAGCTGCCAGCCGGCCACCAGGTTGCCGCCCAGCAGCAGATAGGGCACGCTGCCGGCAAAAACCGCATTCGGGTTGGCCTTGGCGTGTTCGAGCACAAAGGCCACCGCGTCTAGAAACGCCAGCCGCGCCGCTTGCAGCTGCTCTCGCAGCGCCAGCGCGTGGGCGCTGCCGCTGGCTTGCAGCTCGGCCTCGGTGGCCTCGATCTGCGCCGCCACGGCGCGCGCCGTGCGGCCGCCATCGCGCAGCGTCTTGCGGCCCACGAAGTCGTTGGCTTGGATCGCCGTCGTGCCCTCGTAGATGGTGAGGATGCGCGCGTCGCGGTAGTACTGGGCAGCGCCGGTTTCTTCGACGAAACCCATGCCGCCGTGCACCTGCACGCCCAGCGAGGCCACTTCGATGCTCATCTCGGTGCTGTAGCCCTTGACCAGCGGCACCAAAAACTCATAAAAGCTCGCGTTCTGCGCGCGCGCAGCGTCATCGGGGTGGTGGTGCGCGCCGTCGTAGGCAGCCGCGGCCACGCTGGCCATGGCGCGGCAGCCCTCGGTGTAGGCGCGCATGGTGAGCAGCATGCGCTTCACATCGGGGTGCACGATGATGGGCGCGGCTTGGGCCGAACTGCCATCCACCGGGCGGCTTTGCAGGCGCTCGCGCGCAAACGCCACCGCCTTTTGGTAAGCGCGTTCGGCCACCGCAATGCCTTGCAGCCCCACGGCAAAACGGGCCGCGTTCATCATGATGAACATGTACTCGAGCCCGCGGTTGGCCTGGCCCACCAAGTAGCCCTCGGCGCCGCCGTGGTCGCCAAATTGCAGCACCGCCGTCGGGCTGGCCTTGATGCCCAGCTTGTGTTCGATGCTGACGCAGCGCACGTCATTGCGCGCCCCGGGCTGGCCCTCGGCGTCGAGCACAAATTTGGGCACGATGAACAGGCTGATGCCCTTGACGCCCTCGGGCGCGCCGGGGATGCGCGCCAGCACCAGGTGCACGATGTTGGGCGTGTAGTCGTGCTCGCCGTAGGTGATAAAAATCTTGGTGCCAAAGACCTTGTAGCTGCCATCGGCCTGCGGCTCGGCGCGGCTGCGCACCAGCGCCAAGTCCGAACCCGCCTGCGGCTCGGTCAGGCACATGGTGCCGGTCCATTCGCCGGCAATCATGGGCGGCAAAAAAAGCTGCTTTTGCTCCTCGGTGCCTGCCGTCAGCAGGGCCTCGATGGCGCCGTCGGTGAGCAGCGGGCACAGGGCAAAGCTCAGGTTGGCGGAATTGAACATCTCCACACACGCCGCCCCAATGCTTTTGGGCAAGCCCTGGCCGCCAAACTGCACCGGGTGCTGCAAACCCTGCCAGCCACCCTCGGCAAACTGATGAAAGGCCTGCTTGAAGCCCGGCGTGGTGCTGACCTTGCCATCGTGGTACGACGACGGGTACTTGTCGCCCTCCCAGTTCAGGGGCGCGATCACCTCTTGGTTCAGGCGCGCGCATTCTTCCAGCACCGCCTGCGCCGTCTCCAGCCCAGCGTCTTCAAAACCGGGCAGGCGCGCCACCTGCTCGAGCCCGGCGAGGTGCTGCAGATTGAACATCAGGTCTTTGACGGGGGCCACATAGCTCATTTTTTAGTCTCCGTTGAACGAGGATTGCGCGCCGTTGGCGCCGCGTTGAAGGCAGATGCAAAAAAGGCATCGAAACCGATGCCCTTGGGTGTGGGCGCTTACAGCGCCTTGACCAGCTCCGGCAGCGCCTGGAACAAATCGGCCTCGAGCGCGTAGTCGGCCACGGCAAAGATCGGGGCTTCCGGGTCTTTGTTGATGGCCACGATCACCTTCGAGTCTTTCATGCCCGCCAAATGCTGGATCGCGCCCGAAATGCCGACCGCGATGTAGAGCTGCGGCGCCACGATCTTGCCCGTTTGACCGACCTGCAAATCGTTGGGCGCGTAACCGGCATCGACGGCGGCGCGGCTGGCGCCGATGGCGGCGCCGAGCTTGTCGGCCAGCGGCGTGAGCAGGGCATTGAACTGCTCGGCGCTGCCCAGCGCCCGGCCACCGCTGACGATCACCTTGGCCGCCGACAGTTCGGGGCGGTCGTTTTGCGCCAGTTCGCTGCCCACAAAGGCGCTCAACCCGCTGTCGGCCACGGCCGCCACCGCCTCGATCGCGGCGCTGCCACCGGTGGCGGGGGCGGCGTCAAAGCCGGTGCCGCGCACCGTGAGCACTTTCACGGCGTCGGTGCTTTGCACCGTGGCCACGGCGTTGCCGGCGTAGATCGGGCGCTCGAAGGTGTCGGGGGCCAGCACCTTGGTGATTTCGCTCACCTGCGCCACATCGAGCAAAGCGGCCACGCGCGGGGCCACGTTTTTGCCGCTGGCTGTGGCGGCAAACACGATGTGGCTGTAGCCAGCGGCCAGCGCCAGCACTTGGGCCGCCACATTTTCGGCCAAGCCGTGCGCCAGCGCAGGGCCGTCGGCGTGCAGCACCTTGGCCACACCGGCAATCTGGGCGGCCGCTTGGGCGGCGGCGGCGGCGTGGTGGCCGGCGACCAATACGTGTACTTCGGGGCAGCAGGCGGCAGCGGCGCTGACGGCGTTGCGCGTGGCGCCCTTGAGCGTGGCGTGGTCGTGTTCGGCAATGACGAGTGCGGTCATGGGGTCGGTCTCCTGTTTAGATCACTTTGGCTTCGTTGCGCAGCTTGTCCACCAATTCGGCCACACTGCCGACCTTGATGCCGGCCTTGCGCGCCGCCGGCTCGGCCACCTTCAGGGTTTTGAGGCGCGGCGCGGTATCGACACCCAGATCGGCCGGCGACAGGGTTTCGAGCGGCTTTTTCTTGGCCTTCATGATGTTGGGCAGCGTCACGTAGCGCGGCTCGTTCAGGCGCAGATCGGTGCTCACCAGCGCCGGCAGGCTCAGGCTCAGGGTCTCGAGCCCGCCATCGACCTCGCGCGTCACGCGCGCCCGGCCATCCACCACTTCAAGCTTGGAGGCAAAAGTGGCTTGGGGCAACTTGGCCAGCGCCGCCAGCATCTGGCCGGTCTGGTTGGCGTCGTCGTCGATCGCCTGCTTGCCCAAGATCACCAAGCCCGGCTGCTCGCGTGCCACCAACGCCGCCAGCAGCTTGGCCACCGCCAGCGGTTGCAGCTCGTCATCGGTCTGCACCAAAATGGCCCGATCGGCCCCGATCGCCATGGCTGTGCGCAGCGTTTCGGTGCACTGCGCCACACCGCAGGAAACCGCCACCACCTCGGTGGCCACGCCTTTTTCTTTCAGGCGCACCGCTTCCTCGATGGCGATCTCATCGAAAGGGTTCATGCTCATCTTGACGTTGGCGATATCGACGCCGCTGCCGTCGGCCTTGACGCGCACCTTGACGTTGTAGTCCACCACGCGCTTGACCGGGACCAGAATTTTCATGCCTTGCTCCTGTGTGATTGAGTGTGAAACTGCGCGCCCACAAGCGCTTGACGTTTACGTAAACGCCAACATTGTACGCACGCCGAAAAATCGAACGACCGTTCTTTTTTTCGCCATTATAGTCGGGCTGACGGCTGAAATGTCAAGGCTGGAGTGTCAAGCCACAACCCGCCAAAGGGATGCGTAGCGGGAGGCACGCCACGCCCAATGGAACCAGCGCCCGCTCCCGAGCATCTGGTGGCGAACGCTCGCTATGCGGCAAACGGCCTATACGCGACCCGGTCGCCGTGAGCGATGGTCTGGTTGGGCGCTTTGTCCACCAAGCCGTCAGCCCAGGCGATGGAGCTGAGCACGCCTGAACCTTGGTTGGGATAGAGCTCGAGCCCGCCGTGGGCGTTGCGGCGCACGCGCAAAAACTCGCGCCGCCGCTCTGGCTTGGGCCAATCAAAATGCGCAGGCAACTCGATCGGCTCGGGCAGACCGTTGGCCGCTGGGCCTTGCACCCCCTGCAAGCGGCGCACGAAGGGCTGCACCAGCAGCATGAACGTGACGTAACTGGCCACCGGGTTGCCGGGTAGGCCGATGTAGTGGCAGCGCTGGCCTGCGCCTGAATTTGCGCCTGCACCCTCCCCATCGCGCTCCAGCCAGCCGTGGGCAAAAGGTTTGCCAGGCTTGATGGCGATCTGCCACAGGTGCAGGCCGCCCAGCGCCTGCACGGCGGCTTTGAGGTGGTCGGCTTCACCCACCGACACACCGCCGGTGCTCAGCACCAGGTCGTGGTTTGCTGCCGCTGCGCGCAGCGCCGCCACGGTGGCGTCGAGCCGATCCGGCACCGGCGGGCACACGCTCACGCTGCAACCCAGGCGCTGCAACAGGGCACGCAAAAAATAGCGGTTGCTGTTGTAGATCGCACCCAGCGGCAGCTGCTCCGGGGGCACGCTGCCGGGTTCGGCCAGTTCGTCGCCGCTGCTCAGCAGCGCCACGCGCAGGCGCCGGTGCAGCGGCAGCTGCGCCGCCCCAAGGCTGGCGGCCAGCCCGAGTTCGGCCGGGCCCAGCAGGGTGCCGGCGGGCAGCACGGTCTGGCCGCGGCCTAGGTCTTCGCCCCGGCGGCGGATGTGCTGCCCGAGCTGCGCCGGCTTGCGCAAGCGCACCTGCGGCTGGCCGCTGGCATCGGTGCTGGCCTCGGCCTCTTCTTGCACCAACACCGCGTCGGCCCCGGCGGGAAGGGGGGCGCCAGTGAAAATGCGCGCCACCGTGCCGGGCTGCAAGGCAGCCGCCGACCCTGCCGCAGTGCCCAAGGCCTCGCCGGCACCCACAGGCCCGGCGGCGATGCGCTGGCTCACCGGCAGGGCAGCCCCGGCGGCGTGAGCCGCAGCGGCTTCGGCGGCGCGCACCGCGTAGCCGTCCATGGCGCTGTTGTCAAAACCGGGCACGTCAAAGGCGGCTTGCAGCGCCTGCGCCAGCACGCGGCCGTCGGCTTCGTCGAGCGGCACGGGCTCGATCTCGCGCAGCGGCTGCGCTGTGGCCAGCAGGGCCGCCAGCGCGTCATCGAGCGCCAGCAGGCCGGGTCGGGCTTGGGTTGGGTCAGCAGCGGGGTGGTTCATGCGGGTGGGTGCGGGTCTGGGGCGCGGGTCTAGGGTGCGTGTCTGGGGTGTGCTCAGGCGGCGCATTGCTCGGCAATGTAGGCTTTTACGCGCTGCACATCGGCCGGCAGCAGCCGCACCCGCTTGGGCAGCTTTTCGATGCCTTCGAGCGCCGCGGGCCGCTCGGGCTCGCGCCCCAGCGCTTCCACTAGGGTGGCGGCAAACTTCACCGGCAGCGCGGTTTCCAGCACCACCATCGGCGTACCGGGCTGCTGGTGCTGGCGCGCCACTTTCACGGCGTCGGCGGTGTGCGGGTCCAGCATCTGGCCGCTGTGTTGCCACGCGGCGCGGATGGTGGCGAGGCGCTCGGCGTGGCTGCTGCACCCGCTCACGAAGCCGTAGCGGCTGCGGATCTGGGCAAAAGCCGGGTCGGCGCTCAGGTCGAAGGCGCCGCTGCGCGCCAGTTCGGCGCCAAACAGGGCCTGGGTGCGCTGCGCGTCGCGCCCGAGCAGATCGAACACGAAGCGCTCGAAGTTGCTGGCCTTGGAGATGTCCATCGAGGGGCTCGAGGTCTCGAAGGTCTGGGCACTGGGGCGCACGCGGTAGCGGCCGGTGCGAAAAAACTCGTCGAGCACATCGTTTTCGTTGGTCGCCACCACCAGTTGCGCGAGCGGCAGGCCCATCATGCGCGCCACGTGGCCGGCGCAGACGTTGCCAAAGTTGCCGCTGGGCACGGCAAAGCCTATGCGTTCGCTGTCGGAGCGGGTGAGGGCAAAATAGCCGGCAAAGTAATACACCACCTGCGCCAGCAGGCGCGCCCAGTTGATCGAGTTGACGCTGCCGATCTGGTAGCGGCGCTTGAATTCGAGGTCGGCGCTGACCGCCTTGACGATGTCTTGGCAGTCGTCGAACACGCCCTCGATCGCCAGGTTGTGGATGTTCGGGTCTTGCAGGCTGTACATCTGCGCCTGCTGGAAGGCGCTCATGCGCCCGTGCGGCGAGAGCATGAACACGCGCACCCCGCGCTTGCCGCGCAGCGCGTATTCGGCGGCGCTGCCGGTGTCGCCGCTGGTGGCGCCCAAGATGTTGAGCTGCGCCCCACGGCGTGCCAGTTCGTACTCGAACAGGTTGCCCAGCAGCTGCATCGCCATGTCTTTGAAGGCCAGCGTGGGGCCGTTGGACAACTCCTGAATCCACAGGCCCTCGTCGAGCCGGCGCAGCGGCGTGATGGTGGCGCTGCCAAAGGCTGCGGCGGTGTAGGTTTGGGCGCACAGGGCGCGAAGGTCGGCGCTCGGGATGTCGTCGATGTAGAGCGACAACACCTCGAAGGCCAGCGCCGCATAACCCTGCTCGGCCCAGACGCTGCGCCAGCGCGCCAGCGTGGCGGCATCGACCTGCGGGTAGTGCTCGGGCAGGTACAGGCCGCCGTCGGGGGCCAGCCCTTCGAGCAAGATGTCGCAAAAGCGCAGCCGCTCCGGGTGGCCGCGGGTGGAGAGGTAGCGCATCAGGCCAGCTCCTCTTTGCGGATGCGCACGATCGGCTCCAGCACGGTGGGCAGGGCCTGCATCTGCGCCAGCGCGGCGTCCATCGCGCCCTCGCGGGTTTGGTGCGTGAGGATGATGAGCTCGGTCTGCGCCGCGCCCTGCTCGGCCTCGCGCTGCAGCACGGCGTCGATGCTGATCTGGGCCGCGGCCAATATACCGGTGACTTGCGCCAGCACCCCGGCCTGATCGGCCACGCACAGGCGCAGGTAGTAGCTGGTCTGCACCGCGCTCATGGGCAAAATGGGCAGCTCGCTCAGCGCGTCGGGCTGGAACGCCAGATGCGGCACCCGGTTTTGCGGGTCGGCGGTGTGCAGCCGGGTCACATCGACCAGATCGGCGATCACGGCGCTGGCTGTGGGCTCGCTGCCCGCGCCCTTGCCGTAGTAGAGCGTGGTGCCCACGGCGTCGCCCTGCACCATGACGGCGTTCATCGCCCCTTCCACATTGGCCAGCAGGCGCTTGGCCGGCACCAGACACGGGTGCACGCGCAGCTCGATGCCGCTGGCTTGGCGCTTGGCGATGCCCAGCAGCTTGATGCGGTAGCCCAGTTGCTCGGCGTATTTGAAATCGGTCGCCGCCAGCCGGGTGATGCCCTCGACGTGGGCGCGCTCGAACTGCACCGGGATGCCAAAGGCGATGGCGCTCAGGATGGTGGCCTTGTGGGCCGCGTCGATGCCTTCGATGTCGTTGCGCGGGTCGGCCTCGGCGTAGCCCAGCTGCTGCGCCTGCGCCAGCGCGATGCCGAAGTCCAGCCCCTTGTCGCGCATTTCGCTCAAGATGAAGTTGGTGGTGCCGTTGATGATGCCCGCCACCCACTGGATGCGGTTGGCCGTCAGGCCCTCGCGCAGCGCCTTGATGATCGGGATGCCGCCAGCCACCGCCGCCTCGAAGGCCACCATCACGCCGCGCTGCTGCGCCGCTTGGAAAATCTCGGTGCCGTGCACCGCCAGCAGCGCCTTGTTGGCCGTGACCACGTGCTTGCCGGCGGCGATGGCCTCGAGCACCAGCGTGCGCGCCACCCCGATGCCGCCGATGAGCTCGACCACGATGTCGATCTCGGGGCGCGCGATCACCGCGCGCGCATCGGCCAGCACCGGCACCGAGTCGCCGACGATGGCGCGCGCGCGCTCGAGGTCGAGATCGGCCACGGCCGCGATGGCGATGCCACGCCCGGCGCGGCGCTGGATTTCGGTCTGGTTGCGGCGCAGCACGTCGTACACGCCGCTGCCCACGGTGCCGATGCCGAGCAGGCCTACTTGTATGGGTTTCATCGCCAAAGGTGCTTTCTGCAAAAAAATAGGGGATGGAGGTGCCGCGGCGCGGGCGTTTTCAGGTGTTGTGGCGCTTGCGCAACTGCGCCAGAAAGCGCGCAATGCGCCCGATGGCTTCGCTCAAATCGTCGGCGTGCGGCAGGAAAACCAAGCGGAAGTGATCCGGTTGCGGCCAGTTAAAGCCCGTTCCCTGCACGATCAGCACTTTTTCTTCGGCCAGCAGGTCGTAGGCAAACTGCTGGTCGTCGGCGATCGGGTACACCTTGGGGTCGAGGCGCGGGAACATGTACAGCGCCGCCTTGGGCTTGACCACACTCACGCCCGGAATCTGGCTCATGAGCTCGTAGGCCAGATCGCGCTGGCGGCACAGGCGCCCGCCCGGGGCCACCAGGTCTTTGATGCTCTGGTAGCCGCCGAGCGCGGTCTGGATCGCCATCTGGCCCGGCGTGTTGGCGCACAGGCGCATCGAAGCCAGCATGTTCAGGCCCTCGATGTAGTCGCGCGCGCGCCGTTTGTCGCCCGAGACCACCATCCAGCCGGCGCGGTAGCCACAGGAGCGGTAGTTTTTGCTCAGGCCGTTGAAGGTCAGCACCAGCACCTCGTCGGCCAGCGCCGCCACGCTGGTGTGGGTGGCGCCGTCGTACAGGGTTTTGTCGTAAATCTCGTCGGCGAAGATCACCAGCCCGTGCTGGCGTGCGATCTCGACGATCGCGCGCAGCAGGTCGTCGGGGTAGAGCGCACCGGTGGGGTTGTTGGGGTTGATGACGACGATGCCCTTGGTCTGCGGCGTGATCTTGCGCCGAATGTCGTCAAGGTCCGGCAGCCAGCCGCTGCCTTCGTCGCACAAGTAGTGCACCGGCGTGCCCCCGGCCAGCGCCACGCTGGCGGTGTAGAGCGGGTAGTCGGGGGCCGGGATCAGCACCTCGTCGCCGCTGTTGAGCAGGGCGTTGAGGCTCATGCTGATCAGTTCGCTGGCGCCGTTGCCCAGGTACACGTCATCGACCGTGACCCCGGCCACGCCTTTTTCTTGGGTGTAGTGCACCACCGCCTTGCGCGGCGCAAACAGGCCCTTGCTGTCGGTGTAGCCGGCGGCCGTGGGGGTGGGCAGGTTGCGGATCATGTCTTGCACGATCTCGTCGGGCGGCTGCAAGCCAAAGGCGGCGATGTTGCCGATGTTGAGCTTGATGATCTTGTGGCCTTCCTCCTCCATGGCGCGCGCTTTGTCGAGCACGGGGCCGCGGATGTCGTAGCAGACGTTGGCCAGTTTGGCTGATTTGAGCAGCGGCGGTGTGGGCATGGCAGGTGGGCTTGGGCGAGCAGGAAGAGCGAAACCTATAATTTCACCACACTTTAACCGCCCCAGCCCAAACCCGCCGCCATGAAACTGCAACCCGACCGCATCGAAAGCACCACCGTGCGCGCCCACGGGCTAGGCTGGTTGCAGATCGGCGACACCACCTACCGCCACAGCCTGCTGCTGTGCGCCGACGGCCGCATCCAGCCTTGGGACTGCGCCCACCACGCCGACATCGCGCTGCCGCACTTTGCCCTGCTGGCCGCTTGGCAGCCCGAGCTGCTGCTGTTGGGCAGCGGTGCGCGGCTGCGCTTCGTCGCCCCAGCGCTGCTGCGCCCCTTGATCGACGCCGGCATCGGCGTCGAGACCATGGACACCCAAGCCGCCGCGCGCACCTACAACATTCTGGCCGGCGAAGGGCGCCGGGTAGCGGCGGCGCTGTTGATTGAAGTGCCCTGAGCGAAGTGTCTAAAGGTTCCCCCCATGTCAGAATACTTGTCGCCTCGATAGAACCCGGCTGTTCCTGACTTCAAAGTCATGAACCTTGGTGGTAGGAGGCTGTGGAGCTTGTGGTCGAAGGTCGGTGCGGTGGGCAACGCGTCAGCGTTGTCCACGGCCAGCCGACCGGTGCGCGCAGCGCATCGTCCACAAATCCACAGCCTGCACTGGCGCCGGGTGGCACAGCACACACTCGGGGGCGAGTGAAGAGAGAACGAAGTGGCTCGATACGGACAAGCATTCAAAAACCGCGTGGTAGCCCGGCTGCTGCCACCAGAGAGCGCCCCACTGGCGGCGCTGGCACAAGAGTTTGGCGTGAGCGCCGACACCCTAGAGCGCTGGCGCAGCGCCGCTTTGGCCCAGCCCGCGCAGCAGCGCAGTTGGACGGCGGCGGCGCGCCTCGAAGCGGTGATCAGCACAGCGGCGCTGGACGAGGCAGCGCGCAGCGCCTGGTGCCGCCAGCACGGCCTGTACCCGCACGATCTGGCGCAGTGGCACAGCAGCGCTGCGCAGGCCCTGGCCAGCCCCGAGGAGGCCCGCGCCAGCCCGCAGCAGACCAAGGAAGACCGGCGGCGCATCAAAGAGCTCGAACGCGAGCTGCGCCGCAAGGACAAGGCCCTGGCCGAGACGGCAGCGCTGCTGGTGCTGTCAAAAAAAGTCGAGGCGATCTTCCACAAGGGCGCGGCCGAATGATCGGCCTCGAAGATCGCCGCAGTTTGGCCCAAGACATCCAAGCGGCTCACGCAGCCGGTGCACGGCTGCACAAGGCCTGCGAGGTTGCCGGCATTGACGTGCGCACCCTGCAGCGCTGGCGCGCCGGTGCGGGCTTGCAACGCGGCGACGGCCGCCCACAGGCCGTGCGGCCTACGCCCGGGCATGCCTTGAGCCCCGTCGAGCGTGAGCAGATCCTGCGTGTGGCCAACCAGCCGCGCTTTGCCGACATGCCCCCGGCGCGCATTGTGCCGGCCTTGGCCGACGAGGGCGTGTATCTGGCCAGCGAATCCAGCTTTCAGCGCGTGCTGCGCGCGCATGGTCAGACGCAGCACCGCGGGCGCGCCAAGGCGCCGCGCGCCAGCCGCGCGCCAACCACCCACGTGGCCACGGCGCCGCGCCAACTGTGGTGCTGGGACATGAGCTACCTGCCGGCGCAGGTCACTGGGCGTTGGTTCTATCTGTACCTGATTCTGGACGTCTACAGCCGCAAGATCGTGGGCTTTGAAGTCCATGAGCGCGACGACTCCGTGCACGCCACGCAGTTGGTCAAGCGCACGGCGCTGGCCGAGGGCATCCACGCCTTGGACAACAAGCCCGTGCTGCACGGCGACAACGGCGCCACGCTCAAGGCCACCACCGTGCTGGCGATGCTGCACTGGCTGGGCGTCAAGCCCTCGTACTCGCGGCCCCGCGTCAGCGACGACAACGCCTTTGTGGAGAGCCTGTTTCGCACGGCCAAGTACAGGCCGCAGTATCCTGAAAAAGGGTTTGCCGACTTGCAGGCTGCGCGCCAGTGGGCGAGCGATTTCGTGCATTGGTACAACCATGAGCACCGCCACAGTGGCATCCGCTACGTCACGCCGGCGCAGCGCCATGCCGGACTGGACCAAGAGATTCTGCAAGCACGCCACGCCCTCTACGCCCAAGCCCGCGAAGACAACCCGCGGCGCTGGTCTGGCCCCACGCGCGACTGGTCACTCATCAAAACCGTCACCCTCAACCCTGAACGAACGGAGGTGCAAAACGCTGCCCTGACGCGCAGCATTACGCAGCCAATGGCTGCTTGAGGACGCGACAAGTTGCTTGACATGTACCGGGTTGCGGGCTGCAGGCTCCGCCACAGATTTAAAAATGACGCTGCACAGCACGCCCACACAGGCACACGCAACCAAGCCGAAAAGTGCTTGCGCGCACTTTTCGCGGTAAAATCGGGAATTGATTTGGGTGCAGCGCGAGGCCGTCTGGTGATGGTGCAGCGCGGGTTGGCCTTCAGGGCAGTTGCCAGATCAGCACATTTTTGCGCAAGGGATACGCTACATGGCCGTCGTCGTCAACAAACTTATACCCGAATTCGAAGCCAGCGCCACGAGCGGGGTCAAGGTCACGCAGCAGTCGCATCTGGGGCAAACGCTGGTGCTGTTTTTCTACCCCAAAGACAACACCCCCGGCTGCACCACCGAAGCCATGCAGTTTCGCGACCATTATGCCGACTTCACCCAAGCCGGGGCGCAGGTGTTTGGCGTCTCGCGCGACAACATGAAGTCGCACGACGAGTTCAAGGCCAAGCTCGAGCTGCCGTTCGAACTCATCGCCGACACCGAAGAAAAAATGTGCCACATGTTCGGCGTGGTCAAAAACAAGATCATGTACGGCAAAAAGGTCAAGGGCATCGAGCGCAGCACCTTCCTCATCGGCCCCACCGGCGTGCTGCTGCAAGAGTGGCGCGGCCTCAAGGTGCCCGGCCATGTGGAAGAAGTGCTCAAGGCGGTCAAACTGCTCAAAAAAGCGGCATAAACTCCGGTTTTCCGACTTTTTCGGTTTGGTGCGGCTTAAATGCCGCTTGATGGCCGGCCCCATAGCCACCCATCCCCCGCACCCTCCCCCACCCACCCGCTTGCAACCCAAGCGTGGGCACACGAGTCGTGCATAATGTTCGCATGCCTCTGCCCCCCGCCCCCACCAAGAAGGCCGGCCGTCTGCCCGCCAAAGCTGTCAACCTCGCAGCCGCTTCGTCCTCCCCCTCGAGCCCCGCTCTGGAACCCGATCCAGACCAGCCGCCTGTGGCTGTGGCAGACAAAGCCGCCACCGGCGCGCGGCGCAGGGGTGTGCGCTCGGGTGTGACTCGGCCTGCCACGGTGCCGCCACCCGCAGCCGCCCCGGCACGCAGCGCCGACACCGCAACCCAAACGCGGCCTGCGCTGGCAAGCCTCTTGTCCGCTCCAGCGACCCAAGAACCCATACCGCGTGACCAGGCCGCGCCCAAGCCAGCGCCCGTGCCAGCGTCTGCTGCAGCCCCGGTCAGCGCCGCCGCCCCCGCCACCCACACCAAACGCAGCCCCGGCACGGCGGCCAAGAACGGCAACGGCAGCCGCGCCCCCAAGGGCCCCACGCGCTTGTTCGTGCTCGACACCAACGTGCTCATGCACGACCCGAGCAGCCTGTTTCGCTTCGAGGAACACGACATCTACCTGCCCATGGTCGTGCTCGAAGAGCTCGACAGCCACAAAAAAGGCATGAGCGATGTGGCGCGCAACGCGCGCCAAGCCAGCCGCATGCTCGACGCGCTGGCGGGCCAAAAGGGGGCCGACATCCGCCAGGGCCTGCCGCTGGCGGCCAGCAGCAACCGCGAAGCCAGCGGTTTGTTGCTGTTCCAGACCGAGCTGCTGGCGCACCCGCTGCCCGCCAGCCTGCCGCAGGGCAAGGCCGACAACCAGATTCTGGGCGTGGTGCAGGCGCTCAAGCAGCAGCAGCCCGAGCGCGCGGTGGTGCTGGTGTCCAAAGACATCAACATGCGCGTCAAGGCGCGCGCGCTGGGGCTCGAGGCCGAAGACTACCAAAACGACAAAACGCTGGACGACGGCGAGCTGCTCTACCCCGGCTCGCTGGCGCTGCCGCACGATTTCTGGACGCGCCAGAGCAAAACCCTCGAGAGCTGGCAGCACGGCGGCCAGACCTACTACCGCATCAGCGGCCCGATCGTTGACAAGCTGGCGATCAACCAGTTCGTCTATTTCGAATCGGCCGGCGAGCCCGCCCTGTATGCGCGCGTCACCGAACTGCGGGCCAAACAAGCCGTGCTGCGCACGCTCAAAGACTACACCCACCTCAAGCATTCGGTGTGGGGCATCACCAGCCGCAACCGCGAGCAAAACTTTGCCCTCAACCTGCTGATGGACCCCGAGATCGACTTCGTCACCCTCGCCGGCACGGCGGGCACCGGCAAGACGCTGATGGCGCTGGCTGCGGGCCTGACGCAGGTGCTCGACGAGCGCCGCTACACCGAGATCATCATGACCCGCGCCACCGTGAGCGTGGGCGAAGACATCGGCTTTTTGCCCGGCACCGAAGAAGAAAAAATGGGCCCCTGGATGGGTGCGCTCGACGACAACCTCGAGTTTTTGGCCAAAGGCGACGGCGGCAACGCCGGCGAATGGGGGCGCGCCGCCACCAACGACCTGATCCGCAGCCGGGTCAAGATCAAGAGCATGAACTTCATGCGCGGGCGCACCTTCATGAACAAGTACGTGATCATCGACGAGGCGCAAAACCTCACGCCCAAGCAGATGAAAACGCTCATCACCCGCGCCGGCCCCGGCACCAAGATCATCTGCATGGGCAACTTGGCGCAGATCGACACCCCCTACCTGACTGAAGGCTCTTCGGGCCTGACCTACGCCGTGGACCGCTTCAAGGGCTGGCCACACGGCGGCCACATCACGCTGGCGCGCGGCGAGCGCTCGCGCTTGGCCGACTTTGCCAGCGAGGTGTTGTAGGCCAAGTCAAACACGCAAGCAACTTTATCCACTTAGGCACCCCATGAACCAGCCCAACACCACCACCCTGGGGGGCCACGCCCTGCCCTCCTACCTCGACCCCGCGCATTTGGGCCCATGGGGCGACTATTTGCAGCAGATCGACCGGGTGGCGCCCTACTTGGGTTCGCTTGGGCGCTGGATCGAAACCCTCAAGCGGCCCAAGCGCAGCCTGATCGTCGATGTGCCTATCCGCCTCGACGACGGCCGCGTCGCGCACTTCGAGGGCTACCGGGTGCAGCACAACACCTCGCGCGGCCCCGGCAAGGGCGGGGTGCGTTTTCACCAAGACGTGACGCTGGCCGAAGTGATGGCGCTGGCGGCTTGGATGTCGATCAAGAACGCCGCCGTCAACGTGCCCTACGGCGGGGCCAAGGGCGGCATCCGGGTCGATCCCAGAACGCTCTCGCTGGCCGAACTCGAGCGCGTCACGCGCCGCTACACGAGCGAGATCGGGCTCATCATCGGCCCGAGCAAAGACATTCCGGCCCCCGACGTCAACACCAACGAGCGCGTCATGGCTTGGATGATGGACACCTACTCGATGAACATCGGCGAGACCGCCACCGGCGTCGTCACCGGCAAGCCGATCGACCTCGGCGGCTCGCTCGGGCGCCGCGAGGCCACCGGGCGTGGGGTGGCGATCATCGGCACCGAAGCGGCGCAGCGCATCGGGCTCGAGCTGCAAGGCGCGCGCGTGGCGCTGCAAGGTTTTGGCAACGTGGGCAGCGTCTCGGCCAAGCTGCTGGCGCAAGCCGGGGCGCGCATCGTGGCGGTGCAAGACCACGGCGGCACGCTGTACTGCGGCGGCGGGCTCGATCCGGTGGCGCTGGCGCAGCACGTGGCGGCACAGGGCAGCGTGGCCGGCTTCGCCGGTGCCGAAACCTTGGCCCCAGACGGCTTTTGGGATGTGGATTGCGACATTCTGGTGCCGGCTGCGCTGGAGCGCCAGATCACCGCGGCCAACGCGCACCGCATTCGCGCGCGCATGGTGATCGAAGGCGCCAACGGCCCCACCACGCCAGACGCCGACGACATCCTCAACGAGCGCGGCATTCTGGTGGTGCCCGACGTGATCGCCAACGCCGGCGGCGTGACGGTGAGCTACTTCGAGTGGGTGCAGGATTTCTCCAGCTTTTTCTGGAGCGAGGACGAAATCAACCAGCGCTTGGCGCAGATCCTGCGCGGCGCTTTCGATGCGATCTGGAAAGAGGCCAGCGAGCACCGCGTCAGCCTGCGCACCGCGACCTTCATCGTCGCTTGCCGGCGCATTTTGCAGGCGCGCGATCTGCGCGGCCTCTACCCCTGAACCGCCGATCGGCGCTGCGCCCTGCGCTGCGCTCTAGCCAAGCCCGCCACCCGCTGCACGGGCTACTGCAAAGTCGGCTTGCGCAGCGCCCAGTCGGGGATGGGCACGATCGGCACCCCGTCTTGCAGCAGTTTGGCGGCTTGGGCGGGCGTGGTTTGGCCGCGTATGGCGCGCGGCTTCAGTTCGCCTTCATGCATCTGGCGCGCTTGCTCGGCAAACTGAGTGCCCACGTCTTCGGTCTGCGTCAGCACCTCGCGCAGCACCCGCAGCAGCGCCGCTTGTTGTTGCTTGGGCTGCGCAGTGGCAATCTCGCCCGCTTGGGGCGCGCGGGTGGTGGTGGGAGCAACCCCCGTGCCGCTGGCCGGAGCTTGGTCCGTTGCGTCTGGCTCGAAGGCCTTGCGCCCGTGCCCGAGGTTGAGCCGCGGCGCGCTGAGTTGCTTGACGATTTGGGTGCAGCCGCACAGCGGGCACTCGATCAGGCCGCGCTCGCGCTGCGCGAGGAAATCGGCTTCGGAGGCAAACCAGCCCTCGAACACATGGGCGCTGCTGCAGGCCAGATCGAGCACTTTCATGCGCTTTCAGCCTCTGCGGTATGCGCTGCGGTATGCGCTGCGATAGGCGCTGCGTTCAACCGCGCTTGAGCAGCATGTAGCGGATGACAAAGCCGGGAAAGGCAAAAACCAGAAACAGCGACAAGCCCACGACGTAAAACTGCCAGCTCTGCGGGTAAATCTGGCCCAAGCTGGCCTCGATGCCGAGCGAAATGGCGCCGGCAATGAAGAAAAACAGCAGCAGCTCGGCCATGCGTATCCACAGCGGCTTGAGGCCGTCTTTGAGTGGAAACACCAGCAACAGGCGCTGGTTGACAAAAGGCAGATTGGCCAACACCAACGCCAAGCCGAGCACCAGATAGGCGTAAAAGTCGATATTCATGGGCTGCAGCTTAACTCAAACCAGCAGCGAAGCGATGGCTTGGGCGCAAAGGGCCAGCAGCGCGCCCGGGAATAGCCCAAGCACCAGCAGCATCAAGCCATTGACCGAAAGCACCGCGCGCAGCTCGAACGGCGCTGAGATGGCTGCGGTTTGCGTGGGCACATCGAAATACATCACCTTGACCACGCGCAGGTAGTAGAACGCGCCCACCAGCGACATCAGCACCGCGAACACCGCCGACCACAGATAGACGCCGTCGCCAGCGGCCAGTAGCGCTTGCAGCACCGTGAGCTTGGCATAAAAACCCACCAGCGGCGGCACACCAGCCAGCGAGAACATGCCCGCGGCCATGACACCGGCGTAGAGCGGGCTGCGCTGGTTCAGGCCGGCGAGGTCGTCGATCTCTTCGGACTCGAAACCCTCGCGGCTGAGCAGCAAAATCACGCCGAACACCGCCAGCGTGGTGAGCACGTAGGTGACGATGTAGAACATGGCGGCGCTGTAGGCGGTGCTCATGTTGGCCGTGCTGCCGTCGGCGCCGACCCCGGCGACAAAGGCCAACAGCAGAAAGCCCACCTGCGCGATGGACGAAAAAGCCAGCATGCGCTTGAGGTTGGTCTGCGCCACCGCCGCCAGGTTGCCCACCAGCAGCGACAGCACCGCCAGCACCGCCAGCATCTGCTGCCAGTCGAAGGCCAAGGTGGGCATGGCCTCGACCAGCAGGCGCATGACGATCGCAAACGCGGCCAGCTTGGGTGCGGAACCGATAAACAGCGTCACCGCCGTGGGGGCGCCGTGATAGACGTCGGGCACCCACATATGGAACGGCACGGCCCCGAGCTTGAACGCCAGCCCGGCGACCAAGAACACCAGCCCCAGCATCAGCACCTGCGGCTGCGCCACCCCGGCCTCGATGGTCTGCGCCAGCGTGCGGATGTCGAGCGTGCCGGTGGCGCCGTAAATGAGCGACATGCCATAGAGCAGGAAGCCGCTGGCCAACGCGCCCAGCACGAAGTACTTCATGGCCGCCTCGGTGGCGCGCAAGTCGTCGCGGCGCAGCGCCACCAACGCAAAGCTAGACAGCGCCAGCAGCTCGAGCCCGAGGTAGATGATGAGCAGGTTGTGGCCCGAGATCATCACGTACATGCCCAGCAGCGCGAACAGACCCAAGGTGTAGAGCTCGCCGCCGCGCAGCATGCCGCGCGCACCGGCGTAGGGGCGGGCATAGACCAGCAGCACCATCATGGTCAGGGCGGCAAAGCACTTGAGCCAGTTGCCCATCGGGTCGCTCACCACCAAGCCGCCAAAACCGCTGAAGGTCTGGCCGCTGAGCGCTGCCGAACCGGTCAGGAAGGCAGCGCCGGCCAGCGTGAGCAGCGTCAGGTAATGCGTGGCGTGGCGCTGCGGCGACTTGAGGAACAGGTCGTAAATGGCGATCACGCAGACCATGACCAGCAGCAGCAGTTCAGGGGCGATCGCGATCCAGCTCAGACGGTCAATCATAGGGATACTCTTTTCAAACCAGTGGGTGTCAGGCGCGTCAGAGGCTGAGGGGCAATGGTGCGTGCCCGAAAGGGCGCGCCAAAGCGCCGCCGGCAAGGCGCAAAGCACAGCCGTAGCCTGCGCTACGGCGCGCATTTGCAACGCCGCAGACGGTGTTTTGGTGCGTCAAGGCGGGCATGAGTGATTGCCTTTCAGCCTCTCTTAGGGCAGCTTGGTGACCGAGATGTGCAGCAGCAACTCGGTCACCGCCGGCATCATCACGTCGGTGAAGGGCTTGGGATAGATGCCCATGAACAGCACCGCCAGCGCCAGCACCGCCAGCACACCGTATTCGCGCGCGTTGATGTCGAACAGCGCTTTCACGTTGTCGTTGGCGACGGCGCCCAGATAAACACGCTTGAACATCAGCAGCGAATAGGCCGCGCCCAGAATCAGCGCCGTGGCCGCCCCGAGCCCGATCCAGAAGTTGGCCTGCACCGCGCCCAGAATCACCATCCACTCGCCCACGAAACCGGCGGTGCCGGGCATGCCGGCGTTGGCCATGGTGAACAGCAGCGCGAAGGCAGCAAACTTGGGCATCGGGTTGATGACGCCGCCGTAGTCGGCGATTTCACGCGAGTGCATGCGGTCGTAGAGCACGCCGATGCACAGGAACATCGCCGCCGAGACGAAACCGTGCGCGATCATCTGCACGATGGCACCAGCCAGCGCCAGCTCGTTGAACAGGAAAAAACCCAGCGTGACAAAACCCATGTGCGCCACCGACGAGTAGGCAACGAGCTTTTTCATGTCCTGCTGCACCAGCGCCACCAGCCCGACGTAGATCACGGCGATGAGCGAGAGCGCGATCATCAGCCAAGCCAGATCCTGCGAGGCGTCGGGCGTGATCGGCAAGGAAAAGCGCAGAAAACCGTAGGCGCCGAGCTTGAGCATGATCGCCGCCAGCACCGCCGAACCGGCGGTGGGGGCTTCCACGTGCACGTCGGGCAACCAGGTGTGCACCGGCCACATCGGCACCTTGACGGCAAAGGCCGCCAAGAAGGCCAAGAACAGCAGCGTCTGCTCGGTGCTAGTCAGCGGCAGCTGGTACCAGTCTTGCAGATCGAAGCTGCCACCCGAGGCGTTGTAGAGGTAGATCAGCGCCAGCAGCATCAGCAGCGAGCCCAGCAGCGTGTAGAGGAAGAACTTGTAGGCGGCGTAGATGCGGTTCGGGCCGCCCCAGATACCGATGATCAGGTACATCGGGATCAGGGTGGCTTCAAAGAACAGGAAGAACAGCAGCGCGTCTTGGGCCGAGAACACGCCGATCATCGCTCCGGACAGGATCAGGAACGCCGCCATGTACTGGTGCACGCGCTCGGTGATCGACTCCCAACTCGCCACCACCGCGATGACGGTGGTGAAGGCGGTGAGCAAGATCAGCCAGAGCGAGATGCCATCGACCCCGAGGTGGTAGTGGACGTTGAAGCGCTCGATCCAGAGCACTTTTTCGACGAACTGGAAGCCAGCGGCGCCGATTTCAAAGCCGGTGTAGAGCGGCAGCGTGACCGCCAGCCCGAGCAAGGAGCCCAACAGCGCCAGCCAGCGCACCTGCTGCGCACTAAAGTGCCGCCCCAAGACCAGCAGCGCGACGCCAAAAAAGATCGGAACCCAAATCGCAAGGCTCAGCAAACCCATGTTGTTATTCTCCTCAGCGCCAAACGAAGTAGGTCATGAGCGCGAGCACACCCACGATCATCACAAAGGCATAGTGGTAGAGGTAGCCGGTTTGGGCATGACGCACCACCGCCGCCACCCGGCCCACCAGTTTCCAGCTCATG
The DNA here is from genome assembly GCF_000828915.1 of Serpentinimonas maccroryi. Taxonomy (NCBI): domain Bacteria; kingdom Pseudomonadati; phylum Pseudomonadota; class Betaproteobacteria; order Burkholderiales; family Comamonadaceae; genus Serpentinimonas; species Serpentinimonas maccroryi. The sequence continues at coordinate 1,397,482 of NZ_AP014569.1, forward strand.
TTGACCACGCCGGCCTCGATCACACCGCGGTCACCGCCCTTCCACAGCCCTTGGCCCAGCAGCATGGTGGCGCGCGCGAGCACGTTTTCGTTGAACCAGTCGAGGTAGTACTTGTTTTCCAGCACCACCACCAGCGGCCGCAGGGTGTGCGCTAAGCGATCGGCCAGCTGGGTGTTGTGCAGGTACAGGTACCAAGCCAGCAGCGCGCCGGCGATGGCCAGATAGAGCCCGATGGAGCTAAACGCCTTGAGGGCAAAGGCCAGCGGGCCGTGATAGAGGGCAGCGAGTTCGGTCATGGCTGGGTGCAGCGCGTGGTTGACGTGCACGGCATCGGCCAGAAAATCACCAAACAGCATCGGGCCGATGGTCAGGTAACCGATCACCACCGAGGGCACCGCCAGCAGCAGCAGCGGCACCGTCACCACCCAAGGCGACTCGTGCGGTTTTTCGTCGTGGCCGTGGTGGCCATGGTCGTCGTGGTGCGCGTCCGGGTTCAGGTGGTAGCGCTCGGGGCCGTGAAAGACCATGAAGTAGAGCCTGAACGAGTAGAACGAGGTCACGAACACGCCCGCCAGCAAGGCGTAGTAGGCAAAGGTGGCGGCCGGCAAGGTGCTGAAATCGGCTGAGAGCTTGATCGCTTCCTTGGAGTAGTAGCCCGAAAACAGCGGCATCCCGACCAGCGCCAGCGTGCCCAGCAAGGCCGTGATCCAAGTGATGGGCATGTACTTGCGCAAGCCGCCCATCCAGCGCATGTCTTGGTTGTGGTGCAGGCCCATGATCACCGAGCCCGCAGCCAAGAACAGCAGCGCCTTGAAAAACGCGTGCGTCATGAGGTGGAACAGCGCCACCGAGTAGGCCGAAGCGCCCAGCGCCACCGTCATGTAGCCCAGCTGCGACAGGGTGGAATAAGCCACCACGCGCTTGATGTCGTTTTGCACCATGCCCAAGAACCCCATGAACAGCGCAGTGATGGCGCCGATGATGAGGATGAAGTTGAGCGCGGCGTCCGAGAGCTCGAACACCGGCGACATGCGCGCGACCATGAAGATGCCGGCCGTGACCATGGTGGCGGCGTGGATCAGGGCCGAGATCGGGGTCGGGCCTTCCATCGAGTCGGGCAACCAGACGTGCAGCGGGAACTGGGCCGACTTGCCCATGGCACCGATGAACAGGCAGATGGCGATCACCGTCACCAGCAGGGACTCTTGGCCGAGGATGTACCACGGGAACTCGACCGTGGCCAGCTCGGGCAGCTTGGCGAAGATTTCGCTGTAGTTCAGGCTGCCGGTGTAGGCGGCGATGAGCGCGATGCCCAAAAGGAAGCCAAGGTCGCCCACGCGGTTGACCAGAAAGGCCTTCATGTTGGCAAAGATCGCCGTCGGGCGCTTGTACCAAAAGCCGATCAGCAGGTACGACACCAGCCCCACCGCTTCCCACGCAAAGAACAGTTGCAGCAGGTTGTTGCTCATGACCAGCATGAGCATCGAGAAGGTAAAGAGCGAGATGTAGGCAAAGAAGCGGTTGTAGCCTTCGTCTTCCTGCATGTAGCCGATGGTGTAGAGGTGCACCATGAGCGAGACGAAGGTGACCACGACCATCATCATGGCGGTGAGGCCATCGACCATGAAGCCGATCTCCATCGTCAGCCCGCCGATCACCATCCACTCGTAGATCGAGTCGTTGAAGCGCGCGCCGTCGATCACGTCGAGCAGCACCGAGACCGAGAGCAGGAACGAGACCAGCACGCCGAAGATGGCGATGCTGTGGCACAGACGGCGCCCGAACCAGTTGCCGCCCAATCGGGTGCCAAAGATGCCGACCAGCACCGCGCCGAGCAACGGCGCCATCGGCACCGCCAGCAGCGTGCTTGCAGAGAGGGTAGTACTCATGTGTTAGCCCTTGAGCGTGTTGAGCTCATCGACGCGGATCGACTGGCGGTTGCGGAACAGCAGCACCAAAATCGCAAGGCCGATGGCCGATTCGGCCGCCGCCACCGTGAGGATGAAGAACACGAACACCTGCCCGTGCAGATCGCCGTGGAAATAGGCGAAGGCGACAAAGTTGATGTTGACCGCCAGCAGCATCAGTTCGATGCACATCAGCAGCACGATCAGGTTGCGGCGGTTCAGGAAGATCCCCACCACCGAGAGCGCAAACAACAGCGCGCCCAGCGAGAGGAAGTGGCCGATGGTCAGGCTGGTCATCATGGCTGGCCCTCCTTGGCCTGATCCGCCGGGGCCGGGCCGGGCTTGGGGGTGGGCTGCATGTGCAGCACCTGCAGGCGGTCGCTGGCCTTGACGCGCACCTGCACACCGGGGTCGATGGCCTTGCTGTCTTTGCGCTCGCGCAGCACCAGCGCGATGGCGGCGATCATGCCGACCAGCAAAATCACGCCCGCGATCTGCACCGGGTACAGGTAAACGGAGTACAGCAGCAAACCGAGCTCCAGCGTGTTCTCATGCCCCGGCACGTGCATGCCGCGGGTGAGCACCGCCGGATCGACCGTCATCTGGGGGAAGCCAAACCAGAGCACCACGATCAACTGCACGCTGATCACGGCCCCTAGCAGCGCGGTGATCGGGAAATGGCGCCAAAAGCCCTTGCGCAAGACCTCGGTGTTGATGTCCATCATCATGACGACGAACAAAAACAGCACCATCACCGCGCCCAGATAGACCAGTACCAGCGTGATGGCCAGAAACTCGGCCTTGAGCAGCAAAAAGATCGCCGCCGCCTGCGAGAAGGCCAGCATCAGGTACAGCACCGCGTGCACCGCGTTGCGCGCCGTGATGACCTTGAACGCCGCAAACAACAGCAGCGCCGCAAAGACGTAGAAAAAACCCGCTTGAAAATCCATATCGTGTTCTGCCTGGTTAGCGCTCGGGTTCAGCGGTAGGGTGCATCCGCCGCGCGGGCGGCTGCGATCTCTTTTTCGTAGCGGTCGCCCACCGCCAACAGCATGTCTTTGGTGAAGTACAGGTCGCCGCGTTTTTCGCCGTGGTATTCGAGGATGTGGGTCTCGACGATGGCATCCACCGGGCAGGCTTCTTCACAAAAACCGCAGAAAATGCATTTGGTCAGGTCAATGTCGTAGCGCGTGGTGCGGCGGGTGCCGTCGGCGCGCTCGGCGGCTTCGATGGTGATGGCCATGGCCGGGCACACCGCTTCGCACAGCTTGCAGGCGATGCAGCGCTCCTCGCCATCGGGGTAGCGGCGCTGCGCGTGCAGCCCACGAAAACGCGGCGAAAGCGGGGTTTTTTCTTCCGGGTACTGCAGCGTGACCTTGGGCCTGAAGGCGTAGCGGCCGGTCAGGGCCATGCCCTTGAACAGCTCGATGAGCAAAAAGCTCTTGAAAAAATCCTTCAGCGAGAAGGGTGCAACGGCGGTGGCAGACATGCTAGTGCGCTCCTCTTAATCCCAAATGTTCCAAGGCGTCTGCATCCAGACGGCGACCACCACCAACCAGATCAAGGTGACGGGGATGAAAATCTTCCAGCCCAGACGCATGATCTGGTCGTAGCGGAAACGCGGGAAAGTGGCGCGGATCCAGATGAACAGCGAGACCACGAAGAAGGTCTTGAGCGCCAGCCAGATCCAGCCGGGAATGAAGTCGAGCGCGGCCACCGGGGCGTCCCAGCCGCCCAAGAACATGAGCACGGCCAGAATTGAGATCAGCCACATGCTGGCGTATTCGGCCAGGAAGAAGATGGCAAAGCGCATACCCGAGTACTCGACCATGTGGCCGGCGACGATCTCGGCCTCGCCCTCGACCACGTCGAAGGGGTGCCGGTTGGTCTCGGCCACACCCGAGATCAGGAACACGATGAAAATCGGCAGCAGCGGCAACCAGTTCCAAGACAGGAAGTTGAGCCCCATGTCGGCAAACATGCCCGCTTGCTGCGAGGCCACGATCACGCCCAGCTGCAGGCTGCCGGCGGTCATCACCACCACCAGGAAGCAAAAACCGATGGCGATCTCGTAGCTGACCATCTGCGCCGAGGCGCGCAGCGCGCCCAAGAAGGCGTATTTGGAATTGGCGGCCCAGCCGGCGATGATCACGCCGTAAACCTCGATCGAGGTGATGGCCAGCAGCAGCAGCAAACCGGCGTTGACGTTGGCCAGCACCGCTTCGGGGCCGAACGGGATCACCGCCCATGCCGCCAGCGCCGGCATGATGGCCAGCATCGGGGCGATCCAAAACAGCCCCGGGCTGGCGGCGGTGGGTGTGATCAGCTCTTTGGTGAGCAGCTTGAAGGCGTCGGCGATGGGCTGCAACAAGCCCTGCGGCCCAACGCGGTTCGGGCCCAGCCGCACCTGCATGAAGCCGATCAGGCGCCGCTCCCACAGCGTCAGGTAGGCCACGGCAGCCATCAGCGGTGCCACGATGACCATGATCTTGATCAGGGCCCAGATCACCGGCCAAGCCGCCTGTTGCCACCAAGCGGCTGCGACCAGATTCAGGCCGCCGTAGTAGAGGGCGTCGATCATGCGCGGTCTCCGGTCTGGTTGGCACGGGCGGCAGCCAAGGCTGCGCGCGCGTCGGCGGTGTGCTGCAGCGCCGGCGAGCGGCGCACGAGGGCATCGAGTTGGTAGATCGAGGCCACGCAGGGCGTGGCGCTGCCCAGCGTGAGGTCGATGGCGGCTTGGCTGCGGTTGTCGAGCCGCGCGGCGGGCACAAACTGGCCGCTGGCCACGCCGGGCAGCGCTTGCGCCAGCACGGCTTGCGAGCTTTCGGCCTCAAAACCCGGCAGGCCGAGCAGTTGGCCCAGCACGCGCAGCACCTTCCAAGCCGGGCGCGCTTCGCCCAGCGGCCGCACCACAGCGTGGAAGCTCTGCAAGCGCCCTTCGGCATTGACGTAGCTGCCCGAGGTCTCGCTGAACGGGGCGATGGGCAGCAGCACGTCGCAGTGCTCGAGGTTGGCTTTGAAGGGACTCAAGGACACGACCATCTGCGCCTGCGCCAGCCCTTTGCCGCAGACGGCGGTGTCGAGCCCGACTTCGGCGTTGAGCAACAGCACCGCCTTGGCGGCACCGCTCAAAATCTGCGTGGCGTTGAGGCCACCGGCACCGGGCAGCGCCTGCACCAGCTGCGCGCCCACGGTGTTGGCGGCCTCGGTCAGGTAGCCCCAGTGCGCGCCGGTGCGCTCTGCGATCCACTGCGCCAGCGCCAGCAGGCTGGGGGCTTGCTCGTGGTGCGCGGCGGCGTTGCCCAGCAGCAGCGCCTTGCGCTCGCCGCCCAACAGCGAGGCGGCGATGGCGCGTGCGGCGGCGCTCACCGGCTCGGAGCTTGCGCATGGCGCTTCGATGCCCTGCGCCTGCGCCACGGCAGCGGCGATGCCCGCCAGTTCGAGCGCCCAGCGGCCGGGTTCGGCCTGCAATGTGTGCGCAAGCGGCAGCGCCCAGTCGGGGGCTTCGGCCACCAAGGCGCTCACTTGGGCGCCACGGCGCTGGGCTTGGCGGATGCGCTGCGCGAACAGCGGGTGGTCTTTGCGCAGGTTCGAACCCACCACCAGCACGCGCTCGAGCGTGGACAGCTCGGCGATCGGCAGCCCCAGCCAGCGCGCCTCGCCCGCTGGGGCGGCGTGGTCGTAGCAGGCGGCGCGCAAGCGCGTGTCGATGCTGCTGCTGCCCAGGCCGCGCAGCAGGCTGGTGGCCAAGTGCAGCTCTTCCACCGTGCAGTGCGGGCTGGCGACGGCGGCCAGGGCGGCGGCGCCGTGATCGGCCTTGATCTGCTGCAAGCCGTTGGCCACGTATTCGAGTGCGGTCTGCCAATCGACCGTGCGCCACTGGCCGCCCTGCTTGAGCATGGGTTCGGTCAGGCGCTCGTCGCTGTTGAGGGCTTCGTAGCTGAAGCGGTCACGGTCGGCGAGCCAGCATTCGTTGACGGCTTCGTTCTCGAAGGGCACGACGCGCAGCACGCGGTGGTTTTTGACCTGCACGATCAGGTTGGCGCCGGTGGAGTCGTGCGGGCTGATGCTCTTGCGCCGCGACAGCTCCCAGGTGCGCGCCTGGTAGCGGAAAGGTTTGCTGGTGAGCGCGCCCACCGGGCAGATGTCGATCATGTTGCCCGAGAGCTCGGAATCCACCGTCTGGCCAACGAAGGTTTCGATCTCGGCGTGCTCGCCGCGGTGGCTCATGCCGAGCTCCATCTGGCCCGCGATCTCTTGCCCAAAGCGCACGCAGCGGGTGCAGTGGATGCAGCGGCTCATCTCCTCCATGGAAATCAGCGGCCCGACTTCTTTGTGATGCACCACGCGCTTTTCTTCTTGGTAGCGCGACTTGCCGGCACCGTAGCCCACGGCGAGGTCTTGCAGCTGGCACTCGCCGCCTTGGTCGCAGATCGGGCAATCCAGCGGGTGGTTGATGAGCAAAAACTCCATCACCGACTGCTGCGCCTTGATCGCCTTCTCGCTCTGGGTGCGCACGATCATCCCCTGCGTCACCGGAGTGGCGCAAGCTGGCATGGGCTTGGGTGCTTTTTCCACTTCCACCAAGCACATGCGGCAGTTGGCCGCAATCGAGAGCTTTTTGTGGTAGCAAAAATGCGGGATGGTTTGGCCCACCTTCTCTGCCGCATGCATGATCATGCTGCCCGGAGGAACCTGCACCTTTTTGCCGTCGAGTTCGATTTCTAACATAGCGCTTTGCTTCTCAAACGGTGGCCGCAACCAAGCTGGTTTTGTGTTCGATGTAGTGCTCAAACTCGTGCCGGTAGTGCTTGAGCATGGCGCGCACCGGCATCGCGGCCGCGTCACCGAGGGCGCAGATGGTGCGGCCCATGATGTTTTCGGCCACGTTGTCGAGCAGCGCGAGGTCTTCGGGCCGGCCCTGGCCGTTCACGATGCGGTCCACGATCCGATACAGCCAGCCCGTCCCTTCGCGGCACGGGGTGCACTGGCCGCAGGACTCGTGCATGTAAAAATAACTCAGGCGGTGCAGTGCCTTGACCATGCAGCGGCTGTCGTCGAGCACGATCACCGCGCCCGAACCCAGCATGGAGCCGGCCTTGCTGATCGAGTCGTAGTCGAGCGTGCAGCACATCATCGATTCGGCGGGCAACACGGGCGAAGAGGAACCGCCCGGGATCACGGCCTTGAGCCGGCGCCCCTTGCGCACGCCGCCGCAGAGCTCGAGCAGGGTAGAAAACGGGGTGCACATCGGCACCTCGTAGTTACCGGGGTGCTCGACGTCGCCGCTGACCGAAAAAATCTTGGTGCCGCCGTTGTTGGGGCGGCCGCAGTCGAGGTAGGCCTTGCCGCCGTGGCGGATGAGCCAAGGCACGGCGGCAAAGGTTTCGGTGTTGTTGATGGTGGTCGGCTTGCCGTAGAGGCCAAAACTGGCCGGGAACGGTGGCTTGAAGCGTGGCTGGCCCTTTTTGCCTTCGAGCGATTCGAGCAGCGCCGTTTCTTCGCCGCAGATGTAGGCGCCAAAGCCATGGTGCGCGTGCAGCTGGAAGCTGAAATTGGTGCCCAAAATGCGCTCGCCCAAGTAACCGGCGGCGCGCGCCTGTTCGAGCGCGGCCTCGAAGCGCTCATAGACTTGGAAGATCTCGCCGTGGATGTAGTTGTAGCCCACCGTGGTGCCCATGGCGTAGGCGGCAATGGCCATGCCCTCGATCACGATGTGCGGGTTGTACATCAGGATGTCGCGGTCTTTGCAGGTGCCGGGCTCGCCCTCGTCGGAGTTGCACACGAGGTATTTTTGGCCCGGAAACTGGCGCGGCATGAAGCTCCACTTCAGACCGGTCGGGAAGCCCGCACCGCCGCGGCCGCGCAAGGCCGATTCTTTGACGTGGGCGATCACCTCTTCGGGCGTGAGGCCGGGGCCGCCGTCGCGCCCCAAGATCTGGCGCAGCGCCGCATATCCGCCGCGCGCCTCGTAGTCAGCCAAGCCCCAGTTGCTGCCGTCTAGGCCGGCGTACATCTGCGGGCTGATGTGGCGGCCGTGAAAGCAGGTTTCGATGCCGCGCGACTGGAACTGCTCCAGCACTTGATTGACGTTCATGCCTCTTCCTTTGCAGCACGCAGGCCGTCGATGAGCTGGTCGAGCTTGTCGGCGCTCATGAAGCTGCACATGTGGCGGTCGTTGACCAGCAGCACCGGGGCGTCGGCGCAGGCGCCTAGGCATTCAGACTGCTGCAAGGTGAACAGGCCGTCGGGCGTGGTCTGGCCCATCTGGATGCCCAGCCGGCGCTCGAGGTGCTGCAGCGTCTGCACGCCGTCGCGCAGCGCACACGGCAGGTTGGTGCAGACGTTGAGCTTGAACTTGCCCAGCGGCTGCTGGTTGTACATGTTGTAGAAGGTAGTGACTTCGTGCACCGCCATGACCGGCATACCGAGGTAGTCGGCCACGCCCTCCTCGGCCGCTGGGCTGACCCAGCCTTGTTCTTGCTGTACGATGGCCAAACAAGCCATGACCGCCGACTGCTTTTGCTCGGCGGGGTACTTGGCCACTTCGCGCGCAAAGCGCGCCAGCGTGGCGTCAGCAAAGGCCATGGGCGCCACCGGGGCGCTGGGTTTGATGGGGCTGGGGCTGCTCATCGGTCTATCTCTCCAAACACGATGTCCATGGTGCCGATGATCGCCACGGCGTCGGCCAGCATGTGGCCACGCGCCATCTCGTCGAGGGCGGCCAAATGCGGGAAACCGGGCGCGCGGATTTTGAGCCGGTAAGGCTTGTTGGCGCCGTCGCTCACCAAGTAGATGCCGAACTCGCCCTTGGGGTGTTCGACTGCGGCGTAGGCCTCGCCCTCGGGCACGTGGAAGCCTTCGGTAAAGAGCTTGAAGTGGTGGATCAGCTCCTCCATGCTCGACTTCATGGCTTCGCGTGCCGGCGGCGCCACCTTGTGGTTGCTGGTGATCACCGGGCCGGGGTTGGCGCGCAGCCAAGCCACGCACTGCTGGATGATGCGGTTGGACTGCTTCATCTCCTCCATGCGCACCAGGTAGCGGTCGTAGGTGTCGCCGGTCTTGCCCACGGGCACGTCGAAATCGACTTGGGCGTAGGCGTCGTAGGGCTGCTTTTTGCGCAAGTCCCAAGCGATGCCGCTGCCGCGCAGCATCGGGCCGGTCAGGCCCATGTTGAGCGCGCGCTCGGGGGTGATGACGCCGATGCCCACGGTGCGCTGCTTCCAGATGCGGTTATCGGTCAGCAGGGTGTGGTATTCGCTGAGGTAGTTCGGGAAGCGCTGCGTGAAGTCTTCGATGAAATCGAGCAGCGAGCCCTTGCGGTTGCGGTTGAGCTTGTCGATGCCGCTGGTGTTGCGCACCTTGTTCTCGGTGTGCTGAGGCATGGTGTCGGGCAGGTCGCGATAGACGCCGCCGGGGCGGAAGTAGGCCGCGTGCATGCGCGCGCCCGAGACCGCTTCGTACATATCGAACAGGTCTTCGCGCTCGCGGAAGGTGTAGATCAGGATGGTGGAGCTGCCGCAGTCGTTGCCGTGCGAGCCCAGCCACATCAGGTGGTTGAGCAAGCGCGTGATCTCGCTGTACATGACGCGGATGTACTGGGCACGGATGGGCACCTCGAGCCCGAGCAGCTTTTCGATCGCCAGACAGTAGGCGTGCTCGTTGCACATCATCGAGACGTAATCGAGCCGGTCCATGTAGGGCAGCGACTGGATGTAGGTCTTGTGCTCGGCCAGTTTTTCGGTGGCGCGGTGCAGCAGCCCGATGTGCGGGTCGGCGCGTTGCACCACCTCGCCGTCGAGCTCGAGCACCAAGCGCAACACACCGTGCGCGGCCGGGTGCTGCGGGCCAAAGTTGAGCGTGTAGTTTTTTATTTCAGCCATGGTTGAATCCGCTGCGGCGGCCTTTAGCGCAAGCCACCGCCGTAATGGTCTTCGCGCACGATGCGCGGTGTGTTTTCGCGCGGTTCGATGGTGATGGGCTCATAAATCACGCGCCGGCGCTCGGGGTCGTAGCGCATTTCCACATGGCCCGAGAGCGGGAAGTCTTTGCGAAACGGGTGCCCGATGAAGCCGTAGTCGGTGAGGATGCGGCGCAGGTCGGGGTGGCCATCGAAGACGATGCCGTAGAGGTCGAAGGCTTCGCGCTCGTACCAGTTGGCCGCCGACCACAGGTGGCTGACGCTGGGCACCTGCGGCCAGTCGTCGTCGGGGCAGCGCACGCGCACGCGCACGCGCTGGTTGAGCGAGACCGACAGCAGGTGCGCCACCACGGCGTAGCGTGGGCCGTCCCAGCTTTGGTCGCGCCAGGCCGAGTAGTCGAGGCCGCAGAGGTCGATGAGCTGCTCGAAGCGGCAGCCGGTGACGTCGCGCAGGGTCTGCATCACGTCGAGGTAATCGGCGGCAGCGACTTCGAGCGTGATTTCGTCGCTAGTGCTTTGCACCACGGTGGCGCGGCCTTGCAGGATCTGGCTCAGGGTCTGCTGCACGGTGGCGGCGGGGCGCTCGCTCCAAGACCCAAGGTGGGGTGGCGCGCCTTTGCTTGCTGGGGTCGTCATGGCTGGTGCCTTGGCCGCGCTCAAACGCGCGCGATGGTTTGGGTGCGGCGGATTTTTTGCTGCAACTGGATGATGCCGTAGATCAGCGCCTCGGCCGTGGGCGGACAGCCCGGCACGTAAACGTCGACCGGCACCACGCGGTCGCAGCCGCGCACCACCGAGTAGCTGTAGTGGTAGTAGCCGCCGCCGTTGGCACAGGAGCCCATGCTCAGCACCCAGCGCGGCTCGGCCATTTGGTCATAGACCTTGCGCAGGGCCGGGGCCATTTTGTTGCACAGGGTGCCGGCCACGATCATCAGGTCCGACTGGCGTGGGCTGGCCCGGAACACCTCGGCGCCAAAGCGCCCGAGGTCGTAACGCGCGGCCGCCGAGTGCATCATTTCGACCGCGCAGCAGGCCAGACCGAAGGTCATGGGCCAGATGGAACCGGTCTTGGCCCAGTTCACCACCGAGTCGTAACTGGTGGTGACGAAGCCCTGTTTGAGTACGCCTTCAATCATCGCATCGATCCTTGTGTAAATGAACTGACGCTGCCGCACACGCAGACAGCAAACCGCTCACTCCCAATCCAGCGCCCCTTTTTTCCACTCATAGACAAAGCCCACGGTGAGGATGGCCAAGAACATCATGCCGGCTAAAAAGCCGGTGAAGCCGATTTCGCTGAACGCCACCGCCCATGGGAACAGAAAAGCGATCTCGAGGTCAAAGAGGATGAAGAGAATGGCGACGAGGTAATAGCGTACGTCGAATTTCATGCGCGCGTCTTCGAAAGCTTCGAAGCCGCATTCGTAGGGGGAGTTTTTCTCGGGGTCGGGCCGGTTGGGCCCCAGAACGTAGCCGATCAACTGCGGCAACACGCCCACTGCGAGACCGACCAGAATAAACAAGAGTACGGGCAGGTAAAGCTCTAGATTCATCTTGATGTCTCTCTAAAACTCGCGCGCTCCACTAGACCCACGCTGGGCGCGTTGGGCGCGGCTCGGTTTTTACATGATTGGTGCCGACGGCGAGACTCGAACTCGCACAGCTTTCGCCACTACCCCCTCAAGATAGCGTGTCTACCAATTTCACCACGTCGGCTTAAATCTTGGATGCATCCAGCTTGGCTGGAGGAGCTTTGGCCCCGCGATGCATCCCAGCCCCGAATTTTACCCTGAAAAAACGGGGCAAGCTTTAGAAAAGCTTACTGTGCAGGAATTTGACCCGCACCGGCTGGCGCTGTGGCCGGTGCTGCCGGCGGCGCCGGGACACCCGGAATCTGGTCGGCGGGCGTGGGCGGGGCTGCGGGCAGGGTTTCGAGCACGGTGCCGGCCTCGGCTTGGGGTGCCTGGCCAAAATAGGCCAAACCCAGCGTGGCGCTGAGGAACAAGGTTGCCAGAATCGCCGTGCTGCGCGACATGAAGTTGGAACCACCGCTGGCCCCAAACAGGGTGGCAGCGCCCGAACTGCCGCCCCCAAGGGAGGCGCCGGCATCGGCTCCTTTGCCGTGCTGCACCAGAATCAGGCCGATCATCACCAACGCCGACAGCAGCTGCACCGCCAGCAGCAAGGTTAAGAAAATATTCATGAACTCACACTCCAAAAGCCAAAATCAGTTCGTTTGCAGCACAGCCAAGCCGGCCGCAGCAATGGACAAAAACGAGGCGGCCTTGAGCGAGGCGCCGCCAATCAGCCCGCCATCGACGTCGGGCTGGCGCAGCAGCTCGGCGGCGTTGGCCGCGTTCATGCTGCCGCCGTAGAGGATGCGGTTGCGCTCGGCCTGCCCGGTGGCGGCGCGCAGTTGCGCGCGCAGCACCGCGTGCACCGCCTGCGCTTGCGCGGCGCTGGCGCTCAAGCCGGTGCCGATGGCCCACACCGGCTCGTAGGCGACCACGATCTCGCTGCAGCAGTGGCCCACGGCGTGGATCACGGCCGACAGCTGGCGCTTGACGACGAACTCGGTGCGCCCGGCTTCGCGGTCGGGCAGGGTTTCGCCCACGCAGACGATGGGGGTCAGGCCCGCCGCCAGCGCGCGCTGCGCCTTGAGGGCCACCAAGTCGTCGCTCTCGTGGTGGTATTGGCGCCGCTCCGAGTGGCCGACGATGACGTAGCGGCAGCCGCAGTCGCGCAGCATGGCGGCGCTGACCTCGCCGGTGTAGGCCCCGCCCTCGTGCGCCGACACATCCTGCGCGCCCCAGGCTATGCCGCTGCCTTGCAAGGCCGCCTGCAGCTGCAACAGATAGGGGGCTGGCGCGCACAGCGCCAGATCGGCTTGCGCCGCATCAAAGCCCGCCTTGAGCGCAGCCAACAACTCGGCGTTGGCCGCTAGGCTGCCGTTCATCTTCCAGTTGCCGACGATCAGTTTTTTGCGCATGGTGGGCCCTTGAGATACGTTGCAGCGGCCAAGGTTCAGTCGTCTTGCGGCTGCTGCGCCGGTTGCACCTCGTCGCGATCGAGCAGCGCCTTCATCGACAGCTTGACGCGGCCTTTTTCGTCGGTCTCGAGCACCTTGACCTTGACGATCTGGCCCTCTTTTAGGTAGTCGGTCACTTTTTCGACGCGCTGGTGCGCGATCTGGCTGATGTGCAGCAGGCCGTCTTTGCCGGGCAGCAGGTTCACCAGGGCCCCGAAATCGAGGATCTTGGTGATCGGGCCTTCATAGACCTTGCCGATTTCCACTTCGGCTGTGATGGCCTCGATGCGGCGCATGGCGTGTTCGGCCTTGGCCGCTTCGCTGCTGGCGATGGTGATGGTGCCGTCTTCGGCGATGTCGATCTGGGTGCCGGTTTCTTCGGTCAGGGCGCGGATGGTGGCGCCGCCCTTGCCGATGATGTCGCGGATTTTTTCCGGGTTGATCTTCATGGTGTAGAGGCGCGGCGCAAAGCTCGAAATCTCGGTGTTGGCCTGCCCCATCGCCGCTTGCATCTCGCCCAGAATGTGCAGGCGCGCCTCTTTGGCTTGCGCCAGCGCGACTTGCATGATCTCTTTGGTGATGCCTTGGATTTTGATGTCCATCTGCAAGGCGGTGATGCCGGCTGGGGTGCCCGCAACCTTGAAGTCCATGTCACCGAGGTGGTCTTCGTCGCCCAAAATGTCGGTGAGCACGGCGAAGCGGTTGCCCTCTTTGATCAGGCCCATGGCGATGCCGGCCACGTGCGCTTTCATGGGCACGCCGGCGTCCATCAGCGCCAAGCAGCCGCCGCAGACCGAAGCCATGGACGACGAACCGTTGGACTCGGTGATTTCGCTCACCACGCGCACGGTGTAGGGAAACTCGTCTTTGGGCGGCAGCGCGGCGACCAGCGCGCGCTTGGCCAAGCGGCCGTGGCCGATCTCGCGCCGCTTGGGGCTGCCTACGCGCCCGGTTTCGCCGGTGGCGAAGGGTGGCATGTTGTAGTGCAGCATGAAGCGGTCTTCAAAATCGCCGGCCAGCGCGTCGATGCGCTGCGCGTCGCGCTCGGTGCCCAGGGTGGCGATTACCAGCGCCTGCGTTTCGCCGCGCGTGAACAGCGCCGAGCCGTGGGTGCGCGGCAGCACGCCGGTGCGGATTTCGATCGGGCGCACGGTACGCGTGTCGCGGCCGTCGATGCGCGGCTCGCCGGCCAGAATCTGCCCGCGCACGATGCCGGCTTCGATGTTGAACAGCAGCTCTTCGACCTTGACCGCGTCGCACACGAGCCCCTCAGCCTTGAGCCCGGCGTGCACGGCGGCGTAGGCTTGGCGGCAGGCCTGGGTGCGCGCTTGCTTGTTGCGGATCTGGTAGGCCGCCACCAGGGCCTCGCGGCCCAGCGCCTCGACGCGGGCGATCAGCGCCTCGTCGCGCGCCGGCGGCTGCCAGTCCCATTCGGGCTTGCCGGCTTCGCGCACCAGTTCGTTGATGGCGGCGATGGCGATGTTGCCTTGCTCGTGGCCAAAGACCACGGCACCCAGCAACACCTCTTCGGACAACTGCTGCGCTTCGCTCTCGACCATCAGCACCGCCGCTTCGGTGCCGGCCACCACCAGATCGAGCTGGCTGTTGGCGCGCTCGGTCTGGCCGGGGTTGAGGATGTACTGGCCGTTGACGTAGCCCACCCGCGCGGCGCCGATGGGGCCGTTGAAGGGGATGCCGCTGATGGACAGTGCGGCGCTGGTGGCGATCAGGGCGGCGATGTCGGCATCGACCTCGGGGTTGAGCGACAGGGTGTGCACCACCACCTGCACTTCGTTGAAAAAGCCCTCGGGGAACAGGGGCCGAATCGGGCGGTCGATCAGGCGACTGGTGAGGGTTTCGAACTCGCTCGGGCGCCCTTCGCGCTTGAAGAAGCTGCCCGGAATTTTGCCGGCAGCGTAGGATTTTTCGAGGTAATCGACGGTGAGTGGGAAAAAGTCTTGACCCGACTTGGCGTCGGTTTTGGCGACCACGGTGGCCAGCACCACGGTGCCGTCCATGTCGAGCAGCACGGCGCCGCTGGACTGGCGCGCGATTTCGCCGGTTTCGAGGCGCACGGTGTGGCGGCCCCATTGGAAGCTTTTGCTGACTTTGTTAAACAGACCCATGAGTGTTCCTAGAGTGGTGGGGGTGGTGGGCCGACGGCCGAGCCTTCAGAACACGATGCCATTCCAGTGCCGCCGCGGCGCGCGCGACGGCTTTGGAATGACACAGCTTCGCTCTGAATGAGCACGCCTGGCCTAGATGGGAAATGAAGCGCAAAAAACGCCTGCGGCGGCAGGGCGACCGAGGCGTTTTGCACGATGAACGAAAAAGGGCAAAGGCCGCTTGGGTGCGGTTCTTATTTGCGCAAGCCGAGCTTTTGGATCAGGCTCACGTAGCGGTCGGCGTCTTTGCCCTTGAGGTAGTCGAGCAGCTTGCGCCGACGGCTGACCATGCGCAGCAGACCGCGGCGGCCGTGGTGGTCTTTGGCGTGGGTTTTGAAGTGCGGCGTGAGTTCGTTGATGCGCGCCGTAAGGATGGCGACCTGTACTTCGGGGCTGCCGGTGTCGTGGGGTGCACGGGCGTTGGCCGAAATCACTTCGGCTTTGACGGATTGAGCGATCATGATGACTTTCTAGGTGGACGTGCGTCCTGCCGCAGGGTGCGGTCAGCTCAAGGCACCAAGGCCCCAAGCCGCCGCTTGCCGCAACAGGCGTGTGTAGTCTTGCCAAAAATAGGCAGACCTTGAGATTATAACCCGGCCAGCAGCGCGTGCAGCTCTTGCACCGACACCACGCCCAACGAGTCTTGGCACTTGATGCCTTCAACCGCCGCTTCGGCACCCGAGATGGTGGTGAAGGTGGTGACGCGGTTGGCCAGCGCCGAGGTGCGGATGTAGCGCGAATCGGCGATGGCGTTGCGCCGCTCCTCTACGGTGTTGATGACCATGGCGATGTCGCCGTTTTTGATCAGGTCAACGATGTTGGGCCGGCCTTCGGCGACTTTGTTCACCTGCGCGCACGGCACGCCGGCGGCGTTGAGGGCGGCGGCGCTGCCGCGCGTGGCCACGAGCTCAAAGCCGAGCGCGTGCAGCTCGCGCGCCACCTGCACCGCACGCGGCTTGTCGTCGGCCTTGACCGACAAAAACACCTTGCGCACGGCGTCGCTGGGGCGCGGCAACTGGGTGCCGGCCCCGAGCTGCGACTTGACGAAGGCCTCGCCAAAGCTGCGCCCCACTCCCATGACCTCGCCGGTGGACTTCATCTCGGGGCCGAGGATGGTGTCCACGCCGGGGAACTTGACGAAGGGGAACACCGCTTCCTTGACGCTGAAGTACGGCGGCACCACTTCGCGCGTCACGCCCTGCTGCGCCAGCGTCTGGCCGGCCATGCAGCGCGCCGCCACCTTGGCCAGTTGGATGCCGGTGGCTTTGGAGACAAAGGGCACGGTGCGCGAGGCGCGCGGGTTGACTTCGAGCACGTAGATGACATCGACGCCGTCGAGCTGCTGTATCGCGAACTGCACGTTCATCAGCCCGACCACGTTCAGGGCGCCGGCCATGGCCGCCGTCTGGCGCTTGATTTCATCGACAGTGGCTGCGCTCAGATAGTACGGCGGCAGCGAGCAGGCCGAATCGCCCGAGTGCACGCCGGCTTGCTCGATGTGCTCCATCACGCCGCCGATGAGCACGGCGCCGCTGGCGTCGCGGATGCAATCGACGTCGCACTCGATGGCATCGCTCAGGAAGCGGTCCAGCAGCACCGGCGAGTCGTGGCTGACCTTGACCGCCTCGCGCATGTAGCGCTCGAGGTCGCGCGGCTCGTGCACGATCTCCATCGCCCGCCCGCCCAGCACGTAGCTCGGGCGCACCACCAGCGGGTAGCCCAGCGCGCCGGCTTTGTCCATGGCCTCGGCTTCGGTGCGCGCGGTGGCGTTGGGTGGCTGGCGCAGCCCGAGGCGGTGCAGCAGCTGCTGGAAGCGCTCGCGGTCTTCGGCGGCGTCGATCATGTCTGGGCTGGTGCCGATGATCGGCACGCCGGCGGCCTCGAGCCCGAGCGCGAGCTTTAGCGGCGTCTGGCCGCCGAACTGCACGATCACGCCCTCGGGGCGCTCTTTGGCCACGATTTCGAGCACGTCTTCGAGCGTCAGCGGCTCGAAGTAGAGCCGGTCGCTGGTGTCGTAGTCGGTCGAGACGGTCTCGGGGTTGCAGTTGACCATCAGGGTCTCGTAGCCGTCTTCGCGCAGGGCCAGCGCGGCGTGCACGCAGCAGTAATCGAACTCGATGCCCTGCCCGATGCGGTTCGGCCCGCCGCCCAGTACCATGATTTTTTTGCGCTCGCTGGGCTCGGCCTCGCACTCTTGCTCGTAGCTAGAGTACAGGTAGGCGGTGGCGGTGGCGAATTCGGCGGCGCAGGTATCGACGCGCTTATAAACCGGGCGCACGCCCAAGGCGTGGCGCTGGGCGCGCACGGCTTGCTCGTGGGTGTGCAGCAGCTTGGCCAAGCGGCGGTCGGAAAAGCCTTTTTGCTTGAGCGTGCGCAGCGTGTCGGCGCTCAGGGCCGCCAGCGCCTGCGCGCCGTGCTCGGCGGTGTGCCGATCCAGCCCCAGCTCGATGCGCACGATGTCCTCGATCTGCACCAGAAACCAGGGGTCGATGCGCGTGATCTGCTGCACCTCGGCCAGCGTCCAGCCGGCGGCAAAGGCGTCGCCCACGAACCAGATGCGCTCCGGGCCCGGGGAGCCGAGTTCGCGCTCGAGCGTTTCGCGGTCTTGGGTTTTTTCGTTCATGCCATCGACGCCGACCTCGAGCCCGCGCAGCGCCTTTTGGAAGCTCTCTTGGAAGGTGCGCCCGATGGCCATGACTTCGCCCACCGACTTCATCTGCGTCGTCAGGCGGCTGTCGGCAGCGGGGAATTTTTCGAAGGCAAAGCGCGGGATCTTGGTCACCACGTAGTCGATGCTGGGCTCGAACGAGGCCGGGGTGGCGCCGCCGGTGATCTCGTTTTTGAGCTCGTCGAGGGTGTAGCCCACCGCCAGCTTGGCTGCCACCTTGGCGATCGGGAAACCGGTGGCCTTGGAAGCCAGCGCCGACGAGCGCGAAACGCGCGGGTTCATCTCGATCACGACCATGCGCCCGTCGCGCGGGTTGAGCGCGAACTGCACGTTGGAGCCGCCGGTATCGACACCGATCTCGCGCAGCACCGCCAAGCTGGCGTTGCGCATCAGCTGGTACTCTTTGTCGGTGAGCGTCTGCGCCGGCGCCACGGTGATCGAGTCGCCGGTGTGCACGCCCATGGGGTCGAGGTTTTCGATCGAGCAGACGATGATGCAGTTGTCGGCGCGGTCCCGCACCACCTCCATCTCGAACTCTTTCCAGCCCAGCAGCGACTCTTCGATCAGCAGCTCGTGGGTGGGCGAGGCTTCCAGCCCGCGCTTGCAGATGGTCTCGAACTCTTCGGGGTTGTAGGCGATGCCGCCGCCGCTGCCGCCGAGGGTGAAGCTGGGCCGGATCACGGTCGGGAAACCGACCTGTTTTTGCACCTCCCAGGCCTCGCTCAGGCTGTGCGCGATGCCCGAACGCGCCGAGCCCAAGCCGATCTTGGTCATGGCGTCTTTGAACTTGAGCCGGTCTTCGGCCTTGTCGATGGCCTCGGGCGTGGCCCCGATCAGCTCAACGCCGTACTGCGCCAGCACGCCTTGGCGCCAGAGGTCGAGCGCGCAGTTGAGCGCGGTCTGGCCGCCCATGGTGGGCAAAATCGCAAAACCGCCGGGGTTGAGCTGTCGCTCCTTGGCGATGATCTTGGCCACCGTCTGCCAGGTGATGGGCTCGATGTAGGTGACGTCGGCGGTGGCCGGGTCGGTCATGATCGTGGCCGGGTTGCTGTTGATCAAGATGACCTTGTAGCCCTCCTCGCGCAGCGCTTTGCAGGCTTGCACGCCGGAGTAATCGAACTCGCAGGCTTGGCCGATGACGATCGGGCCGGCGCCGATGATGAGGATGCTTTGGATGTCTGAACGCTTAGGCATGTTGAGCTTTCTTTGCGGCCATGAGCGCCGTGAAGCGGTCGAACAGGTTGGCGATGTCGTGCGGGCCCGGCGAGGCCTCGGGGTGGCCTTGGAAGCAAAAGGCCGGGCGGTCGGTGCGCTCCAGCCCCTGCACGGTGCCGTCGAACAGGCTGATGTGGGTCACGCGCAGGTGCGCCGGCAGCGATTCGCGCTCCACGGCAAAGCCGTGGTTCTGGCTGGTGATGGCCACGCGACCGCTGGCGAGCTCTTGCACCGGGTGGTTGGCGCCGTGGTGGCCGTGCGGCATTTTGTAGGTGCGCGCGCCGCTGGCTAGGGCCATGATCTGGTGCCCGAGGCAGATGCCGAAGGTGGGCAGGCCGGATTCGATCAGCTCGGCGGCGGCGGCGATGGCATAGTCGCAGGGCTGCGGGTCGCCGGGGCCGTTGGACAGGAACACGCCGTCGGGGCGCAGCGCCAGCACCTGGGCCGCCGGGGTTTGGGCCGGCACCACGGTGACGCGGCAGCCGCGCTGCGCCAGCATGCGCAGGATGTTTTTCTTGACGCCAAAATCGTAGGCCACGACGTGAAAACGCGGCGCCTGCAGCTCGCCGTAGCCGGGGCTGCCGTCGGCGCGCGCCAGTTGCCACTCGGCCTGTGTCCACGCGTAGGGCTGCACCGTGCTCACCACCCGCGCCAGGTCTTGCCCAGCCATGCTGGGTGCGCTGCGAGCGGCGGCCAGCGCCTGCGCCACCACCGCATCGCTCAGGCTCTGGCCCGCTGCCAAGGCGACGATGGCGCCGTTTTGTGCCCCATGCGTGCGCAGGCGGCGCGTGAGGGCGCGGGTGTCGATGCCGGCGATGGCCACCGTGCCATTGCGCTGCAGGTACTCGCCCAAGCTGCTGCTGGCGCGAAAGTTGGAGTGCAGCAGCGGCAGGTCTTTGATGATCAGGCCGGCGGCGTGGATGGCGTCGGACTCCACGTCTTGCTCGTTGACGCCGGTGTTGCCGATGTGCGGGTAGGTGAGCGTGACCAGTTGCTGGCGGTAGCTGGGGTCGGTGAGGATTTCTTGGTAGCCGGTAAGCGCGGTGTTGAACACCACTTCGCCGACGGTCTGGCCGGTGGCACCGATGGCGGTGCCGCGAAAGACCGTGCCGTCGGCAAGCGCGAGCAGGGCGGGGGCGGGGACGGGAAACACGGGGGATTCTCCAGGTACTTGGATTCTGGCCGCACCCTTAAGGCCCCACGCCAGCACGCACTCAGGCGATTTTGATTGGGGCTGCAGCGGCCTTTGAGTCATTGGGGCCACCGGGGTGCGCAGGGTTAGGGTAAACCTTGGAATTATAGCCCGCCCACCCACCGCCACCGGTTGACACACCGCCACCGGGGCATACCGCCACCGGGGCAATCACCGGGCCCTGTTCAACCCAGCCGCTGCACCGCGCTGGCGTGCAAACAAATGGCGGCGGCGGCGGCGACGTTGAGCGATTCCTCGCCGCCGGGCTGGGCGATGCGCAGGGTGTGGCTGGCAGCGGCCAGCAGCGCTGGGCTCACGCCCTGCCCTTCGTGGCCGAACAACCAGGCGCAGGGCCAAGGCAGCGCGGCTTGGTGCAGCCACTGGCCTTGGTGCGAGCTGGTGGCCAGCAGCGGCAGATCGAGTCCCGCCAGATCGTCTGGGTGCAAGCCTTCGACCAGGCGCAAGCCAAAATGCGCCCCCATGCCGGCGCGCAGCACCTTGGGCGCCCACAGCGCCGCCGTGCCCTTGAGCGCCAGCACCTGCTCAATACCGAGGGCGGCGGCGCTGCGCAGGATCGAGCCGACGTTGCCCGGATCTTGCAAGCGATCGAGCAGCACCGTGGGCCGCCCGGGCTGGCACGCCGCGGCGGCGGGCAACGGCCACAAAAAACCGACCGGCGCGCTCGAGCCCAAGCCGCTGACGCCGGCCAGCAGGCTGTCGGCCAGCGCCACGCGGCGCACGCTGGGGGGCAAGCTCCAGGCCGTGTCCCAGTGCGGGGCCGATTCGGCGCGCAGCAGCACCGTGGGCAACTGGCCGCGGGCCAGCAGGGCGCGGCACAGGTGCTCGCCTTCGAGCCAGACCAGCCCCAGCTCGCGGCCGGCGGCAGGGTCGTTGGCCAAGCGGCGCAGTTGCTTGAGCAGCGCGTTGTCGCGCGAGCGGATGGTTTCGGTGTTCATGGGGGACAGGCTGTGGCCAGCAGCGCCGCCACCGGGGCAAAACCGCGCCGGTGCCAAGGCGTGGGGCCCAAGCGCTGCAGCGCCTCGAGGTGCAGCGCGGTGCCGTAGCCTTTGTGGCGGTCAAAGCCGTAATCGGGGTACTGGGCATGCCAGTCGAGGCACAGGCGGTCGCGCTGCACCTTGGCCACGATGGAAGCCGCCGCGATCGCCGCCACCCGGTCGTCGCCACGCACCACGGCTTGCGCCGGCAGCTGGAGGGCGGGCAAGCGGTTGCCATCGACCAGCACCTGCGTGGGGCGCAGCCGCAGGCCGGCCACGGCGCGCTGCATCGCCAGCAGGGTGGCTTGCAAGATGTTGAGGCACTCGATTTCTTCGACGCTGGCCTGGGCCACCGAGCAGCACAGGGCGCGGTCGTGGATCAGCTCGCACAGTTGCGCGCGCCGCTTGGGCGTGAGTTTTTTGGAATCGCGCAAGCCCGCGATCGGTTTGCGCGGGTCCAGCATCACCGCCGCGGCCAGCACCGGCCCGGCCAGCGGGCCGCGTCCGGTTTCGTCCACCCCAGCCACCAGGCCCGGCGGGGCCCAGCCCAAGGTGTAGCCGTCAGGCTTGGAGGATTTGCGCGATCGCATGGCTGGCTCGGGCGGGCATGTCTTGCCGCAGTTGCAGGTGCATGTCGGTAAAGCGCTGGCGCAGGCGCGCCACCGCCGCCGGGTCGTCGAGCCAGGCCAAGGTGGCGCGCGCCAGCGCCTCGGGCTGCGCCTGCTGCTGCAGCAGCTCGGGCACCAGGCTTTGCTGGCACAAAATGTTGGGCAACCCGATCCAGGGCGTGCGCCGCTGCTGGTTGGCCACCCACCACGAGAGCCACTGCATGCGGTAGGCGATGACCATCGGGCGCTTGTGCAGCGCGCACTCCAGCGTGGCGGTGCCGCTGGCCACCAGTGCCACGTCGCAGGCCGCCTGCACGGTGTGCGCCTGCCCCAGCACCAGCTGCACCCGCGCCTCCATGCCGGTGGTACGCAGCGCCTGCTCCAGCGTGGGGCGCAGGCCCTCGTGCGTGGGCAGCACGAAGCGCAGCTGCGGGCGCTGCTGCGCCATCAGGCGCGCGGCGTGCAAAAAAGGCATGGCCAGCGCGGCGATCTCGGCCACCCGGCTGCCCGGCAGCAGCGCCACCACGGTGGCCTCGGGATCCAGCCCGAGGCGCTGGCGCGCGCCGGCTTGGTCGGGCTCGAGCGCGATCAGGTCGGCCACCGGGTGCCCCACAAAGGTGCCGGCGATGCCGTGGCGCGCCAGCAGCTCGGGCTCGAAGGGAAACAGGCACAGCACGTGGCGCACGCTGCGCCGGATGGCGTGCACGCGCCCAGGGCGCCAAGCCCAGATCGAGGGGCAGACCAGTTGGATCGCCGGGATGCCGGCGCGGTTCAGCTGGCGCTCCAGCGGCAGGTTGAAGTCCGAGGCATCGACCCCGAGGTACAGATCGGGGCGCTCGCGCAGCAAGTCGGCGGCGTAGCGGCGCCGGATGGCGCTGATGCGCCGGTAGGCCCACAGGCCCTCGACCAGCCCGCGCACGGTGAGCTCGTCGCAGCTGTGGTGCGCGACAAAGCCCTGCGCCTGCATCAGCGGCCCGCCGATGCCGCTGGCCTGCAAGCCACTCCAGCGCTGGCGCATGCCCTGCAGCAGCAAGGCGGCGAGTTGGTCGCCCGAGCGTTCGGCCGCCACCATGGCCACGCGCAAGCCCGCGCCCGGCGGCGACGGGCCTAGGCTGGCCGGGCTGGCTGAGCTGGCAGGGCCCACATCAAACCAGCGCCTGGCGGATCACGGCGCAGATTTCGTCGATGGCCGCGTCGCTGAGCTCGGGGTAGATCGGCAGCGACAGGCAGCGCTGCGCCACCGACTCGGTGACGGGAAACGACTGCCCTGCGGCCTCGGCGGCAAACACTTTTTGCTGGTGCAGCGGCACCGGGTAGTAGATCGCGCTGGCGATGCCGGCTGCGGTGAGCGCCTGCTGCACCTGGGTGCGTTGCTCGCACAGCAGCGTGTATTGGTGATAGACGTGCCGTCCGATGCCGTCTTCAAACGGTGTGTGCAACGGCAAGCCCGCTAGACCGGCCTGGTAGCGCTGCGCCACGCGGCGCCGCTGCTGGTTGTAGTGGTCGATGCGCGCCAGTTTGGCGCGCAGCACCACCGCCTGCAGTTCGTCGAGGCGGCTGTTGTAGCCGATGATGTCGTGGTAGTAGCGCACCTTGCTGCCGTGGTTGCGCAGCATGCGCAGCGTCTCGGCCAGCGCGTCGGACTGGGTCGTGACCATGCCGCCGTCGCCGAAGCAGCCCAGGTTTTTGCTGGGGAAAAAGCTGAACGCCGCCACGTCGCCGATGGCCCCGGTCTGGCGGCCACCGAGCGTGGCACCGAAAGACTGGGCGCAGTCTTCGATCAGGTGCAGGCCGTGTTGCTGCGCCAGCGCCTGCAGCGCACCCAAGTCGGCCGGTTGGCCAAACAGGTGCACCGGCAGCAGCGCCTTGGTGCGCGGCCCGATGGCGCGCGCCACCTGCGCCACATCGATGTTGAACGTGCGCGGGTCGATATCGACGAACACCGCTTTGGCGCCCACATAGGCGATGGCCTCGGCGGTGGCGATGAAGGTGAAGGGCGTGGTGATGACCTCGTCGCCCGGCCCCAAGCCGAGCGCGCGCAGCGCCAGGTGCAGCGCGTCGGTGCCGTTGGCGCAAGAGATGGCGTGCTTGACGCCCAGATAGGCGGCGGCCTCGGCCTCGAAGGCCTGCACGTTGGGGCCGAGGATGAACTGCGTGGCCTCCAGCGCCGCCAGCAGCGCCGGTTCGAGCTGGGGTTTGAGTTCGCGGTACTGGGTGGCCAGATCGACCATCGGGATGCGCATGGCAGGGCTTTCTAAGGCGTGAAAGGAGGCAGAAGGGGGAAGGGGGCAGTAGATGGGGCAAAAAATCAGGCAATGAGCTCGGTGGCAGCGCTGATGCGCTGCACCGCCGCCAGCGCCCGGCGTCCGGCGCGACCGCCGACCTTGGGCGCGCGCCCCTCGCGCACGCTGGCCACGAAATCGGCGATCTCGCTTTGCAGCGCGTCGGCTTCGCCGAAGGTCTGCAGCTGGCGCTCGATCGCCGCTTCGGGGGCGGTGTGCGGGTCGGCGTCGGTGGCGCGGTAGCTCACCAGTTGCCGGGTGCCAAAGTCGAGCGAATGGCAGGCGCGGTCTTGGAACACGCGCATCTTGCGCTCGCTCTTGTTGCTGACGCGGCTGGCGGTGACGTTGGCCACACAGCCGTTGGCAAAGCGGATGCGGGCGTTGGCGATGTCGATGTCGGCGGTGAGCACACGCGCGCCGCTGCTGTCTATGCTCACGATCTCGCTATCGACCAGCGACAAGATCAAGTCCACGTCGTGGATCATCAGGTCCAGCAGCACGCTCACGTCGGTGGCGCGCGGCTTGAACGGGGCCAGCCGGGTGCTCTCGATAAAGCGCGGGCGCTGCAGCAGCGGCTCGAGCGCCAGCGCCACCGGGTTGAAGCGCTCGAGGTGCCCAACCGCCAGCGTCAGGCCGCGCTGCTCGGCTATGGCGATCATCTCGTCGGCCTGCTCAAGCGTGACGGCGATGGGTTTTTCTACCAGCACATGGGCACCGGCGCGCAGAAAATCGAGCGTCACGGCGTGGTGCGCCTGCGTCGGCACGACCACGCTCACGGCATCGACTTGGCCCAGCAGTTCGTGGTAGTCGGCCACGGCGCGGCAGCCCAGTGGCTGGGCCACGGCCTGGGCCACGTCGAGGCGGCTGTCGGCCACCGCCACCAGCTCGCAACCGGGCAGCTGGGCGTATTTCTGGGCGTGGAACTTGCCCAGGTAGCCAACCCCGATCACGGCACAGCGCAGCGGCTTCATGCGCCTTCTCCTTTGCCCTCGGCGCCCTCGGCCGCTTCGCTGCGCGCGCGCCGGCGCACGATGCCGGGCTTGCCGACACCGGCCAGAAAATCGCTCATCAGCGCCACATCGGCGGCCGCCTCGGGGTGCTGCTCAAGCAAGGCGGCGATGCGCGGCTGCGCGGCCTGCAGCGTCAGGTTTTCGCGGTACAGCGCCTTGTACATGGCGCGCACGGCGGCGATGCGCGCCGGGCTGAAGCCGCGCCGGCGCAGCCCTTCGGCGTTGACGTTGCGCGCCACCGCCGGTTGCCCTTGGCAGACCACGAACGGCGGCAAGTCGGCAAACAGCAGCGCGCACATGGCCGTGAAGCTGTGCGCGCCCAGGCGCAAAAACTGGCGCACCACGGTAAAGCCGCCCAAAATCACCCAGTCGCCCACCTGCACGTGGCCGGCGAGCTGGGCGTTGTTGGCAAACACCGTGTGGCTGCCCACTTGGCAGTCGTGCGCCAGGTGCACGTAGGCCATGAGCATGTTGTCGTCACCCACGCGGGTGACGCCGCGGCCGTTGGCGGTGCCGCGGTGCAGGGTGCAAAACTCGCGGATCACGTTGCGGTCACCGATTTCGAGCCGGGTCGGCTCACCGGCGTATTTTTTGTCCTGTGGCGCCCCGCCCAAGGCGGCGTAGCTATGGATGGTGTTGTGCGCGCCGATGCGCGTGTGGCCCTCGAGCACGCAGTGGCTGCCGATGGCGCTGCCCTCCCCGATCTGCACGTGCGGGCCGATGAGGCTGTAGGCTCCGACCTGCACCGTGGGGTGCAGCTGTGCCGCCGGGTCGATGAGCGCGGTGGGGTGGATCAAACTCATGCGGCGCCTTCGCTGGCGATGCGGCGCATGGTGCACATCAGTTCGGCCTCGCAAGCCACCTCGTCGCCCACCCGGGCCACGCCCTTGAACTTGAAAATGCCGGCCTTGGAGCGCTCGAGCGTGACGTGCATGAGCAACTGGTCGCCCGGCTCCACCGGGCGCTTGAAGCGCGCGCCATCGACGCCGGCGAAGTAATAGACCGAGTTTTCGTCCAGCTCCAGCCCCAGGGTGTCGAAGGTCAGCAGTGCCGCCGTTTGCGCCAGCGCTTCGAGCATCAGCACCCCCGGAAACACCGGGCGGTGCGGAAAATGCCCGGTGAACTGCGGCTCGTTCACGCTCACGTTTTTGAGCGCGCGGATGGAGCGGCCTTTTTCGATTTCCAGCACCCGGTCCACCAGCAAAAATGGGTAGCGGTGCGGCAGTTTTTTCAGAATTTGGTGGATGTCCATCAGAATTTTTTTTCTAGGGCTTTCAGGCGTTGCCGCAGCGCGTACAACTGGCGCAGCGTGGCAGCGTTTTTTTCCCAATTCGCATTGTCGTCGATCGGGAACGCGCCGCTGTACTGGCCCGGCTTGAGGATCGAGCGCGAGACCAAGGTGGCGGCGGTGATGTGCACGTGATCGACGATGCGCAGGTGCCCGAGCACCCCAGCACCGCCGCCGAAGGTGCAGTGTGCGCCGATCTGTGCGCTGCCCGCCACCCCGACGCAGCCGGCCATGGCGGTGTGCGCGCCGATGCGCACGTTGTGGCCGATCTGGATCAGGTTGTCGAGCTTGACGCCGTCTTCGAGCACGGTGTCGTCGAGGGTGCCGCGGTCGATGCAGGTGTTGGCCCCGATTTCGACCTCGTCGCCGATGCGCACCGCGCCCAGTTGCTCGATCTTGAGCCAGCGCTCTTCGTGCGCGGCAAAGCCAAAGCCGTCGGCCCCGATCACCGCCCCGCTGTGCACGATGCAGCGCGCACCCAGCGTGCAATCGTGGCCGATCACCACCTGCGCCGCCAGGCGCGCTTGGGCGCCGATGCGCGCACGCGCGCCGATCACACAGTGGGCCCCAATCTCGCAGTCGGCGCCAATCTGCGCCCCGGCCTCGACCACCACAAAGGCCCCCAAGCGCACCCCGGCAGCCAGTTCGGCGCTGGGGTGCACCCAAGCGCTGGGGTGGATGGCGGGCTCGGCGGGGTCGGCGGCAGCGCGCTGCGCCGCCAGCTGGCGCGCCCGCCACCACTGCGTCAGGCGGGCAAAGTAGGGGTAGGGCTGCGACGTCTCGATGCAGGGCCCGCGGGCGCTGGCGCGCGGCACCAGCTCGGGCGGCACGATCAGCGCTGCGGCCTGCGTGCTCTCGATCGCCGCCGCGTGGCGCGCCTGCCCCACAAAGGCGAGCCGATCGGGCCCGGCGCTTTCGAGCGATGCCAAGCCAGCGATCGCGCGCGTGCCATCGCCATGCAAAACGCCGCCCAAGGCGGCGTGGATGTCGCAGAGCCGAAGCATCAGGTGCCGGTGCCGGGCGACCGCGCCTTTAGCGGGCGGGTGCAGCGGCCGGGGCTGCGGCTGGGGCGCTGTTCAGGCCAGCGATCACCTTGTCGGTGATGTCGTGGCGCGGGTGGATATAGACCGCCTCTTGGATGATGAGGTCGAAGCGCTCGGCCTCGGCGATCTGGCGGATGACGCGGTTGGCGCGCTCGATCACCTGCTGCAGCTCTTCGTTGCGGCGCAGGTTCAGGTCTTCTTGGAAAGCCTGGCGGCGGCGCTGGAAATCGCGCTCCATCTCGATCAGCTGGCGCTGGCGCGTGACGCGCTGGGCCTCGGACAGCGTGGGCGCTTCGCGCTCCAGGGCCTCGGAGGCCGTGCGCAACTGGGTGCCCAGCGTCTGCACCTCGCGTTCGCGGCGCGAAAACTCTTGCTGCAGCTTGGTTTGCGCCGCCCGGGCAGCGGCTGAGTCGCGCAGCACGCGATCCGTGTTCACAAAACCGACTTTGAAGTCTTGGGCCGTGACGGCGAAAGCGGCCGTGGCCAGCAGCAAGGCGGTAAAAAAGGAGCGCAACAGGTGGCTAGAGAAGGATTTCATCAGAACGTGGTACCAATCTGGAATTGAATGCTTTGTGGTTTGTCGTTGGCGAACTCGCGCAACGGCTGGGCATACGCGATTCTAAGCGGCCCGACCGGCGAGAGCCAGCTGATGCCAATTCCGGCCGAAGCGCGAAAATCGCTGAAGCGCGAGCGCCCGCCGAAATCGTCCGAAACGTTGCCGACGTCGATGAAGCCGAACATGCGCAGCGTGCGGTCGTTGCCGGCGCCGGGGAAGGGAGCGATGAGCTCGGTGTTGAGCACCGCCATGCGCGAGCCACCGATGTAGGACAGGGTGCCGGGCTGGCCCTCAATCGCGCTGGTGCCACCCAGCGTGCCCTGCTGGAAGCCGCGCACCGAACCCAAGCCGCCGCCGAAAAAGTTTTTGAACACCGGAAACGGCCGGTCGCCCAAGCCGCGGCCCCAGCCGGCTTCGGCGTTGAAGGCCAGCGTCCACTGCGGGTTGAGCGGGATGAATTGCTGAAACTGGCCGCTGGCGCGCACGTAGCGGGTGTCGCCGGCGATGCCGAGCTCGCCATTGAAGCGCATCAGGCGGCCGCGGGTGGGCACCAAGGCGCTGTCGCGGCTGTCGCGCGCCCAACCCAGGGTGAGCGGCACCGAAATGGCCGAATCGCCAAAAGCGTTAATGAACTGGCGAAACGCCACCGGCAGGCCGGCGCCGGGCTCGATTCGGGTCTGCTCCACCCCTAAGCCAAAGAACACGGTGTCGGTCTCGGTGAAGGGGACACCAAAACGCACGCTGGTGCCGGCCGTGACCAGCCGATAGTCGCCCTCTTGCTCCGACAGCGGGCGGCTGGTGCGGTAGTACAGATCGAAGGCGCGCGAGACGCCGTCGGGCGTGAAGTACGGGTTGACGGTGCTGAGCAGCAGCTGGCGGTTGAAGTCGCTGGTGTTCAGGTTGAAGCTGAGCGAATGCCCGGTGCCAAACACGTTTTCTTGGCGGATGCCGGCGGTGAGCGAGAGCCGCTCGGCCTGCGAGAAGCCGGCGCCGATCGACAGGCTGCCGGTGGCCCGCTCCTCGACCGCCACCACCAGATCGACCTGATCGGGCGCCCCCGGCACCTCGCGCGTATCGACCGTGACCTGGGTGAAGAAACCCAGTCGATCGACGCGGTCGCGCGACAGCCGGATGCGGTCGCCGTCGTACCAAGCCGATTCGAGCTGGCGGAACTCGCGCCGGATGACCTCGTCGCGGGTGCGCTCGTTGCCTTCGATCTCGATGCGGCGCACGAAGGCGCGGCGCGAGGGCTCGGCGCGCAGCACGAACGCCACTTGGGCGTTTAGCCGGTCGATTTCGGGCACCGCCTCGACGCGCGCAAAGGCAAAGCCGAAGCGCCCGAAATGCTCGCCAAAGGCGCGCACGGTCTCGCTCACCTCTTCGGCGTTGTAGGCTTGGCCGGGGCGGATGCGGATGAGGGACTTGAACTCCTCTTCGCGGCCGAGGTATTCGCCCTCCAACCGCACCCCAGAGACCACGAAGCGCTGGCCCTCGGTGATGTTGATGGTGATCGCCATTTCGCCCTTGTCGGGCGAGATCGCGACTTGGGTCGAGTCGATCGTGAACTCGAGGAAGCCGCGCGTGAGGTAGTGCGAGCGCAGGGTTTCGAGGTCGGCGTTGAGGCGCTCACGCGCGTAGCGGTCGGAGCGCGTGTACCAGCTCAACCAGTTGCCGGTGTCGAGCGTGAACAGGCGCAGCAAAGCGGCGTCGCTAAAGGCTTGGTTGCCCACGATGCGCAGCTCGGTGATGCGCGTGATGCCGCCTTCGACCACATGAAAATTGAGGTTGATGCGGTTGCGATCCAATGGCGTGACGGTGGCGGTGACGGTGGCGGCGTACATGCTGCGCGTCAGGTACTGGCGCTTGAGCTCTTGCTCGGCGCGGTCGGCCAAGGCGCGATCGAACGGCCGGCCTTCGGCCAGCCCGACATCGCGCAGGGCGCGGCGCAACACCTCGTTGTCGAACTCGCGCACGCCGCTGAAGCTGATCTCGGCCACGGTCGGGCGCTCTTCGACGATCACCACCAGCACCTCGCCCTCGACTTGCAGGCGCACGTCGGAAAACAACCCGAGCCCGAACAGGGCGCGGATGGCGGCGCTGCCTTGGTCTTCGGTGAAGGCGTCGCCGACCCTGAAGGGCAAGGAGGCAAACACCGTGCCGGGTTCGACGCGTTGCAGGCCCTCGACCCGGATGTCGCGCAGCGTGAAGGGGGCGGTGGCCCAAGCCGGCAGCGCCAGCGACAGGGAAACCAGTGCGCCCAAGGCGAGGCGGCGCAAGCGCGGTTGCTTGTAGTTCATGAAAAATGCGTTCTCAGCCCAGCAAACGGGCAATATCATTGAAAATGGCCAGCGACATCAGGCCCAGCAGCAGCACGATACCGATGCGCTGCAAACCCTCCATCCAAGCGTTGGACACCGGGCGCCCGGTCACGGCCTCCCACAGATAATACATCAGGTGCCCGCCGTCGAGCACCGGCAGCGGCAGCAGGTTGAGCACCCCGAGGCTGACGCTGATCAGCGCCAGAAACAACAGGTAGCTGGTGAGCCCCAGCGCCGCCGACTGGCCGGCGTAGTCGGCGATGGTGATCGGGCCGCTCAGATTTTGCAACGAGGCCTGACCGCTGAGCATCTTGCCGATCATTTGCAGCGTCAGGTGCGAAACCTCCCAGGTGCGCACCGTCCCCTGCCACAGCCCCTCCAGCGGCCCTGCGGAGCGCTCGGCCATGTCTGGCGTTGCCCCCACGAAACCGCCGATGCGCCCCACCCAGACGCGCTCGATCTGCTCGGGGCGCGGGGTCACCTCGAGCTCCAGCACGCGGCCGGCGCGCTCGATGTGCCAGCGCTGGGTACGCGGCTGGCCGTCGGCGGCCGACAAACGGATGAGCTGGCGCAGTTGCGCGGCGTCGCGCACCGGCAGGCCATCGACGCGCAGCACCCGGTCGCCGGGCTGCAGGCCAGCGTCGACGGCGGCGCCTTCGGCCGTGAGCTGGCCCAGCAGCGGCGCCGACCACGGCGCCTCGATGCCAATCTGGCGCATGAGCGTGGCGTCGGCGTGGCGCACATCGACCTGCGACAGCTCGAGCCGCACCTCGCGCCCCGGCTCGCCGGGGCCGCTGGCCAGCCACAGCTTCAGGTCTTGCTGCGCCAAGGCAGCGCGCGTGAGCTGCCAGCGCAGATCGCCAAAGGATTCGATCGGCTGCGGCGCGTCGCCCTCCCGCGCCAGCGCCACCACCCACTCGCCACCGCGCACCCCGGCGCGCTCGGCCAGCGAGGCCGGCGCCGGCGTGGAGAGCACCGGCTGCGGCTGCGGCACCCCCATCCACGCCACCAGCGCATACAGCAGCACCGCCAGCAGCAGGTTGGCCGCGGGTCCGGCGGCGACGATGGCCGTGCGCACGCGCAGGCTCTGGGTGTTGAAAGCCAGGTGGCGCTCGGCGGCGGGCACGGCCGCTTCGCGCTCGTCGAGCATGCGCACGTAGCCCCCCAGCGGCAGCGCGCCCAGCACGTATTCGGTGCCGCTGCGCGGCGAGCGCCAGCTCCACAGCGGCTTGCCAAAACCGACCGAAAAGCGCAGCACCTTGACCCCGCACGCCACGGCGACGCGGTAGTGCCCGTACTCGTGCACCGCCACCAGCAGCCCGATGGCCACCAAGAAGGCGAGAAGGGTCAGCATGGGGCGGCGCTGGGCGTGTTCAAATGATTCAAGAGCGTGGCAGGACGGATGGGCGGGGTGGTGGGCTGCGCTGGCTCAATCTTGCCAGCGCTGCAACTGCGCCCGCGCCAAGGCGCGCGCGTGGGCGTCGAGCGCCAGCAGGTCGTCGATTCCATCGGCGTTGGAGGGCGTCCAGGCCTGCAGCGTTCCCGCGTTCACGGCGTGGATGCGGTCAAAGCGCAGGCGGCGCTCCAAAAAGGCCTGCACCGCCACCTCGTTGGCGGCGTTGAGCACCCCGGTGCTGCCGCGCGGGCCGGCCAAGGCCTCCCAAGCCAAAAACAAAGCCGGAAAGCGCTCGCGCGTGGGCGGCTCGAAGGTCAGCGCGCCCAAGCGGGCAAAGTCCAGCGCCTCGGCCCCCGATTCGATGCGCTCGGGCCAGCTCAGGCCGTAGGCGATCGGCACCCGCATATCGGGTGTGCCCAGCTGCGCCAGCACCGAGCGGTCGCGCATCTGCACCATCGAATGGATCACGCTTTGCGGGTGGATCACCACCTCGATGCAATCGGGTGCCACGCCGAACAGGTGGTGGGCCTCGATCACTTCGAGCGCCTTGTTCATCATGGTGGCGGAATCGACCGAGATTTTGCGCCCCATGACCCAATTGGGGTGCGCGCACGCCTGCTCGGGCGTGACGCTGGCTAGGCTGGCCGGGTCGCGCTGGCGAAACGGCCCGCCCGAGGCCGTGAGCACGATTTTTTCTACCCGCTGCGCCCACAGGGCGGGCGACTCGGGCAGGCACTGGAACAGCGCCGAGTGTTCGCTGTCGATGGGCAGCAAGGTGGCGCCACCGGTGCGCACCGTCTGCATGAACCACTCGCCGCCCAGCACCAGCGCCTCTTTGTTGGCCAGCAGCAGCTTTTTGCCGCTGCGCGCCGCCGCCGCGCAGGGTGCCAAGCCGGCCGCGCCGACGATGGCCGCCATGACGGTATCGACCTCGGGCGCGCACGCCACCTCGCACAGCGCCTGCGGCCCACTGAGCACCTCGATCTGCGTCAGCCCGCGCGCCTGCAGCGCCCAGCGCAGAGCAGGCGCGTGTTCGGGCGCAATCACGACAAAGCGCGGCACAAACTGCTGGCACTGCTGCGCCAATTCTTGCACCCGCTCTTGGGCCGTGAGCGCATAAATGCGATAGCGCTGCGGATGGCGCGCCACCACGTCCAGCGTCTGGGTTCCGATCGATCCGGTCGATCCAAGCACGGTCAGCGTCTGCATGGTTGGGGGGCAAAGGCGCAAAAAGGGAGCGGGCGTGCCTAGGCGGTCACGATCCAGAGCGCCAGCGGCAACACCGGCAACAGCGCATCGAAGCGGTCCAGCAGCCCGCCGTGGCCGGGCAGGATGCGGCTCGAGTCTTTGCGCCCAGCATTGCGCTTGACCAGGGATTCGAGCAAATCGCCCATCACGCTCAAGGCCAGCAGCAGCAGCAGCAAAGCCAAGGCCGGCAAGGGCCCGAGCTGCCACAGGTGGGTGTACAAACTGGGCCCCCAGTGGGCGGGCCACCACTGCAGCCACAGCACACCGAACAACAGCAGCGCCAACGCAGCACTCCACACCCCTTCCCAGGTTTTGCCAGGGCTGATGGAGGGGGCGAGCTTGCGCCGCCCAAAGCGTTTGCCACCAAAATAGGCGGCGATGTCGGCCACCCAGACCAACATAAAAATGCTCAGCAACATACCCAGACCGATGGTCTTGGCGTGCAACAAGGCCCACCACGCCTGCCCCAGCAACAGCAAACCCAGCGCCACCCGCGGCCCGTTGGCCAACCCTCGCCAGCCCTGCACACCCCGGTGCAGCAGCAGGGGCAAAAGCACCAAACAAGCCGCAGTAGCCAGCGGCCAGAACCAGCTGCCGTCGTAGTCCACCCCCACCAAGACCCAAAGCCCCATCAGGGCCGCGCCCAACCCAAGCGCTGCCGCCACGGCCACAACAGGTGAGCAAGCGCACAAGCGCGCCCATTCCCAAGCGGCCACGCAGACCAGCGCCAGGGTCAGCAAGCCAAAGGGCCAATCGGCGGAGTGCCATAGCGAAGCCAGCAACAGCCCCAGAAGCCCCAACGCTGTAAGCACCCGCTGCCACAACATGGGCGGCAATCAGGCGACAGCCCGCAAGGGCTGCACCGGTTCCGCAGGGGCGTCGCTGAGCTGCTCCGAGACCCGCCCGAAACGCCGCTCGCGCTGCGCGTAAGCGGCCAGCGCAGCATCAAACTCGGCGCGGTCAAAGGCTGGCCAAAGGGCCGCGGAGAAATAGAGCTCGCTATAGGCCGCCTGCCAGAGCAGGAAGTTGCTCAGGCGCTGCTCACCGCCGGTGCGGATGATGAGGTCGGGTGGCGGCACGTGCGCCAGCGCCAGCGCCCCCGACAGCGACGCTTCGGTGATGGGCTCGCCGCGTGCGGCCAGCTGCTGCGCCGCCTGCACCACGTCCCAGCGGCCGCCGTAGTTGAAGCACACGTTGAGCACCAGACCTCGGTTGGCGGCCGTGCGCTGCTCGGCCTGCGCCAGCTGCTGCTGCAGCTCGCCGCTCAAGGCCAGGCGATCGCCGGGAAAATGCAACCGCACCCCAGCGCGGTCGAGCTCGCCCACTTCGCGCTCCAGCGCCCGCGCCAGCAGCCCCATCAGGCCGCTCACCTCGTCGGCCGGCCGGCTCCAGTTTTCGGACGAAAAAGCAAACACCGTGAGCGCCTGCACGCCGTCATGGCGGCACCAGCGCACCAGCTCGCGCAGTTTTTCCAGGCCCTGCCGGTGGCCGGCCAAGCGCGGCAGATAGCGTTGTTTGGCCCAGCGGCCGTTGCCGTCCATGACAACGGCCAAGTGGCGCGGTGCGCCCGCGCGGCGCTCGATAGGGGGCATGGGAGCGCGCAGCCTCAAAACGCCATCAGCTCTTGTTCTTTGGCGGCCACGATCTTGTCCACCTCGGCGATCATTCGGTCGGTGAGTTTTTGCACTTCGTCTTGGGCGCGGCGGTCGTCATCTTCGGAGGCCAGTTTGTCTTTGACCAGTTTTTTGAGCTGCTCGTTGGCGTCGCGGCGCAGGTTGCGAATAGCCACCTTGGCGTGCTCGCCCTCGCCTTTGACAACCTTGGTGAGCTCTTTGCGCCGCTCCTCGGTCATGGCCGGGATCGGCACCCGGATCAGGTCGCCCTGCGAGGCCGGATTGAGCCCGAGGTCGGATTCGCGAATGGCTTTCTCGATCTTCGCCCCCATGCCTTTTTCCCACGGCGCCACGCCGATGGTGCGCGAGTCGAGCAGGCTCAGGTTGGCCACCTGCGACAGCGGCAGCATGGCGCCGTAGTAATCCACGTGCACGGTGTCGAGCAGCGCCGGGTTGGCGCGCCCGGTGCGCACCTTGCCTAGGCTGCCCTTGAGCGCCTCGATCGTGGCGTGCATTTTGAGGTCGGCGTTTTTCTTGATGTCGGAAATCTGCATGGTCGTGACTCGCTTGGCTACTCGATAGGCTGGTGTGTAGCGCCGCTGGGGGCTAACCGCGTAGCATACACCGACTCAGAGGCTTGGGGCGGGATTCGAAGGACGCTCAGACGTGCACCAGCGTGCCTTCATCCTCACCTTGAACCACCCGACGCAACGCGCCCGGCTTGAAAATGCTGAACACGCGCACCGGCAGGTTTTGGTCGCGGCACAGGGCAAAAGCGGTGGCGTCCATGACCTGCAACTGGCGCGCCATGGCTTCGTCGAAACTGATGGACTGGTAGCGCACCGCGTGCGGGTCTTTTTTGGGGTCGGCGCTGTAGACGCCATCGACCTTGGTCGCCTTGAGGACGATTTCGGCCCCGATCTCGGCCCCGCGCAGCGCGGCGGCGGTGTCGGTGGTGAAAAACGGGTTGCCGGTGCCGGCGGCAAACACCACCACCTTGCCCTCCTCCAAGTACTGCAAGGCCTTGGGCCGTACGTAGGGCTCCACCACCTGGTCGATGTTGATGGCCGACATCACTCGCGCCTTGAGCCCGCTGCGACCCAAGGCATCGCCCAGCGCCAGCGCGTTCATGACGGTGGCCAGCATGCCCATGTAGTCGGCGGTGGCGCGCTCCATGCCGACCGCGCCGCCCGCCACACCGCGAAAGATGTTGCCGCCACCGATCACCACCGCCACCTGCACCCCGAGCCGCACCACCTCGGCGATTTCCTCGACGATGCGCCCGATGGTGGCGGGGTTGATGCCAAAGGAGTCGTCGCCCATCAGGGCTTCGCCGGAGAGCTTGAGCAGGATGCGCTGGTGGGCGGGCATATGACAGTCTGAATGATGAAGTCGAGCGATTTTAGGGCTTGCGGCGCAACAACGGCCAACCCTTTGCAGAGCTGGCCGTTGAAATATGTGCTGCGGCTGCTGCGGTTATGGCCGCCGTGGCCCCACGGCCACAGCTGCACCAGCATGCGGCCGCTGCTGGCTTGGAATCAGGCCCCCGCTTGGGCGGCCGCCACCTGCGCCGCCACTTCGGCGGCGAAGTCGTCTTGCTTTTTCTCGATGCCTTCGCCGACCACGTACAGCGTAAAGCCCTTGACCGTGGTGCCCGCGGCCTTGAGCATCTGCTCCACCGTCTGCTTGTCGTTTTTCACGAAGGGCTGGTTGAAGAGCGAGACCTCTTTGAGGAACTTCTGCACCCCTCCCTCGATGCGCTTGGCCACGATTTCGGCCGCTTGCACCGGCTTGCCGGCGGCTTCGGCGACCTTGCGGTCTTCTTCGGCCTTGCCTGCGGCCACGGCGCGCTCTTTCTCGATCAGCTCGGCGGGCACCTCGGCGGCGGTGAGCGCCACCGGCTTCATGGCGGCGATGTGCATGGCGGCGTCTTTGGCGGCGGTGGCGTCGCCCTCGAACTCCACCATCACCCCGATGCGCACGCCGTGCAGGTAGGCCGCCAACTGGCCGCCGCCGGCGTAGCGCTTGAAGCGGCGCAGCGCGATGTTCTCACCGATCTTGCCGATCAGGCCCTTGCGCACGTCTTCGACCGTGGGGCCAAAGCCCTCGAGGCTCAGGGGCAACGCGCCCACCGCAGCCACGTCGGCCGGGTTGTGCCGCGCGATCAGGTTGGCGACCTGGTTGCAAAAGTTCAGGAACAGCTCGTTTTTGGAGACGAAATCGGTCTCGCAGTTGACTTCGAGCAAGGCGCCGGTGTGGCCCCCGAGGCTGGCGACCACCACGCCTTCGGCGGTGACGCGGCTGGCGGCCTTGCCGGCCTTGCTGCCGAGCTTGACGCGCAGCAGCTCTTCGGCCTTGTCCATATTGCCATCGGCTTCGGTGAGGGCTTTTTTGCACTCCATCATCGGCGCGTCGGTCTTGGCGCGCAGTTGGGCGACCATGCTTGCGGTGATTGCAGCCATTGTGTGTACTCCGTTGCGGGCTTAAAAGGCCCGAGCTTGCTCTGTCAGTGTGAAAAAATGCTTACAAAAAAGGGGCGCAGCCGCCCCTTTGGTGGCTGGCACCAGTGGATCAGGCCTCGCCTTGCACCTCGACGAACTCGTCTTCGGTGTTCGACTGCACCGCTTGCACCACGTTGCTGACGGCGTTGGCCCGGCCTTCGATGATCGCGTCGGCAATGCCGCGCGCATACAGGGCCACGGCCTTGGCCGAGTCGTCGTTGCCGGGGATAACGTAGTCGATGCCGATTGGGGAGTGGTTGGTGTCCACCACGGCGATCAGCGGGATGCCCAGCTTTTGCGCCTCGGCCACGGCGATCTTGTGGTAGCCCACGTCGATGACAAAAATCGCTTCGGGCAGCGTGTTCATGTCTTGGATGCCGCCGATGTCGTTTTGCAGCTTCTCGATCTGGCGGTTAAAGGTGAGCTGCTCTTTTTTCGACAGGTGGTCGAGCCCGGCCTCTTTTTGCGCCAGCATTTCTTTGAGGCGCTTGATCGAGGTTTTGACGGTCTTGAAGTTGGTCAGCATGCCGCCGAGCCAGCGTTGCTCGACGTAGGGCACGCCAGCGCGCTGCGCCTCGAGCGCCACGATGTCGCGCGCTTGGCGCTTGGTGCCCACCATCAGCACGCTGCCGCCGCGGGCGCTGACTTGGCGCACAAACTTGGCCGCCTCCTCGAACAGCGGCAGGGTTTTGTCGAGGTTGACGATGTGAATCTTGTTGCGATGGCCAAAGATGTAGGGGGCCATCTTGGGGTTCCAGAAGCGGGTTTGGTGGCCAAAGTGGACACCGGCTTCCAGCATTTCGCGCATGGAAATGGTCATGATTGCGTTTCCTTCAGGTTGGGTCTTAAACTGGGCCCGCATTGCGGCCACCGCGCACCAGCCTTTGGCCTGTGCAAAAATGGACGCAACACCCGATTGGGCCTGTTTGCGATTTGGTTTCGATTGGGTTTCGATTGGATTGTTGATTTTGCTGCCACGCCAGCCCCGCGCACCGCAGCGCACTGAGCCATAGCAACCACAAAACTCCGGCATTCTAGCACGACCGATCTGCGATCGCCCACCCATGCACCTCCAGCCACCCCCTCACCGCCTGCCCTACCGCCTGCCCCTGCCCGATTTGCCCGCTGCGCTGCCGCTATACGGCAGCCACGCCAGCCGCGCCATCGAACAACTGGCCAAGCAAGAACTGGCCCGGCAGCAACTGCCTGCTCACACCCTGATGGAGCGCGCCGGCGCGGCCGTGTTTCGCTTGAGCGCGGCGCTGGCCCCGCACGCGCACCGGGTGTGGGTGGTTTGCGGCGGCGGCAACAACGGCGGCGACGGCCTGCTGGCCGCGCTGGCTTGGCAGCAACGTTTGCAAGCGCTGGGGGGCGAGGTTTACGTCACCTGGCTGGGCGATGCCAGCCGCCTGCCCGACGACGCCCGCCACGCGCTGGCGCTGGCGCAACAAGCCGGCCTGCGCTGGGCCGAGCAGCCGCCTGATGCCCCCGATCTGGCCATCGACGCCGTGTTTGGCATCGGGCTGGCACAGGCCGTGCGCGGCGCGGCGGCCAACGCCTGCATCGAGCGCCTGCAACACCTGCCCTGCCCGCTGCTGTGCGTCGATCTGCCCAGCGGGCTGTGCGCCGACAGCGGCAACTGGCACGCCCAAGCCGCGCCCAGCGCCAGCCCACTGCGCCACACCCTGAGCCTGCTCACCCTCAAGCCCGGCCTGTTTACGCACCACGGCCGCGAGGCCAGCGGCCAGATTTGGTTCGACGACCTGGGTTGGAGCGCCTTGAGCCTGCAAGCGCCAGCGCCGAGCGCTTGGCTGCATGGGTGCAGCGGCGCCGAGCAAGTGCAGGCCCAGCACACGGGCTGGGCCGCGCCCCTCTGCGCTACCACCCCCACGGCCGCCCGCCAGCGCCTGCACAGCCCACACAAGGGCACGCACGGCAGCGTGGTGGTGATCGGCGGCCAGCAACCCGGCGCGCACGGCACCGGCATGACCGGCGCTGCCGTGCTGGCCGCGCGCGCGGCCTTGCGCGCCGGTGCTGGCCGGGTCTATCTGGGCCTGCTGGGGCCGGCACCAGCGCCCGGCGCAGCCGCCGCTACCGCCTGCGCGCCCAGCGCTTCCCGCCCAGACACAGCGGCAGCGACCCCAACGGCCGCGCCCCTGCCCTTCGACCCGCTGCAACCCGAGCTGATGCTGCGCCCGGCCGCCGCCCTGCTGCACGACCCGCTGCTGTTGCAAGAGGCGGTCACGGTGTGCGGCTGCGGTGGCGGCAGCGCCGTGGTGCCGCTGCTCGCGCCTTTGCTGGCCAGCAGCCCGCGCCTGGTGCTCGACGCCGACGCCCTCAACGCCATCGCCACCGACCCGGCGTTGCAGGCCCAGCTTGCTGCGCGGCTGGATCGGGGCTGGCAGACGGTGCTCACGCCGCACCCGCTGGAAGCCGCGCGCCTGCTGGGGTGCAGCAGCGCCCAAGTGCAAGCCGACCGCTTGGGCGCCGCGCAGCAACTGGCCGAGCGCACGCGCAGCGTGGTGGTGCTCAAGGGTTCGGGCAGCGTGGTGGCCGCGCCGGGCATGGTTCCACGCCTCAACGGCAGCGGCAACGCGCTGCTGGCCAGCGCCGGCACCGGCGACGTGTTGGCAGGCCTGATCGGGGCCCTGCTGGCCAGCGCCGCACCCGGCTTGGCCGGCGCGGTGCAGGCCAGCGCCGCTGCCGTGCACCGCCACGGCCGCTGTGCCGACCGCTGGCCGACCGAGCGGCCGCTGCTGTGCGCCAGCGACCTCATCACCAGCCTTTAAACCCTCAAGCTTTTAAGCCTTCAACCGATCAAAATCAATGCCACTTGCAGCAGCACGATCAGCAGCAGCACCGACAAATCGACCCCGCCCACCGTGGGCAGCACGCGCCGGATGGGTGCCAGCAGGGGCTGCAGCAGCTGCCCCAGCGTGTACTGAATCGGCGCCTGCGGCTGCACCCACGACAGCACCACATAGACCAGCGCCAGCACCATCAGGCCCTGCAACACGGTGCGCAGCATGAAGTTGAGCGCCACCCAGGGGATGCTAAAGAGCTGCCCTGCCTGCCCCACGCCCTGCGGCCCGAGCAAGCCAGCACCGAGCAGGGCGTGCCACGCCGCCGCATAGGCCAGAGCCAGCAACACCGCGGCGATGAAACTGGCGACGTCGAAGCGCGCCTGCACCCAGACCTGCGGCAAGGACTTGCGCAGCGGCTGCACGATCCAGTTGGTGAGCGCCATCACGAACGGCCCCGGCTGCTGCACCATGCGCATGCGCCGGGTGTTCATCCAGGCCCGCAGCAAGGCCGCCGCGACCAGGAAAAAGAACAGCGTGTCGAGCAAAAAAAGCAAAGCGGACATGGTTAGCGCAGCCCTGAAAGGCCCAGAGGCAGACCCGGAGGCCTGATTTTCATCGTTTGCCCTTTTTTGTTTTGCCCGTGCCCCGGGATGCCGGCGCCGCTGGCGCAGGCGCCGCTCGGGGCACCTCGCGCACCGCCTTGCTGCGCGTGCGCTTGGGAGCATATTGTGCCTCAGCCGATGCGGCATCGCGCGCCTGCTTGCCCTTGCGCGCCGTGCCCGGGTCGGCGGTTTTTTCGCGCACCGATCGGGTGCCGTCGGCGTCCGGGTTGACGAGCCTGAAATCGATCCGGCGCCCGTCCAGATCGACCCGGCTGACCTGAACATTCAGGCGCGAACCCAAGGCATAGCGGATGCCGGTGCGCTCGCCGCGCAGCTCTTGGCGCGTTTCGTCGTGGCGGAAGTAGTCGCCGCCCAGCTCGGTGATGTGCACCAGCCCTTCGACGTAGAGGTTTTCGAGCGTGACGAACAAGCCAAAGCTGGTGACGGAGCTGATCACGCCGCTGAACACCTCGCCTAGGTGCTCGCGCATGTATTTGCACTTGAGCCAAGCCTCCACGTCGCGGCTGGCCTCGTCGGCGCGGCGCTCGTTGGCGCTGCAGTGCAGACCGGCCGCCTGCCAGCCCAAAGCTTCGGCGCTGCGCGCTTTGGCCGCTTCGGCGTTGGCGGCGCTGACTGCAGTCTCGCGCGCCGACAAGCGCTTGGCCAGCTTGGCCTGCGCCTCACCGGGTGTGGGCAGCGTCGGCAAGCGGTATCTGCGCTCGGCCAAAATGGCTTTGATGAGGCGGTGCACCAGCAGGTCGGGGTAGCGCCGAATCGGGCTGGTGAAGTGGGTGTAGGCCTCAAAAGCCAGCCCGAAGTGGCCGCTGTTGTGCGGCGTGTAGATGGCCTGCTGCATCGAGCGCAGCAGCATCTGGTGGATTTGCGCGGCGTCAGGGCGCTCTTGGGTGGCGGCGGCGATTTGCTGAAAATCCTTGGGCTGCGGCTCGTCGGACAGCGTTTGCGCCACCCCCAAGGCCTTGAGGTACTGGCGCAGGGTTTCGAGCTTCTCGGGCGTGGGGCCCTCGTGCACCCGGTACAGCCCCCACTGCTTGCCTTGGGCGATGAACTCGGCGGCGCAGACGTTGGCCACCAGCATGCTCTCCTCGATCAGCTTGTGCGCCTCGTTGCGCACGCGGGGCACGATTTTTTCGATGCGCCCGCTTTCGTCGCAAACGATCTGGGTCTCGACGGTCTCGAAGTCCACCGCGCCCCGGCGCTGGCGTGCGCTCAGCAGCGCCCGGTAAACCTCGTGCAGGTGCAGCAGGTGCGGCACCAAGGCGGCGCGATGCTGCGCCTGCGGGCCGCGGGTGTTTTGCAAAATCGCCGCCACTTCGGTGTAGGTGAGCCGGGCGTGGCTGTACATCACCGCCGGGTAGAACTGGTAGGCGTGCACCTCGCCTTCGGCGGTGATGAGCATGTCGCACACCAAACACAGGCGCTCGACCTGCGGGTTGAGCGAGCACAGGCCGTTGGAGAGTTTTTCCGGCAGCATCGGAATCACGCGGCGCGGAAAATAGACCGAGGTCGCGCGGTCGTAGGCGTCGGCGTCGAGCGCGTTGCCGTTTTCCACGTAGTGGCTCACGTCGGCAATCGCCACCAGCAGCCGCCAGCCCTTGCTGCGGCCTACGCGGGCGGGTTCGCAATACACCGCGTCGTCGAAGTCGCGCGCGTCTTCGCCGTCGATCGTCACCAGCGCCACATCGGTTAGGTCGATGCGGCCCTTGCGGTCGGCGGCGCGCACCTGCTCGGGCAAGGCGCGCGCCTGAGCCAGCGCGGCCTCGCTAAACTGGTGCGGCACGCCGTATTTGCGCACCGCGATCTCGATCTCCATGCCCGGGTCGTCGATCTCGCCCAGCACTTCTTTGACGCGCCCCACCGGTTGGCCAAACAGCGCCGGCGGCTCGGTGAGCTCGACCACCACCACCTGCCCCGGCTGCGCCGCCCCGGTCGCGCCCTTGGGGATGAGCACGTCTTGGCCGTAGCGTTTGTCTTCTGGCGCCAGCAGCCAGACCCCGTTTTCATGCAGGAGGCGGCCGATCAGGGGCGCGCTGGAGCGCTCGATGATTTCGGTCACCCGCCCCTCGGGGCGGCCGCGCCGGTCGTAGCCGATGATGCGCACCTTCACGCGGTCGCGGTGCAGCACGGCGCGCATCTCGTTGGGCGAGAGGTAGAGGTCGGGCTGGCCGTCGTCGCGCTGCACGAAGCCGTGGCCGTCGCGGTGGCCATGCACCACGCCGTCGAATTCGGTCAGGAGCGGGTTTTGGATTTTTTCTTTCACTCGGTTTTTACACTCGTTTGGGTCATGCTATACTAACGGCTTATCTGAAAGCCCAGGTGGCGGAATTGGTAGACGCACTAGTTTCAGGTACTAGCGCTGAGAGGCGTGGAGGTTCGAGTCCTCTCCTGGGCACCAAGCATTGCATAAAACCTGCACTTTGAATCCTTTTCAAGTGCAGGTTTTTTTGCGCCTGTTCACCGTGTGCGAGCGCCAGCGTAGGCTTCAAAGCAGCTGCCCCACCAGATCGTGCCCCTCGGCGGCTAAGATGCGCGCGCGCACCAATTCCCCCACCCGGTAGCTCTGGCTGGCTTTTTGCGTGGGTAGCAGGCGCACCACGCCGTCGATCTCGGGCGCGTCGGCATAGGTGCGCCCCACTCCGCCTTTTTTGCCCAGGCTGTGCGCTTGGTCCACCAGCACCTGCATGGTGGCGCCCACGCGGCGCTGCAACCGCGCCGTGGATACGCCTTCGGCCGCTGCCATGAAGCGCGCCCGGCGCTCGTGGCGCACGGCGTCGGGCAGCGCGCCGGGCAGTTCGTTGGCCGCTGCCCCTTGCACCGGCGAGTAGGCAAAGCAGCCGGCGCGGTCGATCTGGGCCTGCGCCACGAAGCCCAGCAAGTGCTCGAACTCGGCCTCGGTCTCGCCCGGAAAACCGGCGATGAAGGTGCTGCGCAGCACCAGCTCGGGGCACAGCTCGCGCCAGCGCTGGATGCGCTCGAGGTTGCGCTCGCCGCTGGCCGGGCGCTTCATGCGCTTGAGCACATCCGGGTGGCTGTGTTGCAGCGGCACGTCGAGGTAGGGCAGCACCAAGCCATCGGCCATCAGCGGCAAAATGTCGTCCACGTGCGGATACGGATAGACGTAGTGCAGGCGCACCCAGGCCCCGTGCGGCCGCGCCAGTTCGCCCAGGGCGCGCACCAAGTCAAACAGCTTGCTCTTGATCGGCCGCCCGTCCCAAAAGCCGGTGCGGTACTGCACATCGACGCCATAGGCCGAGGTGTCTTGGCTCACCACCAGCAGCTCTTTGACCCCAGCTTCAAACAGCTTGCGCGCCTCGCCCAGCACTTCGCCCACCGGGCGGCTTTGCAGATCGCCGCGCAGCGAAGGGATGATGCAAAAGGTGCAGCGGTGGTTGCAGCCTTCGCTGATTTTGAGGTAGGCGTAGTGGCGCGGCGTGAGCTTGACGCCTACGCCCTCGACCAGCGCCGCAGCGGGCCGCGCCGGCAGCAAATCCAGAAACGGGTCGTGGGGCGGCGGCGGCAGGTGCTGGTGCACGGCTTGCATCACTTCGTCGGTGGCGTGTGGCCCGGTCACGGCCAGCACCGCGGGGTGCATCTGGCGCACCAGATTGGCGCCGCCCTCGCCTTGGCGCGCGCCCAAGCAACCGGTGACCAGCACGCGGCCGTTGGCGGCCAGCGCCTCGCCGATGGCGTCTAGGCTCTCTTGCACCGCTTCGTCGATAAAGCCGCAGGTGTTGACGATCACCAGATCGGCGCCCTGGTAGCTCTTGCTGGTCTGGTAGCCCTCGGCGTGAAGGCGGGTGAGGATCAGTTCGGA
Source organism: Serpentinimonas maccroryi (assembly GCF_000828915.1). Taxonomy (NCBI): domain Bacteria; kingdom Pseudomonadati; phylum Pseudomonadota; class Betaproteobacteria; order Burkholderiales; family Comamonadaceae; genus Serpentinimonas; species Serpentinimonas maccroryi. Next base: position 1,441,674 of record NZ_AP014569.1, read on the forward strand.
ATCCGTCAAGGCCTTGGGGCAGCCGAGGCTGACAAAGCCCACCTTGGGCGCGGGCCGGGCGGCCGGCGGGGTCGATACATCTAGGGTTGCAGTCATCCCCGGATTGTCTCAGAGGCTGAGAGGCAATTGGGCGTGTCCGAAAGGGCGCTCCAAAGCGCCGACGGCAAGGCGCAAAGCACAGCCGTAGCCCGCGCTACGGCGAGCATTTGCAACGCCTCAGGCGGTGTTTTGGGGCGTCAAGGCGGGCATGACCGATTGCCTTTCAGCCTCTCAACTTCGCGCAAACCGCAGAGGGCCGTGAATGCGACGGGGCGCAATCGGCCTTTGAGCCTCTCAGCCCATGAGCTTTTCAGCGCTTGAGCCCAAAAGCCGCCAGCATCTGCTCTTGCATCTGCGCCAGCGCGTGCTGCGACTGGTTGAAGTAGTTGCCCAGCATCAGCGGCGCTTGCGCCTTGACGAACTGCTGCCACAGCTCGGGCGTGAGGTCTTTGGCCTGCTCGGCCATTTTTTGCTGCACATCCATAAAAATCTGCAGGTTTTTTTCGAGGTAGTGGCCCATATTGGCCTGCATCGAGTGGCCGTAAAAGCGAATCAGGTTGGCCAGCAGCTTTTCAGAAAACAGCGGCACGCCGGCGCTTTCTTCTTCTAGGATGATCTGCAACAAGATGCTGCGCGTCAGGTCGGCGCCGCTCTTGGCGTCGCGCACCACAAAGGGCTGCACCCGCATCACCAGCTCTTTGACTTCGGCCAGCGTGATGTAGGCCGAGGCCTCGGTGTCGTAGAGGCGGCGGTTGGGGTACTTCTTGATCACGCGCGGCGACTGGCCGGGCGCGCTCGTTTCTGTAGCCTGGGGGTCTTGCACGTTGCGGGCTTTCTGGGCAGTGGGAAGGGTGACGAATGCCTGACACGGGGCAAATGGCAAGTGCGGCTGCACCCACCATGCCCCATTGTAGAGGCAGGGCTGAAATGGATCGGGCTTGCAGCCAACCCGCACGCTGCGCTGCGCGTGCCACCCACGGCTGATAACCCCATGGGCCGGTCAAATTTGAGGTTAATCAATAAAACCTAAGATTTCACAAATTTCTGAAATGACTGGACTCCATGAATACACCCCTGACCCAACGCTTCGTGCTTCATTTTGGCGAAATGGGCAGCCGCTGGGGCATCAACCGCACCGTGGGGCAGATTTATGCCCTGTTGTTTGTGTCGGCGCAGCCCCTCAACGCCGAAGACATTTCCGAGGCGCTGGGCTTTTCGCGCTCCAACGTGAGCATGGGCCTCAAGGAACTGCAAAGCTGGGGTCTGGTGCGGCTGCAGCACCTGCCGGGCGACCGGCGCGAGTATTTTTCGGCCCCCGACGACGTGTGGGCGATCTTTCAAACCTTGGCCGAGCAGCGGCGCAAGCGCGAGGTCGACCCCACCCTGTCGATGCTGCGCGACGCACTGCTCGAACCGGTGACCGACCCGGTGGACAAACACGCCCAGGAACGAATGCGAGAAATGCACGATTTAATCGAATTGGCCACCAGCTGGTTCGAGGAGGTGCGCGATATGGATCGGGATCGCGTGGTGGAACTGATGAAGCTTGGGCGCAAAGTCGGCAAGCTGCTCGATGCCAGAGACCGTTTTATTGGAGCTAAAAGTGCTTGACTTCCTCGACCCGCTGTTGCTGGCGCGCATCCAGTTCGCGGCCAACATCAGTTTTCACATCCTGTTCCCCACCATCACCATCGCTTTGGCGTGGGTGCTGCTGTTCTTCAAGTGGCGCTACCACCGCAGCGGCGACATGAAGTGGATGGACGCCTACGCCCTGTGGGTGAAGGTGTTTGCGCTCAGTTTCTCGCTTGGCGTGGTCAGCGGCATCATCATGAGCTTCCAGTTTGGCACCAACTGGCCGGGCTTCATGAACACCTTTGGCAACATCGCCGGCCCGCTGCTGGCTTACGAGGTGCTCACGGCCTTCTTCATCGAAGCGATCTTTGTTGGCATCATGCTGTTTGGCTTCAACCGCGTCAGCAACCGGGTGCACACGCTGTCCACGCTGGCTGTGGCGCTGGCCACCACCTTGTCGGCATTCTGGATTTTGGTACTGAACTCGTGGATGCACACCCCGGCCGGTTTTGAGATGCGCGACGGCGTGGCCCACGCCACCGACTGGTGGGCCATCATTTTCAACCCCTCCTTCCCCTACCGCTTCTCGCACATGATGGTGGCCTCGTTCCTGACTGTGGCCTTCTTCATCGCCGGCGTGTCGGCTTGGCGCTGGCTGCGCGGCGACCGCAGCCCTGCGGTGCTGGCTACCATGCGCACCGGCGTTTACATGGGGGCGCTGCTGATCCCGTTGCAAATCTTCATCGGCGACCTGCACGGCCTGAACACGCTCAAATACCAGCCGGCCAAAATCGCTGCCATCGAAGCCATCTGGGAAACCGATCGTGGCGTGCCGCTGGTGCTGTTTGGCTTGCCAGACGAGGAAGCGCGCACCACCCACTTTGCCATCGAGATTCCCAAGCTGGCCTCCATCATCCTGACCCACGACCCCGATGGCGAGCTCAAGGGCCTGAACGAGTTCGAAAACAAGCATCCCCCGGTGGCGGTGGTGTTCTGGACCTTCAGGGTGATGGTGGGCATCGGCATGGCGATGCTGGTGGTGGGCTTCTGGGCTGCGTGGCAGCTGCGCAAAGGCCGCGAGCCCTCGGTGCTGCTGGCGCGGGTGCTGCTGCTCATGACCTTTTCGGGCTGGGTGGCGGTGCTGGCGGGCTGGTACACCACCGAAATCGGGCGCCAACCGTGGATGGTGCAGGGGGTGCAACTGGTGGCCGACGCCGTGGGTCCGGTGCCCGGCCCGCAGATCGCCCTCACGCTCGTGGGCTATCTGCTGCTCTACGCCGTCTTGCTGACGGCCTACATCGCGGTGCTGTTCCGGATGGCAAAAAAGGCCGGTCTGGCAGGTTCGAGCCCCACCGATGCACCGCCCGCCACGCCCATTCCAGTCAGCCCTGGCCTGATCCTTCCCAATCCAGCGCTGGAGCCCAAAAATGCTTGAGATGCCCGACCTGATGACGCCCGCCGGCTGGTTGCCGCTGGCCTTTTACATCCTGCTCGGCTTGAGCATGCTGGCCTACGTGATCCTTGACGGCTACGACCTCGGCGTTGGCATCTTGCTGCGCCGGGCGCCCGATGCGCACAAGGATGTGATGGTGGCCTCGATCGGCCCCTTTTGGGACGCCAACGAGACTTGGCTGGTGCTGGGCGTGGGCTTGCTGATGACCGCGTTTCCGCTGGCGCACGGGGTGATTTTGAGTGCGCTGTACCTGCCGGTGGCGCTGATGCTGCTGGGCTTGTGCCTGCGCGGGGTGGCTTTCAAGTTTCGCTCCAAGGCCGCGCCAGAACACAAGGCAGCCTGGAACCAAGCTTTTTGGGCCGGCTCGCTGATCGCCACGCTGGCCCAAGGGTTCATGCTGGGCTCGATGGTGCTTGGCTTTGCCTCTGGCTGGGCCGCCTTTGTGTTTGCCTGCCTGATTGCCGTGTGCTTGGTGGCTGGCTACTGCCTGCTTGGGGCCGGTTGGCTGATTTTCAAGACCAGCGGCGAACTGCAGCAACAAGCGCTGCGCTGGGCCAAAGCCAGCTTGTGGTGGACGGCTCTGGGGATTGCGGCGGTGTCGCTGGCCACGCCTTTTGCTTCGGAACGCATTTTCGACAAGTGGTTTAGCCTGCCTTGGGTCGTGCTGCTGGCGCCCATCCCCCTGATGACAGCGCTGTTGTTCGTTTTGGCTGCGCGCAGCCTGCAACGGCTACCCACGCGCCTGCTACAAGGCAACGAATACGGCACCTCGGTGCCCTTCGCTTGCGCGATCGGCATTTTCCTGCTCGCCTTTTACGGCTTGGCCTACAGCCTGTTTCCATATTTGGTGATGGACCAGATGACCCTGTGGCAGGCCGCCGCGTCCCCCGACGCCTTGTGGCTGATATTCATCGGCGCCTGCGTGATGCTGCCGATCATCGCCGGCTCGTCGCTGTTTGTGTACCGGGTGTTTGGGGGCAAGGCGCATGTGATGGACTACACCTGAAGGCGCAGGCGGCGCACCATCGGTAGCGTGCGGTTGGGGCGGTTGGGGCATGGCATCAGCCAGGCGCAAGCCCGGTGTGCTATTTTGGCGCCCAAGTTTCACTACCCCATCTGTATTTGCCTATGAAACGCCTGCAAAACAAAGTCTGCCTCATCACCGGCGCCGCCCAAGGCATCGGGGCCGCCACCGCGCTCAAGTTCGCCGCCGAAGGCGCGCGCGTGGTGGTCTGCGACCTGCGCCAAAGCGCCGTCGATGAGGTGCTGGCGCAGTGCCAAGCCCTAGGCGCCGAGGGGCTGGGGCGCGTGCTCGACGTGACGCAGCGCGCCCAAGTCGATGCGCTGGTGGCCGAGGTGTTGCAGCATTTTGGCCGCATCGACGTGCTCGTCAACAACGCCGGCATCACCCAAGACGCACGGCTGCAAAAGATGAGCCTCGAGCAGTTCGACCGCGTCATCGACGTGAACCTGCGCGGCGTGTTCCATTGCAGCCAAGCGGTGGCCGATGCCATGGTGGCGCAAGGTTCGGGCGTAATTTTGAACGCCTCGAGCGTGGTCGGGCTGTACGGCAACTTTGGCCAGACCAACTATGCCGCCACCAAGGCGGGCGTGATCGGCTTCACCAAGACCTGGAGCCGCGAACTCGGCCCCAAGGGCGTGCGCGTGAACGCCATAGCGCCGGGCTTTGTGGCCACCCCGATCCTCCACACCATCCCCGACAAGGTGCTCAAAGACATGGAGCAGCGCGTGCCCCTGCGCCGCTTGGCGCAACCCGAAGAAATCGCCAACGTCTACGCCTTTTTGGCCAGCGACGAGGCGAGCTACGTCAACGGCGCGGCGCTCGAGGTCTGCGGCGGCCTGACGATCTAAGGGGCTGACCGGGTGCGGGCACCCGAGTGCGGCGCGGGGTTGGTCATATGGGGCGCTGATTTGTCGCCTATCATGGTTGCACGCCATGGCGGCAGCGGCCGCCCGACTTGTGACCAGACCCTGCCCCATGCCATCTCCCAACGCCAGCCCCACGCATCCCACACCGCCTGCGCCACCCGACCTAGTCGGCAGCGCCGCGCCCGCCAGCCCAACCCCCGAGGCGGACGGGCCGCTCTGGCACACCTGCAGCAGCGCCGACTGCGCCCGCACGCTCGAGGTAGAGCCAGCGCAGGGCTTGAATAGCGAACAAGCCGCGCTGCGCCTGCAGCGCCACGGCGCCAACCGCTTGGCCGAGCCGCCGCCGCGGCCGCTGTGGCGTGGGTTGCTCGATCAGTTCAAGAGCATGCTGATCCTCATATTGCTGGTGGCGGCGGTGATCGCGGCCTTCATCGGCGACATGAAAAGCGTGACCGTGATTCTGGTGGTGGTGATGTTCAACGCCGTGCTCGGTTTTTGGCAAGAGTACCGGGCCGAAAAAACGCTGGCCGCGCTCAAGAACATGCTGGCCCCGGTGGCGCGTGTGCGCCGCGCCGGGCGCGTGGAAGAGATCGACGCCAGCCAGATCGTGCCCGGCGACGTGGTGCTGCTCGAAGCCGGCGACCGGGTGCCGGCCGATGGCCGCCTGCTGGCGGCGCACAACGTGGAGATCGACGAATCTGCGCTCACCGGCGAGTCGCACGCCGTGGGCAAGGATGCGGCCTTTGTGGCACCGCCGGCGGCGGCGCTGGGCGACCGCATCAACATGGCGTTCATGAACACCGGCGTCACGCGCGGGCGCGCCGAGCTGCTGGTCACCGGCACCGGCATGCAAACCGAAATGGGGCGGCTGGCCACCATGTTGGCGCAAGCCGAAACCGGCGCCACCCCGCTGCAAAAGCAGATCGACGGGCTGGCGCACAAGCTGGTGCTGATCGCCGCCATCGTGGTCACGATCATCTTTGCGCTCGGTCTGTGGCGCGGTGACCCGTGGGCGCAGATGCTGCTCACCTCGCTGGCGCTGGCGGTGGCCGCCACCCCCGACGGCCTGCCGGCCGTGCTCACGGTCACGCTGGCGCTGGGCATGTACGCCATGGCGCAGCACCGCGCCATCGTCAAGCGCATGACGGCGGTCGAGACGCTGGGCTGCACCACCGTAATCTGCTCCGACAAAACCGGCACCCTGACCATGAACCAGATGAGCGCGCGCAGCCTGGTTTACCGGCGCCGCCGCTACACGGTGTCGGGCGAAGGCTACGGCGCTGCGGGCCAGATCGGAGCTGCCGACCCTGCCGACACCGCCACCCTGCCCGACTTCAAGCCCTTGCTGCACCCGGCGGCGCTGGCCAACGACAGCCGCATCCGCGATGGCCGCCTGATCGGCGACCCGACCGAGGGCGCGCTGCTGGCGCTGGCGGCCAAGGGCGGTGTCGATGCCGAGGCGCTGGCCGAGCACAACCCGCGCATCGCCGAAATCCCCTTCGACTCGGCGCACAAGTTTCAGGCCACCTTTCACCACGACGGCGAGTGGGTGCGCCTGTGCGTCAAGGGCGCGCCCGACGTGCTGCTCACCCGCGCCAGCCGCCAGCTCGATGCCGAGGACGAGGGCGAGACCGCGCTCGACCCCGCCTACTGGCAAAGCGAGAATGAGCGCTTGGCCAGCCAAGCCATGCGCGTGCTGGCGGTGGCCAGCAAAACCATCCCGGCGCGCGACTTCGACCCCGCCGGCGAGCTGATGCCGCACACGCACGAGCTCACCTTCGTGGGCCTGGTGGGCCTGATCGACCCGCCGCGCCCCGAGGCGCGCGCCGCCATCGCCCTGTGCCAGCACGCCGGCATCCAGGTCAAGATGATCACCGGCGACCACCGCATCACGGCGGCGGCGATCGCGCGCGAGCTCGGGCTGCACGGCGAAGTGATCGAAGGGCGCGAGCTCGATGCGCTCAGCGTCGAGGCGCTGGCGGCGCGCATCGACCGGGTGGCGGTGTTCGCCCGCGTCGCGCCCGAGCACAAGGTGCGCATCGTGCAAGCGCTCAAGGCCGACGGCCACGTCACCGCCATGACCGGCGACGGCGTCAACGACGCGCCGGCGCTCAAGCACGCCGACATCGGCGTGGCCATGGGCATCACCGGCACCGAAGTCACCAAAGAGGCGGCGGTGATGGTGCTCACCGACGACAACTTTGCCACCATCGTGCGCGCGGTGCGCGAGGGCCGCGCGATTTACGACAACATCGTCAAGTTCGTGCGCTTTCAGGTTTCGACCAACATCGGCGCCATGCAGACCGTGCTCGGCGCCAGCCTGCTGGGCCTGCCCACGCCCTTTACGGTGGTGCAGATTTTGTGGGTCAACATCATCATGGACGGCCCCCCAGCCCTGAGCCTAGGGGTGGAGCCGCCGCGCACCGGCGTCATGGACGAGCCGCCGCGGCGCTCCGATGCCCGCATTTTGAGCGGCAGCCGCATCGCGCAGCTGTTTTTCTTTGGCTTTTGCATGACGATCGGCACCTTGGGGCTGTTCTGGTACGCCCAGCCCAAGGGCGAGACTTACGCGCTCACGCTGGCCTTCACCACCTTTGTGCTGTTCCAGTTCTTCAACCTGTTCAACGCCCGCAACGAGCACGGCAGCGCCTTCAACCGGCAGCTGTTTCGCAACCGTTGGCTGTGGCTGTCGCTGGTGGCGGTGATCGGGCTGCAGATTCTGGTGGTGCACTGGGGGCCGCTGCAAGCCTTTTTCAACACCACCGATTTGAGCCTGCAAGACTGGGGCTTGGCCACCGCCGCCGCCGCCAGCGTGCTGGTGCTCGAAGAGGCGCGCAAGCTGCTGCTGCGGCTGTGGGGCCGCTGGCGCGGTGCGCCGCAACCGGCGGCGGCTGTGCAGCCTGAAACGCCGACCTCAAACCGCCCTTAACCCTGCACCACGCCCAGCACCACGCCGCCCTGCCCTCCCAGCCGCTCAGGGCCTTTTCTTACCCGCCGTGCCAGCGCGCGGTGGCAACCCGGTGTGCTGCGTCAGCAGGGTGCCGGGGCGCACGGGGGTGGAGTTGCTGCGCCGTGGGCTCTGATACGTGCTGGTGCCGGCGGGCTGAAAGCTGGGGATCAGGTGCTGGCGGCCGTTGCCGATCAGGTCGGCGCGGCCTAGGGCTTTGAGCGCCTCGCGCAGCAGCGGCCAGTTGGCCGGGTCGTGGTAGCGCAAAAAGGCTTTGTGCAGGCGCCGCCGTCTGTCGCCCTTGACCACATCGACGCGTTCGGCGCGCGCGTCGCGGTGGATGCCCTTGAGCGGGTTGAGGCCGCTGTGGTACATGGCGGTGGCGGTGGCCATGGGGCTGGGGTAGAAGGTCTGCACCTGGTCGGCACGAAAGCCGTTGCGCTTGAGCCATAGGGCGAGCTGCATCATGTCGGCGTCGCTGGTGCCGGGGTGGGCTGCGATGAAGTACGGAATCAGGTACTGCTTTTTGCCCGCCTCGGCGCTGTAGTGCTCGAACATCTTTCTGAAGCGCTCGTAGCTGCCGATGCCGGGCTTCATCATCTTCGACAGCGGCCCGCCTTCGGTGTGCTCGGGCGCGATTTTCAGGTAGCCGCCCACGTGGTGCTGCACCAGTTCCTGCACGTATTCGGGGCTGAGCACGGCCAGGTCGTAGCGCAGACCCGAGCCGATCAGCACTTTTTTGATGCCCGGCAGCGCGCGCGTGCGGCGGTAGATCGAGATCAGCGGCCGGTGGTCGGTGTGCAGGTTGGGGCAGATGCCGGGATAGACGCAGCTGGGTTTGCGGCAGGCGGCCTCGATGGCGGGGCTTTTGCAGCCGAGCCGGTACATGTTGGCGGTGGGGCCGCCGAGGTCGGAAATGACGCCGGTGAAGCCGGCCACTTGGTCGCGGATCTGCTCGACTTCGCGCACGATCGAGTCTTCGGAGCGGCTCTGGATGATGCGGCCCTCGTGCTCGGTGATGGAGCAAAAGCTGCAACCGCCAAAGCAGCCGCGCATGATGTTGACGCTGAAGCGGATCATCTCCCAAGCCGGGATTTTGGTCGGCCCGTCGTGGCGGCCCTGCGCATCGGCATAACTCGGGTGCGGGCTGCGCGCATAGGGCAGGCCAAAGACCCAGTCCATTTCGGCGCTGCTCAAGGGAATGGGCGGCGGGTTGATCCAGACATCGCGCAGTCCCGGGCCGCTGCCGTGCGCCTGCACCAGCGCGCGCGCGTTGCCGGGGTTGGTCTCGAGGTGCAGCACGCGGCTGGCGTGGGCGTAGAGAACCGGGTCGGCGCGCACCTGCTCGTAGCTGGGCAGGCGGATCACGCTGCGCGCGCGCTCGGGGGCTGAGAGCTTGGCGCGCTGGGCCAACGGCGGATGAAAGGCGATCACGGCGCTGGTGGGGGCTTGGGCGGCAACGGGGTTTGCGGCTGATTCGGTGGCTGAGGCGGCTGCGGTGGCTGAGGCAGCATCAGTCTGCTCTGATCCGGCTTCGGCTTGGCTGCACGAGCCGCCGCGCGCCTGCGCCTGCTCGCTGGTGCTCAGGTAGGGGCTCAGGTGTGCCTCGACGCGGCCGGGCCGATCGACCTCGGTCGAATCGATCTCAACCCAGCCCGGCGCGCTGCTGCGGCGCACAAAGGCGGTGCCGCGCACATTGGTGATCTGTGCCACCGGCTCGCGCCGCGCCAGCCGGTGCGCGATCTCGACCAGCGCGCGCTCGGCGTTGCCGTAGAGCAGCACATCGCACTTGGCATCGACCACGATCGAGCGCCGCACCTGGTCGCTCCAGTAATCGTAATGGGCGATGCGGCGCAAGCTGGCCTCGATGCCGCCCAGCACGATGGGCACCTCTTTGTAGGCCTCGCGGCAGCGCTGGCTATAGACGATGGCGGCGCGGTCTGGGCGCTTGCCGCCCACGTTGCCGGGGGTGTAGGCGTCGTCGGAGCGGATTTTGCGATCGGCCGTGTAGCGGTTGATCATCGAATCCATGTTACCCGCCGTCACGCCCCAAAACAGATTGGGCTGCCCCAGCGCCTTGAAGGGCTCGGCGCTGTGCCAATCGGGCTGGGCGATGATGCCCACCCGAAAGCCTTGGGCCTCGAGCACGCGCCCGATCACGGCCATGCCAAAGCTGGGGTGATCGACATAGGCGTCGCCCGTGACCAACACCACGTCGCAGCTGTCCCAGCCCAAGCGCTCCATCTCGGCGCGGCTGGTGGGCAAAAAAGGTGCAACGCCAAAGCGCTTGGCCCAATAGGGCTTGTAGCTGCTCAGGGGCTTGGGCGCTTGGGCTGGGGCCTGGGCTGGGGCGTAGGGGCTTGATATGCTCATGATTGAAGTGAGCGATCATAGGCGCTGGCGCGCCGGCGTGCACGCCGCGGCGGCGATGCCCTGCTAGGTGGCAGTGCTGTAGGCGGGAGCGGGGGTGAGAGCGGGATCGGGGGCAGAGGTCGGCGCGCACCCAGACAAGGCCGGCTCGGGGCCCGCGCCCTGCTCACCCACACCCGCGTGCAAAGCCTGCTGCGCCAGTTGCCACACGTGGCGCGCGGGCTGGTGTTTGAGCCGGTGGTCGCTCCAGACTTGGCGCCAGCGCCGCGCCCCCGGCTGGCCGTGGCGCAGGCCCAGCAGGTGGCGCGCCACCGCGTACCAAGGCGTGCCCTCGAGTGCGGCTTGGCGCTCCATGTAATCGAGCATGGCGGCCTCAACCGCGTCGCGGCTGGGCGCCGGGTGGCTGTGGCCAAAGAACTGCGCGTCCCAATCGTGCAGCAGCCACGGCTGGTGGTAGGCACTGCGCCCCACCATCACGCCGTCCACGTGTTGCAGCTGCTCGGCCATCTGCGCCGCGCTTTGCAAGCCGCCATTGAGCACCAGCGTGAGGGCCGGAAAATCGCGCTTGAGCTGGTGTACCCACTCGTAGCGCAGCGGCGGCACTTCGCGGTTTTCTTTGGGGCTCAGGCCCTGCAACCAGGCGTTGCGCGCATGTACGATGAACACCGTGCAGCCCGATTCGGACACCGTGCCCACGAAATCGCGCACAAAGCCATAGCTCTGCTCCTCGTCGATGCCGATGCGGTGCTTGACCGTCACCGGCACATCGACAGCCGCGCGCATGGCGCGCACACAGTCGGCCACGCGCTGCGGCTCGCTCATCAGGCAAGCGCCAAAGGCGCCGCGCTGCACCCGCGGGCTCGGGCAACCGCAGTTGAGGTTGATCTCGTCGTAGCCCCACTCCTGCCCCAAACGCGCACACCGGGCCAGCTCGTCGGGCTCGCTGCCCCCGAGCTGCAAGGCCAGCGGGTGCTCGGCGGCATCGAAGCGCAAGTGCCGCGCCACATCGCCGTGCAGCAAGGCGCCGGTGGTCACCATCTCGGTATAGAGCCGGGTGTGGCGCGTGAGCAGGCGGTGCAGGTAGCGGCAGTGACGGTCGCTCCAGTCGAGCATCGGGGCCACGCACACCCGCCAAGGGCTGTAACCGCCAGAAGGACTGGGTTGGGCGGCTTGGCCTTGATCGGCTTGGGGTGCGGGCATGGGCGCGGTTGGTTTGGTGCTGGGTGCGCGGATACCGAGGTGTGGAACCGAGGTCATCGCGAGATTTTAGGCAAAGCGGCAGCGGCAGTCTTGTCTATCAATGTCTTCAATAATGATTAGAATGAAGACAGCCTAGCATGCCCGCTGATCACCATGTCACAAACCACCACCATGACCGTGCGCCTGAACCCCGCGCTCAGCGCGTTTGTAGCCACCAACGTGCAGCAAGACGGCGCCTACGAGAACGTGAGCGAGTACGTGCGCGATCTGATCCGGCGCGACATGGAGCGCAAGGAACAACAGGCCTTTGACCGGCTGAAGGCGGAGTTGGCGCAGGCCTTTGCTGCACCCGAGTCGGCCTACCGCCCTTTGACGGCAGCGGATGTGATCACGCGCAATGCTGCAGGTGCCTGAACGATGCCCACCGTGCGCGTTCAAGAGGCTGCGTCTTGGCGGCTGGACGAGATCTACCGTTACACGCGTGAGCGCTGGGGCCAAGCGCAAGCCGACCGCTACATCTGCGGGCTGTTCGAGGCGTTTGAACGCATCGAGACGCACGGGGTGGCCTCTAGACCAGTGCCGGCTGCATTCGGGGTTGAAGGTTTCTTCTTCCGCCACGAACGGCACTTCGTGTATTGGCGGCGCTTATCCAACGGTGACATCGGCATCGTAACCATCCTGCACGAGCGCATGCATCAAATCGGCCGCTTCAAGGAAGACTTTTACGGCCAATTTTGAGCCCCGCCCATGACCGAACCATTGGCCTTGACGCCCGCCACGCGCTGAGCGCTGAGCAAACATGGCGGCGTGGACGGCATCGCGTTGGTTGGGGTGCAGCTTTTTGTAGGCCCGCTTGAAGGCGGGGCGTTGCTGCAGCACGAGGCTCATGCTTCAGGCAAGACGAAGGGCTCTGATTCCTCTTCGAGCGCCTGCAGGGTGTCGCGCACAAACTCAATGGGCAAGTATGGGTTGTCAAGCGCTGCCCGCCCCACCTTGGCCCAATAAGCCACTTGCTGCGGAACCGAGCGCATTTCGGCCTTGGCGCGCACCTTGGCGCTTTCGTACAAAGCAGGGTCGATTCGAATCGAAACACTCATGACAGCTTCTCCTGTGGCATGCCGCTGCAAATGTAGCAAAACGCGACCTTGGAATCAAGCGAAAGGCCGATCTGCACGCGCCAACCCTCTATAGTACGCACCAAGGCTGGGGCGCGGTGGGTGCTGCTATCAGCAGCACGGGATCGCTGTCGCTTGCGGCATGCCGCCGTTCAAGTGAGTCGGTGCAGTCGGTCCTGAGCGTCAGGAGCCCGCCCAGCCAGTGGTATGCTTGGCCGGAATAGGTACATACCATTATGGACAACGGAACCCTTTTAGCGGCAGTGGATTTGGGCTCGAACAGCTTCAGGCTCGAGGTCGGCCGCTACGACTCGGGGCATGTGGCCCGGGTCGATTACATCAAGGAACCGGTGCGCTTGGGGGCCGGGCTCGACGAGTACAAAAACCTGAGCTTGGCCGCCATGGAGCGCGGCTGGGAGTGCTTGGCGCGCTTTGGCGAGCGCCTGCAAGGCTTCAAGAAAACCCAAGTGCGCGCCGTGGCCACCCAAACCCTGCGCGAGGCCCGCAACCGCGACGACTTCATGCGCAAGGCGCAGGCGGTGCTGGGTTTTGCGATCGACGTGATTTCTGGCCACGAGGAGGCGCGGCTGATCTATCAGGGCGCCTCGCACCTGCTGCCGCAGTCGGACGAGCGGCGCTTGGTGATCGACATCGGTGGGCGCTCGACCGAAATCATCTTGGGCCTGGGCTACGAGCCGCTGCGACTGGAATCCTACCGTTTGGGTTCGGTGTCGTGGACGCAGCGCTATTTTGCCCGCGGCCAGTTCACCACGCCCATGCTGCGCACTGCCGTGATCGCGGCCAAGGCGGTGCTCGACGAGGCCCTAGACACCTTTCCCGCTGCCGAATGGAAGCTGGCTTATGGCTCATCGGGCAGCGCCGGCGCGGTGTGCGAAATACTGGCGCTCAACGGTTTTGAGCCCGATGTGATCACCCGCCCCGGCTTGGACTGGCTCACCGAGCGCCTGCTGCGCGCCGGCAACGTGAGCGATCTGCGCCTTGAGGGCCTGCGCGACGACCGGCGCCCGGTGCTGTGCGGCGGCTTGAGCGTGCTGCACACACTGTTTGAGCTCTTTGATCTGCAGGTGCTGCACCGCTCCTACGGGGCATTGCGCCAAGGCGCGCTGTTTGACCTAATCGACCGCGAGAGCGACCAGACCGACATCCGCGAGCGCACGGTGCGCTGGCTGGGGGCGCGCTACGCGGTGGATCAGGCCCAGGCCGAGCGCGTGGCCGCTTTGGCGGTGCGGCTGTTTGCGCAAGTGGCCGACGAAGACCCGCTCAACGGCCGCTACTCGCGCAAGCTCGACTGGGCGGCGCGCCTGCACGAGATCGGCACCCACATCTCGCACGAACAATCCTACCGCCACGGGGCCTACATCCTCGACCACGTGGACGCGCCGGGCTTTTCGCTGCCCGAGCTGCACCGCATGAGCCGCTTGGTGCTGGGCCAGCGCGGCAAGCTGCGCAAGATCGAACCCGAGCTGCAAGAAGAGCTGTTTGCCAAGCAGCTGTTGTGTCTGCGGCTGGCGGTGCTGCTGTGCCACGCCCGCAAAGACCCCGATACCGCCGCCCTGCGGCTGGGCTACAAAGCCAACCGCTTTAAGTTCAGCTCGGTGCCGGGTTGGTCCAAGCGCTATCCGCAATCGGCTTGGCTGCTGGAGGAAGAAGCGCTGGCCTGGCAAAAAACGCACTGGGCGCTGGACTTGGATTTGCGCTAACTAGGCTAATCAAAGCAGTTCGGGCGTTTGCACGGTCACGATCACGGTTTGTGGGCGGCCGTCGCGCTCGCGCTGGCGCAGCCACCAGACCGAGCCCTTGCGGATCGAGCAGTCTTCCTCGCGCCAATCGAGCAGCCGGGCCACGGTGCGGCCCAAGGTGGGCTGGTGGCCAACGACCAAGGCAGGCTGACGCGCGTCAGGCCACTGCACCAGTTGCAGCAGCTCGTCGACCGAGCCATCGGGGCGCAGTTCGTCGCGGGCCTTGTATTTGCGCCCGAGCGCGATCACGGTCTGTTCGGTGCGCACGGCGGGGCTGCAATACACGCGCACCCCTTCGGGCAGCTGGCGGTCGAGCCAAGCCGCCATGCGCAGCGCCTGGCGCTCGCCCTTGGGCGTGAGGCGCCGCGAGAGGTCGGCGCCGCAACCCTCTTCGGTCTCTTCCAAATCTTCGGCTTCGGCGTGGCGCCAGAGGATCAAGTCCATGTTCATCCTTTGCTCCCGTGGCGGGTCATGAGGTTGGTCTGGGCCGAGTGCAGCGGGTTGCGGCCGCGCCCTTGGTGCATCCCGGCGCGCGCGTAGCTGCCGTCGGGTTGCAGCAGCCAGGCGTCGCGGCTGTCGTGCAGGTACTGGTGGATGCCCTCTTCCATCACGCGCTGGCGCAGCGCCGGGTCGGTCACCGGCCACGCCAGCTCAACGCGGCGCAGCATGTTGCGGTTCATCCAGTCGGCGCTCGAGAGCCACAGCTCCTCGTGCTCGCCGTAGCGGAAATAAAACACGCGCGAGTGCTCGAGCAGGCGGCCGATGACGGAGCGGATGCGCACGTTGTCGGTGTAGCCCGGCACCCCAGCCGGCAAAATGCAGGCCCCACGCACGATGGCGTCGATCTGCACCCCGGCCTGCGAAGCGTGCGCCAGCGCGCGCGCCAGCGGCTCGTCGGTGAGGGCGTTGGTTTTGAGAATGATGCGCGCCTCTAACCCTTGTTTGGCGGCCGCCACACAGGCCTCGATGCGCTCGAGCATGCCTTTGTGCAGGTAAAACGGCGCCGCCAGCACCTTGTGCAGCTTGGGCAGACGGCTCTGGCTGGCCAGATGCAAAAACACGTGGTCGAGGTCGCTGGTCAGGGCCTCGTCGGCCGTGAGGTAGCTGAAATCGGTGTACAGCCGCGCCGTGCCGGGGTTGTAATTGCCGGTGGACAGATGGGCGTAGCGCACCAGCCGCCCCTCTTCGCGCCGCGTGATGAGCAGCATCTTGGCGTGCGTTTTGAGCCCGACGATGCCATACACCACCTGCGCCCCGACCGACTCGAGCCGCTCGGCCTGGTTGATGTTGGCCTCTTCGTCGAAGCGCGCCTTGAGTTCGACCACCGCCGTGACCTCTTTGCCGCGGCGCACCGCTTCGCGCAGCAGCTCGGCCATCTCGCCCTTGCTGCCGGTGCGGTAGATGGTCTGTTTGATCGCCAGCACCTGCGGGTCTTCGACCGCCTCGCGCAAAAACGCCAGCACGGCGTCGAAGCTCTCGTAGGGCTGGTGGATGAGCACGTCGCCCTTTTTCAGGCGCTCAAAAAACGACTGCCCTGGCACCAGTTGCGAGGGCCAGCCGGGCAAGTAGGGCTCGAAGCGCAGCGCGGGCAACTCGAGCAGGTCGATCAGCTGCGTCATGCGCACCAGATTCACCGGCCCGCTGACGCGAAACAGGCACTCGGGTGGCAAGTTGAACTGCTGCAGCAGAAAATCAGACAAAAATTCGGAGCAGCCGGCCGAGACTTCGAGCCGCAGCGCCTGGCCGTAGTGGCGGTGCTGCAGCCCAAGGCGCATGGCCGTGCGCAGGTTTTTGACCTCTTCTTCATCGACCGCCAGATCGGAGTGGCGCGTGACGCGAAACTGCGAGAACTCGGTCACCGTGCGGCCCGGGAACAGGTCGCCCAGATGCGAGCGGATCAGGCTCGAAATCGAGATGAAGCAAGCGGTTTTGCTCATGCGCATGCCGGGGATGCGCAGATAGCGCGGCAGCGAACGCGGCACCTTGACGATGGCCACTTCGTTTTCGCGCCCGAAGGCGTCGCGCCCAGCCAGCCGCACGATGAAATTGAGCGACTTGTTGGCCACCTGCGGGAAAGGGTGCGAGGGGTCGAGCCCCACCGGCAGCAGCAGTGGCTGCACCTCGGTGGCGAAGTATTCCCTCACCCAGCGCCGCTGCACCGGCGTGCGCTCGCTGTGCGCCACGATTTTGACGCCGCGTTTTTCCAAGATCGGCAACAGCTCCTCGTTGAGGATCAGGTATTGCAAATCCACCAAGGCATGAACCTTTGCCGCCACTTCGCGAAAGCTCTGGGCCGTGATGACGCCGCGCTGCTCGTTGGCCATGAAAGCCGCCAGCTGCGGCGCAAAACGCACCTCAAAAAACTCATCGAGGTTGGACGAAACGATGGTCAGGTAGCGCAGCCGCTCCAACATGGGCACGGCCGGCCGGCGGGCCAAGTCGAGCACGCGTTCGTTGAAGGCAAGTATGCTTTGGTCGCGGTCTAAAAAACCGTGCTTAGGGGGCGGTGTGGTGCTCATGCGTCTGGTTTACGATTCCCTGAAAGGCCATAACGTTCAATTATGGAACGGCCCGCACCCCGAAATGTGACAACTCCGCGTAAACCCGCATACCCAAACTCCGTCTGAGCAGCCTTCGCTTGCCGTCAGCGTGTAGGCTGCAGCCGCACGCTAGGCGCTCTCGGCCAAGCTGGCCACCAAGCGCTCGGCCCAGCCTTGCGCCAGCGCGGCTTCGCGCGCCTCGACCATCACGCGCAGCAGCGGCTCGGTGCCGCTGGCGCGTATCAACACCCGCCCCCGCCCCTGCAGCGCGGCTTCGGCCTGCGCCAGCGTGCGCGCTAGGGCGGCATGGGTTTGCCAGTCTTGCCCGGGCTGCAGGCGCACGTTGAGCAGGGTTTGCGGAAACAGCGTCAGGCCCTGCAGCAGCTGCGCCAGCGACTGGCCGCTGCGCACGCACACCTGCAACACCTGCAAAGCGGCCACGATGCCATCGCCCGTGGTCTGCTTGTCCAGAATCAGCAGGTGCCCCGAGCCTTCGCCGCCGAGCTGCCAGCGCTGGCGTTGCAGCTCTTCGAGCACGTAGCGGTCGCCCACCGCGGCGCGGCGCAGCGGCACGCCCTTGGCTTGCAGGGCGAGCTCCACCGCCATGTTGGTCATCAGCGTGCCCACCACACCCGGCACCACCTCATCGCGCCCAAGGCGGTCGTCGGCCAGCAGATACAGCAGCTCGTCGCCGTTGTAGAGCCGGCCTTGGGCATCGACCAGCAGCAGGCGATCGGCGTCGCCATCGAGGGCGATGCCGAGGTCGGCGCGGTGCTGCGCCACCGCCGCCACCAGCGCCTGCGGGTGCGTGGCCCCGACCTCGTGGTTGATGTTGAAGCCGTCGGGCTGGCAGCCGATCTCGATCACCTCGGCCCCGAGCTCGTGAAAGACCTTGGGCGCGATGTGGTAGGCGGCGCCGTGCGCGGCATCGACGACGATTTTGAGCCCGCGCAGCGTCAGATCGGTGCCAAAGGTGCTCTTGCAAAACTCGATGTAGCGCCCGGCGGCGTCGTTGAGGCGCTGCGTGCGGCCCAGTTGCGCCGAAGCGGCCCAGTGCGGCGGCTGGCTGAGCGCGGCCTCGACCTCGAGCTCCCACTCGTCGCTGAGCTTGCTGCCTTGGGCGCTAAAAAACTTGATGCCGTTGTCGGCAAAGGGGTTGTGGCTGGCCGAAATCACCACGCCGAGGCTGGCGCGCTGCGCCCGCGTGAGGTAGGCCACCGCCGGGGTAGGCAAGGGCCCGAGCAACACCACATCGACCCCGGCCGAGTTGAACCCCGACTCCAGCGCCGACTCGAGCATGTAGCCCGAGATGCGCGTGTCTTTGCCGATCAGCACCTTGGGGTGCGACTGGTTGCGCTTGAGCACGCGCCCCACGGCATGGGCCAGCCGCAACACAAAGTCGGGGGTGATGGGCGGCTGGCCGACCGTGCCGCGAATGCCGTCGGTGCCAAAGTACTGTCTGCTGCTCATGCCGGTGCTGTCCTGCCCTAAAAGATTTGAATTATCGCGCCTGCTCGCGCATGGCCTGCCAAACCTTGAGGGCCTGCACCGTGGGCGCCACATCGTGCACGCGCACGATGCGCGCCCCGCGCTCGAGCGCCAGCAGCGCCGCAGCCACGCTGGCGGGCACGCGCTCGGCCGCTTGCGCGCAGCCCGTGACGGCGCCCAGCGACGATTTGCGCGACCACCCCAGCAGCAGCGGGTAGCCCAGCGCCAGCAGCTCGCTCTGGCGCGCCAGCAGGGCAAAGTTTTGCGCCACCGTTTTGCCAAAGCCAATGCCGGGGTCGAGCACGATGCGCGCGCGCGCCACCCCGCGCGCCTGCAGATCGAGCGCGCGCTGTTGCAAAAAATCGGCCACTTGGGGCAGCACGTCGCCGCTCATGGGCGCGCTTTGCATGGTTTGCGGCTCGAGGTGCATGTGCATCAGGCAGACGCCGCAGGTGGGGTGCTGCGCCAGCACCTCCTCGGCGCTCGGGCCGCTCGGGCCGCTCGGCTGGCCAACTGGGCCGGAGCTGGCGGTGCGGCGCAGCGCCCAGACGTCGTTGATGATGTCGGCCCCCTCGTCGAGGCAGGCTTGCATGGCTTCGGGTTTGTAGGTGTCGATCGACAGCGGCACCTGCCAGCCGCGCAGCTCGCGCAGCAGCGGCAGCAGGCGCTGCAGCTCGGCCTCCAGCGGCAGCGGCGTGGCGCCGGGCCGGGTCGATTCGGCCCCGAGGTCGAGCACATCGGCCCCATCGGAGAGCAGGCGCTCGGCGTGGCGCAGGGCGGCGCTGGGGTTTAGGTACAGGCCGCCGTCGGAGAAGGAATCGGGCGTGAGGTTGAGGATGCCCATCACGCGCGGCTGCGCCAAGTCGAGCGCAAAGCGGCTGGTCTGCCAGACGCAGCGACCAGCCGCTGTGCCGGTAGCGCCGCTGCCAACGGCGCTTTCGGCTAAGCCCGGGCTGGGCGCGCTCACGCTGCGGTGGGTGCCGCCTCGGGTTTGACCGCAGTCGAGCCGCCGCCACCGCCACCGCCCACGCTGGGGTTGCGCGGCGTCCAGTCTTTGGGCGCGCGCGGCGGTTTGCCGGCCATGATGTCGTCGATCTGCTCGCTGTCGATGGTCTCCCACTCGAGCAGCGCCTTGGCCATGGCGTGCATTTTGTCGGCGTTTTCTTCAATCAGCTTGCGTGCCAGCGCGTACTGCTCGTCGATGATGCGGCGCACCTCGGCATCGACGCGGCGCATGGTCTCTTCACTGATGTGGGTGGTCTTGGTGATCGAGCGGCCCAAGAACACCTCGCCCTCGTTTTCGGCATAGACCATGGGCCCGAGCTCGTCGCTCATGCCGTAGCGCATCACCATGTCGCGCGCGATGTGGGTGGCGCGCTCGAAGTCGTTGCTGGCCCCGGTGGTCATCTGGTTCATGAACACCTCTTCGGCGATGCGGCCGCCAAACAGCATGCTGATCTGATTCAGCATGTAGTGCTTGTCGAAGCTGTAGCGGTCCTTTTCGGGCAGGCTCATGGTCACGCCCAAGGCGCGGCCGCGCGGGATGATGGTGACCTTGTGCACCGGGTCGCACTTGGGCAGCAGCTTGCCGATCAGGGCGTGGCCGGACTCGTGGTAGGCGGTGTTGCGCCGCTCTTCCTCGGGCATGACCATGCTCTTGCGCTCGGGGCCCATGAGGATTTTGTCCTTGGCCTTCTCGAAGTCCTGCATATCGACCATGCGCGCATTGCGCCGCGCCGCCATCAGCGCGGCCTCGTTGCACAGGTTGGCCAGATCGGCGCCGCTCATGCCGGGGGTGCCACGGGCGATGATGGCCGCGCTGACGTCGGTACCCAAAGGCACTTTGCGCATGTGCACGTTGAGGATCTGCTCGCGGCCGCGAATGTCGGGCAGCGTGACATAAACTTGGCGGTCAAAACGACCCGGGCGCAGCAGCGCGGCATCCAAAATGTCGGGCCGGTTGGTGGCGGCGATCACGATCACGCCCAAGTTGGTCTCGAAGCCGTCCATCTCGACCAGCATCTGGTTCAGGGTCTGCTCGCGCTCGTCGTTGCCGCCGCCCAAGCCGGCACCGCGCTGGCGCCCCACGGCGTCGATCTCGTCGATGAAGATGATACAAGGCGAGTTTTTCTTGGCCTGATCGAACATGTCGCGCACCCGGGCCGCGCCCACGCCGACGAACATCTCGACGAAGTCGGAACCCGAGATGCTGAAAAACGGCACCTTGGCCTCGCCGGCGATGGACTTGGCCAGCAGCGTCTTGCCGGTGCCCGGCGGCCCGACCAACAGCAACCCACGCGGAATGCGCCCGCCCAGTTTTTGGAAACGCGCCGGGTCTTTGAGGAAATCGACCACCTCTTTGACTTCCTCTTTGGCCTCGTCGCAGCCAGCCACGTCGGCAAAGGTGACGGTGTTGGCGCTGTCGTCGAGCATGCGCGCCTTGCTCTTGCCAAAGCTGAAGGCGCCGCCGCGGCCGCCGCCTTGCATCTGGCGCATGAAGTAGATCCAGACGCCGATGAGCAAGAGCATCGGGCCCCAGCTGACCAGAATGGTCATGAGCAGCGAGGCCTCTTGGCGCGGCTGCACGTCGAAGCGCACGTTGTGGGCGATCAGGTCACCGATCAGGCCGCGGTCGAGGAAGGTGGCTTGGGTGCGCACGCGCTGCCCGTCGGTGGTGACGGCGGTGATCTCGGTGCCGTTGGCGCCCTCTTGGATGGTGGCGCTCTGGATGCGGCTGGCGCGCACCTGATCCAGAAAGTCGGAGTAGGCGATGGGCGTAGCCCCGGCCGTGGGTGCCCCCTGGAATTGGTTGAAGACGGTGAACAGCACCATGGCCACCACCATCCACACCGCCACTTTGGCAAACCACTGGTTGTTCAAGGCAAACTCCTGCTTAATTCCGACTCTGACACTGCGCTGCACATGGGCACCATTTTAGGGCTTTCAAGTCCCCACGCACGGCGCTGCATGAAATCCATCTGCATGACGCGGATAGCACAACTTTATGCTGTGGTTTTAAGACCAATCCCGACCAAAAAGGTTTCAGAAGATTTGTCGCGCGAAGCCTTGGGCTTGAGCGCCTTGACCTGCCTGAACGCCGCCCTAAAGGCCTGCACCAGGCCTTCGTAGCCGCTGCCATGAAAGACCTTGGCCACCAGCGCGCCCTCGGGCTTGAGCTGGGCTTGGGCAAAATCCAGCGCCAGCTCGACCAGATACACGATGCGCGCGGCATCCACGCCCTCGATGCCCGACAGGTTGGGCGCCATATCCGACAGCACCAGATCGACCACCCGCGGCGCAGCGCTGCCCGCTGGCGCTGCCGCATCCGGCAAACCCAGCGCCTGGAGCAGCTGCGCCAGCAACGGCGCGTCACCAAAATCGCCTTGGATGAACTGCACGCCCTCGATCGGCTCGATGGGCAGCAGGTCGATGCCGATGATGCGGCCCTTGAGCGCGCCCGACGCAGCACCGCTAGGCGCCAAGCGGCGGCGCAGGTACTGGCACCAAGCCCCCGGCGCGCACCCCAGATCGACGATGCACTGGCCGGGGCGCACCAGCTGCAGGGTCTGATCGATCTCTTGCAGCTTGAAGGCGGCGCGCGCGCGGTAGCCCTCCTTCTGAGCCAGCTTGACCCATGGATCGTTGGCGTGTTGATTGAGCCAGGCCTTATTGACCTTCTTGCTTTGTGTTTTGACCTTCATGCGGGGATAATTGTCCCATGCCTCAAATCGAACTCACCCCCGCCGCCCGAAAAATCCATCGCGCCAACGCGCACCACCTCGAACCGGTGGTGCTGATCGGCCACGAGGGCCTGACCCCCGCCGTAACCCAAGCCGTCGAGGCCGCCCTGCAAGCCCACGGCCTGATCAAGGTGCGCGTGTTCAACGACGACCGCAACCAGCGCGACGCCTACCTGCACACGCTGGCGGCCGAGCTCAACGCCGCCCCGATCCAGCACATCGGCAAGCTGCTGGTGCTCTGGCGCCCACTGCCGCCCAAGGAAAAAGCCAGCGCCGCCCCCGACGAAGAGCGCAAACCCGGCCCGCGCGAATACAAGGTGCTCAAATACAGCAAAAAGGGCGGCCAGCGCCCGGAAGTGAAAACCGTGCGCGTGCTGGGCAACCAGCGCCTCACGCCCGGCGGCTTGGTCAAGCGCGCGCGCCCCACCGGGCCGGTGAGCGTGAAAAAAGCCAGCCAGTCGCGCTAAAGGGTGTTCATGTCCACCGGCTCGCCACCCAACCCGGCCACCCCGCCCACTGCCGCCACGGCCAGCGCCAACCCGCTGCTCGACGGCACCGGCCTGCCGCGCTTCGACGCCATCCGGCCCGAGCACGTGCAACCGGCCATCGAGCAGCTGCTGCAACAGGCCGAGGCCGCACTGGCACAGGTCACGGCCCCCGACTTCCCACCTGACTGGCAGCGCATGGCGGCGGTGCTCGACGTGGCCACCGAGCGCTTGGAGCGCGCTTGGAGCGCCGTGAGCCACCTCAACGCCGTGGCCGACACGCCCGAGTTGCGCGCCGCCTACAACGCCATGCTGGCCCCCGTGACCGCCTTTTGGACCGGCTTGGGCTGCGACGAGCGCTTGTACGCGCGCTACAAAGCCCTAGACCCGGCGCGCCTGACGCCCGAGCAGGCGCGGGCGCGCACGCTGGCGCTGCGCGGCTTCGTGCTCGGCGGCGCCGAGCTGCAGGGTGCGGCCAAAGAGCGCTTTGCCGCCATCCAAGAGCAACTGGCCGAGCTGCAGCAAAAGTTCAGCGAAAACCTGCTCGACGCCACCGACGCCTGGCAGTATGTGGCCCGCGCCGACGAGCTCGACGGCGTGCCGCCCGATGTGCTGGCCGCCACCCGCGCCGCGGCACAGGCCGCCGGCCACGCCGAGGGCCACCTGCTCACGCTCAAGCTGCCCTGCTACCTGCCCTTGATGCAGTTTGCCCGCCACCGCGAGCTGCGCCAGCGCCTCTACCGCGCCTACGCCACCCGCGCCAGCGAGCTCGGCAGCACGCCAGAGCACGACAACAGCGCCCTGATCAGCCAGATCCTGGCGCTGCGCCACGAAGAGGCGCAGCTGCTGGGCTACCCGCACTACGCGGCGGTGTCGCTGGCGCCCAAAATGGCCGACAGCGCCGAACAAGTGAGCGCCTTTTTGCGCCAACTGGCGGCGCGCGCACGCCCTTGGGCGCAACGCGACCTGGCCGACCTGCGCGCCTTTGCCGCCGAACAGCTCGACTTGCCCGACCCCCAAGCCTGGGACTGGACCTACATCGGCGAGCAACTGCGGCTGGCGCGCTACGCCTACAGCGAGCAGGAAGTGAAACCCTACTTCACCGCGCCCAAGGTGCTCGAAGGGCTGTTTGGCCTCATCGAAACCTTGTTTGAAGTCCGCATCCGGCCCGACCACGCCCCCAGCTGGCACCCCGGCGTGCAGTTTTTTTGCATCGAGCGCCCAGCACCAGCGGGCAGCGCCGCCGCGCCCACCCCGATCGCCCACTTTTACCTCGACCCCGGCGCGCGCAACGGCAAACGCGGCGGCGCGTGGATGGACGGCGCCCGCTGCCGCTGGCTGCGCCCCGACGGCGCCGGCCTGCAAACCCCGGTGGCCCACCTCGTGTGCAACTTTGCCGAGGGCCTAGATGGCCGCCCGGCCCTGCTCACGCACGACGACGTGATCACCCTGTTCCATGAGTTCGGCCACGGCCTGCACCACCTGCTGACGCAGGTGCAAGAGCGCGACGTCGCCGGCATCAGCGGCGTCGAGTGGGACGCGGTCGAGCTGCCGAGCCAGTTCATGGAAAACTTCTGCTGGGAGTGGGAGGTGCTGCGCCATTTGAGCGCGCACGTGGACAGCGGCGCCGCGCTGCCGCGCGCGCTCTACGACAAGATGCTGGCCGCGAAAAACTTTCAGAGCGGGCTGCAAACGCTGCGCCAGGTCGAGTTCGCCCTGTTCGACCTGCTGCTGCACAGCGGCGGCGCGCCGCTGGCCGCCGACGGCAGCGCCGACACCATGGCGCTGCTGGCGCAGGTGCGCGCCGAAGTGGCGGTGCTCGAGGCGCCGCCGTGGCAGCGCATGCCGCACAGCTTCAGCCATGTGTTTGCCGGTGGCTACGCGGCTGGTTATTACAGCTACAAATGGGCCGAGGTGCTGAGCGCCGACGCCTACGCCGCCTTCGAGGAAGCCGCCGCTCACAATGGCGGCAACGTGCTCGACCCAGCCACCGGCCGCCACCTGCGCCAGACCATCCTCGAAGTGGGTGGCAGCCGCCCGGCGCTGGAGTCGTTCCAAGCCTTCAGGGGCCGCGAGCCGCGCATCGACGCGCTGCTGCGCCATCAGGGCATGGCGGATGCGGACTTGGCTGCGGATGCCTTGGAACCGGCAACCGCTTAAGCGTTCAAAAGGTCAGCGTCTTCACGCCCTCGGGCGTGCCCAGCAGGCACACGCTGGCCTTCTGGTGCGCGAATACGCCCACGCAGACCACGCCCGGCCAGTTGTTCACTGCGCTCTCGAAGGCCAGCGGGTCTGGGATGCGCAGCCCGGTCACGTCGAGGATGTGCTGGCCGTTGTCGGTGCGCAGCGCGCTGCCGTCGGCTTGCAGGCGCAGCGTGGCCACACCGCCCAAGGCGGCAAAGCGGCGCACGATCTGCTGCGCCGCCATCGGGATCACCTCGACCGGCAGCGCAAAGCGCCCCAGCACCGGCACGTATTTGCTCTGGTCGGCGATGCAGACAAAACGCTGGGCCAGCGCGGCCACGATCTTCTCACGCGTCAGCGCCGCGCCGCCGCCCTTGATCATGCAGCCGCTGGGGTCGATCTCGTCGGCGCCATCGACGTACAGCGCCAGCGCATCCACCGCATTGGCGTCGATGACCTCGATGCCGTGGGCGCGCAAGCGCTCCGACGAGGCCTCGGAACTGGATACGGCACCGCGGATCTGGCCCTTGAGGCTGGCCAGCGCGTCGATAAACTTGTTCACGGTCGAGCCGGTGCCCACGCCCACGTATTCCCCCGGCAACACGTACTGCAAGGCGGCTTGGCCGACGAGGGTTTTGAGTTGGTCTTGGTTCATGGTGCTTGGGTTTGCTCGGTCGCGGGTTGAATGTGCTCGCTTGGAGGGGCGAGTGTGCAAAGGGCTGTCGGAGGGCAAAAAGGATTCGAGCTTGGAGCCTTCGGGGCCGGGCCCAAGCCTGACCGGCATTTGGGACAATAGCGCCGGCCCGACTGCCCCGCACACTTTTACAAAAACCGCATTATCCCCATGTCACTGCTGCCCTACCCGCTCCTGCGTCCCTTTTTGTTCTGCCTCGACGCCGAGAAAGCGCACGACCTCGCGCTGGCGCAGCTCGAGCGCCTGCAACACAGCCCGCTGCGCGCCTTGCTCCAGCAGCCGCGCGTGGCCGACCCGATCACGCTGGCCGGGCTGCGCTTTCCCAACCGCGTCGGCTTGGCCGCTGGGCTGGACAAAAACGCGCGCTGCATCGACGCTTGGGGGGCGCTGGGCTTTGGCTTGGTCGAAGTCGGCACCGTGACGCCGCTGGCGCAAGCCGGCAACCCCAAACCGCGCATCTTTCGCCTGCCCCAGAGCCAAGCATTGATCAACCGGCTCGGCTTCAACAACGACGGGCTGGCGGCCTTCGTGGCCAACGTGCGCCGCAGCCACCTGCGCGCCCAGCGCTCCAGCGGCGCCGCTGGCGCTTCTGGCGGCCCCGCCACTTCTGGCACATCCGCTACTTCTGCAATTTCTACTGCATCCGCCATATCCGGCTCACCAGACTCGCCGGGTATAAATGGCGCGAATGGCGCCGCGCCTGCCTTGGTGCTGGGGCTCAACATCGGCAAAAACGCCGCGACCCCGATCGAGCGCGCCAGCGACGACTACCTCACCGCGCTGGAGGCCGTTTACCCCCATGCCGACTACGTGGCGGTGAACATCTCCAGCCCCAACACGCAAAACCTGCGCGCCCTGCAAAGCGACGCCGCGCTGGAACAACTGCTGGCCGCCTTGGCCCAGCGCCGTGCCGAACTCAGCGCGGCCAGCGGCGTGCGCCGGCCGCTGTTCATCAAGATCGCGCCCGACCTAGAGGCCGAGCAGATCGAGGCCATCGCCGCCGCCCTGCTGCGCCACGGCATGGACGGCGTCATCGCCACCAACACCACCCTGAGCCGCAGCGCCGTGCAGGGCCAAGCGCACGCCGACGAGGCCGGCGGCCTCTCGGGTGCGCCGCTGCTGCACGCCAGCAACGCCGTCGTGCGCGCGCTGCGCCAGCGCTTGGGGCCGCACTTTCCGATCATCGGCGTCGGCGGCATTTTGAGCGGCGCCGACGCGATCAGCAAGATTGAAGCCGGCGCCGACTTGGTGCAGCTCTACAGCGGCCTGATCTACCGCGGGCCAGCGCTGGTGCTCGAGGTGGCGCAGGCGCTGCAGCGCAGCCGCCGGCCTTGAGCGCACTCACCCAGAGCGGCGCAGCGTTTGGGTCGTCGGCGCAAGGCCTAGCGCAGGCTGGGCTCGGCTAAGGCTGGCCCCAAAAGCTCGCCCCATTGAAAATAGCTTAACCGCGCTGGCGCAACGCCTCGTAGAGGCAGATCGCGCTGGCCACCGAGACGTTGAGGCTCTCGACCGCGCCGTGCATGGGGATGCGCACCAGCGCGTCGCAGCTCTTGCTCGTGAGCTGGCGCATGCCCTGCCCCTCGGCGCCCAGAACCAAGGCCAACGGGCCGCGCAGATCGGTCTGATAGAGCGTTTTGCTGGCCTGATCGCTGGCACCCACCACCCAGATGTTGCGCTCTTTGAGCTCGCCCAAGGTGCGGGCGAGGTTGGTGACCATGAAATAGGGCACGGTGTCGGCGGCGCCGCTGGCCACCTTGGCTACGGTGGCGTTGATGCCGGCGGCGTGGTCTTTGGGCGCGATCACGGCGTGCACCCCGGCCCCGTCGGCCACGCGCAGGCAGGCCCCGAGGTTGTGCGGGTCGGTCACGCCGTCGAGCACCAGCAGCAGCGGCTGTGTAGAGGCGCTGCGGCCTTCGGGGGCTGGGCTTGGGTGTGGCGGCGTAGTTGGGGCTGGATCGGCTAGGTCTGAACCGCCACCAGCAAGTGCGGCAGACAGACTGCTTGAGCTGCTTGAGATGCTTGGGTTGCTCAGGCTGCTTGGGTTGACCGCGCTTCCCGCGCTTCCCGCGCTACCCGCCGCCTCTAGGCGCTCGAGCAGCTCGTCGAGCGAGCGCGCGCTGGGCACCGCCAGCACCCGCGCCGCCACCCCTTGGTGGCCGTGGCTGCCCGCCAGTTTGGCGATGCGCAAAGAATCGGCCTCGATCAGGCGCACATGGGCCTCGCGCGCACGCTCCAAAAAGGCCTTCATGCGCGCATCGCGGCGCGTGGGGTCGTATAAAACCTCGATCACCGAGGCCGGAGCGATTTTCAGGCGCACCCCGACGGCATGGAAGCCGAACAGCACTTTGTTTGCAGACATAGGGGACTGATTATCCGCCAGCCCTGTAGCGCCAGATGGCGCACTGGCTGTCGCACTGACAAACCCAAACGAGGGGGCCAACCAAGCCAGCCCGAGCCAGCCGCTCAAGCCGGTGCGTCAGCGACCTCGAGCGCCCGCCCGGCCTCAACCGTGATCAGGCGCTGGCAGCGTTGCGCGATGGCGCGGTCGTGCGTCACCAGCACCAGCGTGGTGCCGTGCTCGCGGTTGAGCTCGAACATCAGCTCCATCACGCGCTCGCCGGTGGCAAAGTCGAGGCTGCCGGTGGGCTCGTCGGCCAACAGCACCGCCGGCCGCACCACGAAGGCGCGCGCCAGCGCCACGCGCTGCTGCTCGCCACCCGAGAGCAGCTTGGGGTAGTGACCCAAGCGCTGACCCAAGCCCACGCGCTGCATCATGTGCGTGGCCGCCGCGCGCGCGTCGCGGCGCCCGGCCAATTCGAGCGGCAGCATGACGTTTTCCAGCGCCGTGAGGTTGGCGAGCAACTGAAAGCTCTGGAACACAAACCCCACCTTGAGTGCGCGCAAGGCGGCACGCTGGTCTTCGTCGAGGGCAAACAGATCCTGCCCATCGAGCACCACCGTGCCGCTGCTGGGAGTATCCAAGCCAGCGATTAAAGCCAGCAAAGTGCTTTTGCCCGAACCCGATGCGCCCACAATGGCCACACTTTGCCCGCGCAACAGCTCGAACTCGATGTCGCGCAAAATCTCCAACTCGCCTGCGGCATCCGCCACCGACTTGCGCAGCTTGCGCACCGCTATCACCACCTCTGCCATGAAACCGCCTTTTGCTTTGGGAACCACACGCCGCCACTTTAACGCTTGTGCTGCCGCCACCGCGCTGCTGGGGCTTTGCGCGGCCACCGGCATGGCGCGCGCCAGCCCAGCAAACCCAGCCATCCCGGCCACGCCAGCCGCTCCAGCGACCCCGCCCAGCCCGGCAAGGCCTGCCACCCCTGCCACCCCTGCCACCCCTGCCACCCCAGCCGCCCCAGCAAGGCCCGCCAGCCCTAGCGGCAACCGGCGCGTGCTGATATTGGGCGACTCGCTCAGCGCCGAATACGGCCTGCGCCGGGGCACCGGCTGGGTGGCGCTGCTGCAACAGCGGCTCGAGCGCCAGGGGCCAGCCGGGGTGCAGGTGTTCAACGCCAGCATCAGCGGCGAGACCACCGCCGGGGGGCGTGCCCGCCTGCCGGCGCTGCTGCGAGCGCATCAGCCAGCCCTAGTTGTGATCGCCCTAGGCGCCAACGACGCCCTGCGCGGCCTGCCCATGGCGCAAACCCGCGCCAACCTGCGCGCCATGGCCAGCGCCAGCCGTGCGGTGCGGGCGCGCGTGCTGCTGCTGGGCATGGACATGCCGCCCAATTTTGGCGCCCGCTTCCGGCAGGAGTTTCGTCAGATCTATGCCGATGTGGCGCGGGCCGAGCAGGCGGCGCTCATGCCCTTCATGCTCGCCGGCGTGGCCGATGCCGCCGATCCGCTGGCGCTGTTCCAGAGCGACGGCATCCACCCCAACGAGGCCGCGCAGCCGATCATCCTCGAGCAGGTCTGGCCGCACTTGCGCCCGCTGCTGGCGCGGGGCTGAGCGGCGCGCGAGCAAAGGCTGGTGGGCTGCGCAAGGCTATTGCGGCCCTTGATGCCGCCAGCCCAAACGCCCAAAACTGGCAAGGACGCTCTGCGCTCACCAGTCCAGCGCCGCCAGCGCCTGCGCCAAGTCGGCCTGCAAGTCGGCCACGTCTTCGAGCCCAATGGCTAGGCGCACCAAGCGCGGGCCGTGTGCGGGTGGCTGCGGCCCGGCCGGGCTGGGCCGCGGCGGCCAAGTGCGGCTGCGCATGGCGGGCAGGTCGTAGGGCACGCACAGGCTGACGGGGCCGCCCCAGCTGTAGCCGATGCGAAACAGGCGCAGCCGGTCGCAAAAGGCGTCGATCTGCTCGGGCCGAATATGCGGCTGCCAGAGCAGGCTGAGCAAACAGGCGGCGCCGTGCGCGTCGCGCTGCCAGTGCGCGTGGCCGGGCGATCCGGGCAGCGCCGGGTGCAGCACCTGCGCCACGCCGCGCTGGCCCTGCAACCAGTGCGCCAGCGTGCGCGTGGTGGCGTCCTGCGCCCGATAGCGCAGGTGCAGGGTGTGCAAGCCGCGCAGCACCAGTTCGGCGTCGTTGGCGCCCACCCCCAGCCCGAGGCGCATGTGGGTGTGCAGCAGCTGGCGGTGCAGCGCCGCCGCGCGCGTGACCACCGAGCCCATGAGCACGTCGGCGCCGCCGCTGGGGTATTTGGTCAGGGCCTGCAGCACCACATCGACGCCAAAGTCGAAGCCGCAAAAGGCGATGCCCGCGCCCCAAGTGTGGTCGAGCGCGCTCAGGATCGGGCGCGGTGGGGCGGCGGCGAGGCTGTGCTGGGTGGCTGCTGTGGCTTGATCGCCGCCCCGCCCACCGGCCAGCCCACTGCTCCCCCCGCAGCCCTGCCCGCTACCCTGCCCAGCGCGCGCAGCGTTCGCGGCTTGCAGCACCTGCATCAGCGCCGGCAGGTCGGGGTATTCGAGCGTGACCGATCCCGGCACCTCGAGCCAGACCAGGCGCGTGGCCGGGCCGATCTGCGCCGCCAGATCGGCCGGCTGCATCGGGTCATAGACGCGGTGGCTGATGCCATAGGCGCGCAATTCGGCCAGAGCCAGCTCTTTGCTGGGGCCGTAGGCGTTGTCGGGCAGCAGCACCTCGTCACCGGCTTGCAAGAAGGCCAAATTGACCAGCGCCAGCGCCGACAGCCCGCTGGGGCACAGCAGGCAGTGCGCGCCGCCCTCGAGGCTGGCGAGGCGCTCCTCGAGCGTGAAGGTGGTGGGGGTGCCGTGCAGGCCGTAGGTGTAGCCCGATTTGTCTTTCCACTGACGCGCGCGCAACGCCGCCACGTTGGGGAAAAACACCGTCGAGGCCTTAAACACGCCCGGTGGCAGGGCATCAAAGCCCGCCGGCGGCTGGTAGGGGTGGTGGATGAGCGCGGTCGCTGCTTGCAAACCAACGCCGCTTTGGGGCAGCTCCTCAGCCGGATCTTCCACTCGCACCTGCTCCACAATCTGCCCTGGTTTCACGCCACCGCGCCGTGGTAGGGGTGGTGCAGCAAGATGGTGTGGTCGCGGTCGGGGCTGGTTGACACCACGTGGATCGGCACCCCGGTCACGGTCTCGATGCGGTTGAGGTAGTGCTGGGCGTTGGGCGGCAGGTCTTCGTAGCGCGTGACGCCGGCCGAGGGCTGGCTCCAGCCGGGCAGGGTTTCGTAGATCGGCTCGCAGCGCGCGATCTCGTCGGCGCCCAGCGGCAGCAGGTCGATCAGTTCGCCGTCGAGCCGATAGCCCACGCACAGCTGCAGCTCGCTCAGGCCGTCGAGCACATCGAGCTTGGTGATGCACAGGCCGCTGAGGCCGTTGACCTGGGCCGAGCGCTTGAGCAGCGCCGCGTCGAACCAGCCGCAGCGGCGCGCGCGCCCGGTGGTGGTGCCCTTTTCGGCGCCCACGGTGGCCATGTGCCAGCCCGGGGTGCCGGGGGTTTCCCAGTCGAGTTCGGTCGGGAACGGGCCACCGCCGACGCGGGTGCAATAGGCCTTGGTGATGCCCAGCACGTAGTGCAACAGCCCCGGCCCGACGCCAGCGCCCGCCGCAGCGGTGCCGGCCACGCAGTTGCTGGAAGTCACGAACGGATAGGTGCCGTGATCGACGTCGAGCAAGGTGCCTTGGGCGCCTTCGAACAGCAGGTTCACGCCGCGCCGGTGCGCCTCGTTGAGCTCGCGCGACACGTCGGCCACCATGGGCGCCAGCAGCGCCGCGTGTTGTTGCGCTTGGGCCAGCACCGGCTCAAACTGCATCTGCCCGCCCTGCATGAAGGCGGCCAGCGACTGGCCTTGCAACCAAGCACAGGCCGACCAATCGACCTCAGCGCTGCCCAGCACCGCCAGTTGCTGGTTGTAGTAGGCCAACAGCTCGCGCAGCTTGGCGGCAAAGCGCTCGGGGTGGCGCAGGTCTTGCACGCGCAGCGCACGCCGCCCCACTTTGTCTTCGTAGGCCGGGCCGATGCCGCGCCCGGTGGTGCCGATCTTGGCCGTGCCGGCGCGCTCTTTGGCCAGCTCGCGCGCCACGTCGAGCGCGGCGTGAAAGGGCAGAATCAGCGGGCAGATCTCGCTTACGCGCAGGCGCGAGCGCACCTCGACCCCGGCGCGCTCGAGGCCCACGATTTCTTCGAGCAGCTTGCCCGCCGACAGCACCACGCCGTTGCCCACGTAGCAGACCACGCCGGCGCGCATGATGCCGCTGGGAATCAGGTGCAGCGCCGTTTTCACGCCGTTGATCACCAGCGTGTGGCCGGCGTTGTGCCCGCCCTGAAAGCGCACCACGCCGCGCGCGGTTTCGGTGAGCCAGTCAACCAGTTTGCCCTTGCCTTCGTCGCCCCACTGGGTGCCGACGACGACCACGTTGCGGCCGGGACGGGCCTGAAAGGGGGATGCGCTCATAGGGTTTGGTTCCAAGCCTGGCAGGTGGAGGTGGAGGTGGACGGGTTCATGGAGAGGGAGGCAGCGCTTGCAGCACCCAAGCCCCATCATGGGGCACGAGGGCGCGATCGCACTCGAATTCTTCGACTTCGTGCTCGTGGCCGGGCAATGCGCACAGCACCACCTCGCCTTGGGCACGCAAGTCCGCGATGGCGCGGCGCAGCGCGGCGTCGTGGCCCCAAGGGGCGCAAATGGCTTTTTGCGGCGCCGGGCGCGGCAGCACCGCAACCAGCTCTTTCAAATCGAGGCTGAAGCCCGCCGCCGGGCGGCAGCGGCCAAACACGGCCCCCACCTCGTCGTAGCGGCCGCCGCGCACCAGTTCCTGCGGCACCTGCCCGGGGTGGGCGGCAGCAAAAATCGAGAAACGCAAACCGGTGTAGTAGGCATAGCCGCGCAGGTCGGCTAGGTCGAAGCCGATTTCGATGTCAATGGCGGCCTTGGTTGCTGCACTGTCCGGTGCCCGAGCACCGCCAGAGGCATGGCTCCCGTCTAGTGACGTGGCCAGCGCCTGCTGCACCGACTGCGCCAAGCGGCGCAAATCGGCCAGCGCGCGCTGCAGCGCCGCCGACGGCGGGAGCACGCGCTCGGCCTGCTCCAGCACGCTGGCGTCGCCATGCAGCTCGGTCAGGGCCAACAAGGCGCGCAGCGTGGCAGCGGGCAGAGCGGCCCCGGCCTCGCGCAGTGTGGCCACGTCTTTGGCCGCCAGCGCGGCGTGCAGGCGCTGCACCAGCGCAGCGGGCAGTTGCAGCCCATCGAGCAGGGCATCGACGATGCGCACGTCGCCGCAGTCGAGCACCATGCGCCGCATGCCCGCGGCCCGCAAGCAGGCCAGCGCCAACTCGATCACCTCGAGGTCGGCCTCGGGCCCGGCGTGCCCGTAGAGCTCAGCGCCAAACTGCAAGGGCTCGCGACTGGCCAGCGGCCGCTCGGAACGCGTGTGCAGCACCGGGCCGCAGTAGCACAGCCGCGTCAGGCCGCTGCGGTTGAGCAGGTGCGCGTCGATGCGCGCCACCTGGGCCGTGGTGTCGGCGCGCAGGCCCAGCGTGCGCCCCGAGAGCTGATCGACCAGTTTGAAGGTTTGCAAATCGAGCGCCTCGCCAGTGCCGGTGAGCAGCGAGTCGAGGTGTTCGAGCAGGGGCGGCTGCACCAGCTCGTAGCCGTGCGCGCGCGCCGCATCGAGCAGGGCACGGCGCAGCTCTTCGATGTGCCGGGCCTCGGAGGGCAAAACGTCGGCGATGTGATCCGGCAACAGCCAAGCGGACATGGGTGGAATTCGGACAGTCTAAAGTAGGAATTTTACCGGCAAGGCGGGCTTGCTCCTGCGCGTTTGCTCCGGACTCACGCTTGCCCGCCTGCACCTGCCGGGCCATAATGCCATGGCCACAGACTGGGCACACCCAAAGGAGCATTTGCATGATCGTCACCACCACCCCCAACATCGAAGGCCAGCGCATCACCCGCTACTGCGGCGTGGTCACGGGCGAAGCGATCTTGGGCGCCAACGTATTCAAAGACCTGTTTGCCGGCATCCGCGATCTGGTGGGCGGCCGCTCCGCCACCTACGAACGCGAACTGCAAAAAGCCCGCGACATCGCCTTGGCCGAGCTGCAACAGCGCGCCCGCGAGCTGGGGGCCAACGCCGTGGTGGGCGTCGATCTGGACTACGAGGTCATGGGCCAAGGCAACGGCATGCTCATGGTGTCGGCCAGCGGCACGGCCGTCGTGACTGCGGCGGCTTGAGAGGCTGAGAGGCCAAGCCCGCCGCCCATCCAGCCTAGCGATGCCAGGGCGCGCTGCACGGTTATTTAATGCAATGCACTGGCTCGAACTCAAGCTCCCGCCCCCGGCGCTGGTGCTGCTGCTGGCGCTGCTGATGTGGCTCGCGCCCATGTGGGTGGCGCCGCTGCCTTGGGCTTGGCGCATCGCTTTGGCTGCGGCCTTGCTCGGCTTGGGTCTGGCCATCGGCCTCGTGGCCGTGGCTGCTTGCTGGCGCGCCCGCACCACCATCCACCCCAACCACCCCATGCGCACCACGGCACTGGTCACCGGGGGCGTGTTTCGCTTCTCGCGCAACCCGATGTACCTGTGCCAACTGCTGTGCCTGCTGGCGTGGGCGGCCTACCTGTCGAACCCGCTGGCCTTGGCTTTGGCACCGCTGTTCGTGCTGTATCTGAACCGCTTTCAGATCGCACCCGAGGAGCGCGCCCTGGCGGCGCTGTTTGGCGCGCGCTACGCGGCCTATAAGAGTACAGTCAGGCGCTGGCTGTAAGCCAAGCCACCGCCCAACCCGGCCCGGCTCTTGGTTTCGGCGCGGCCAGCCAGACCGGCAACTGTCGCAACGAGCTGCGCGCCGGCGCCTAGGCAACGGCGGTGCTGGCGCTGGAAGGGCGCATCGTGCGCGAGCAACAGCTAAGCGCACACGGCGCAGGAGTGCAAAGTTGTGCACAGCAGCGTGCAATTGCTAAAAACTTGCACTTGATCAGCCCTCTGGCGCAGCTTACACTCGACCCTTAGAGGCACCACCATGAGCACTGTGCGCAAAACCATCACCCTGACCGATCAGCAAGACAACTGGGTCAAAGCCCAGATCGACGCTGGGCACTACTCCAACGACAGCGATTGCATCCGCGACCTGATCCGGCGCGAGCAGGAGCGCAGCGCCGAGATCGAAGCGCTGCGTGCCGCCCTAGACGAGGGCGAGGCCAGCGGCGAACCACGCCCCTTCAACCTGGCCGCGTTCAAACACAGAATGCTGGCCGCCCATGGCTGAGTACCGCCTGACCCCAGCGGCAGAGCGTGACCTGGAATCGATCTGGACTTATACGGCACGACAATGGGGAATCGAGCAGGCGCGTCGCTACATTGAGCGCATGACGGCAGCTTTTGCCGAACTGGCTGAATCACCCAAAAAAGCGCCAAGTTGCGCGCACATCCGGCCAGACCATCGCCGCTGGCTCGTTGAGCGGCACGTGATCTACTTGCGTGTGACCGATTACGGCATCGCCGTCGTTCGGGTGCTGCACGACCGCATGAATGCACCGCGCCACTTCAATTAAGCCCGCCCCTACAATCCCCGGCGTGAGCACCGCCCCCTTCGACAGCCCCGCCGCCGCAGCGCCCGCTGCCAGCGCGCGCACCCAGCCGCGGCGGCCGATCCGCGAGTTGCCCGACGCGCTTATCAGCCAGATCGCCGCCGGTGAGGTGATCGAGCGCCCGGCTTCGGTGCTGCGCGAGCTGATCGACAACGCGCTCGACGCCGGGGCGCGCCAGCTCACGCTGCGGCTGCAAGCCGGCGGCGTGCGCCTGATCGTGGTCGAGGACGACGGCAGCGGCATCGCGCGCGACGAGCTCGCGCTGGCGCTCAAGCGCCACGCCACCAGCAAGGTGCGCGATCTGGCTGAGCTCGAAACCGTGGCCACCATGGGTTTCAGGGGCGAGGCGCTGGCCGCCATCGACTCGATCGCCGAACTCAGCCTGTGCTCGCGCAGCGCCGAGGCCCCCGAGGCCCACGGCTGGCTGCTGCATGGGCGCACGGGCGAATTGCAGCCGGCGGCGCGCAGCGTGGGCACCACGGTCGAGGTGCGCGAGCTGTTTTACGCCACCCCGGCGCGGCGCAAGTTCCTCAAGAGCGACGCCACCGAACTCGCGCACTGCGTCGAGGCGGTGCGCCGCCACGCGCTGGCCCGGCCCGACGTCGGCTTTGCCATCTGGCACGAGGGCAAGCTGATCGAGCAGTGGCGCGCCCATAACGCCCACCAAGCCCCTCAATCCGGGGCCCAACAGCCCAGCACCTACCAGCCCGACGCCACTCAGCCCATTGCCATCGAACCCGTCGTCGCCCCCCTGCCGGGCAACACCGAGGCACTGGCGCCGCGCATGGCGGCCGTGCTGGGCGAGGATTTTTTGGCGCACAGCCTGCCCTTCGACTGGCGCGGCGGCGGCTTGCGCGTCTGGGGCCGCGCCGGGCTGGCGCAGGTGGCGCGCGCCCGCGCCGACCAGCAGTACAGCTACGTCAACGGCCGTTTCGTGCGCGACAAGGTGATCGGCCATGCCGTGCGCAGCGCCTACGAGGACGTGTTGCACGGCCAGCGCCAGCCGGTGTATGTGCTGCTGCTGGAGTTGGACCCGGCGCGGGTCGATGTGAACGTGCACCCGAGCAAGATCGAGGTGCGCTTTCGCGACGGCCGCGCCGTGCACCAGGCGGTGCGCCAGGCGCTGGAGCAGGTGCTGGCGGCCCCGCGCGCGCCGCAACTGGCCCCAACCCCTGCGGCGCACGCCAGCGACCCATTGCACCCCGCCGCGCCACCCGCCCTGGCGACGGCGGCGCAAACCGGGCTGGGGCTGGCCTCGTGGCCCAGCGCCAGCAATTGGCCCAACGCCCAAGCGTGGCCCGAGCGCGTGGCAACAAGCGGCCTAGCTGGGCGGCAGGTGAGCGATGTCGCGGCGCTGTGGCCGCGCAGGCCCGAAGCCACACCCACATCCGCAACGGCCTACGGGTCGTGGCCGCAGAGCGCAGCCCAAGGCAGCACCGAGGCAACACAAGCCACGCAAGGAGCAGGAGCAGGAGCAGGAGCAGGAGCAGGAGCAGGAGCAGGAGCAGGAGTAACAACCCCCGATCTAGGCCAACCACAACCCGAGCCAACCGCCGACACCGACTGGCCCCTAGGCCACGCGCTGGCGCAGTTGCACGGGGTGTACATCCTCGCGCAAAACCGCCACGGGTTGGTGCTGGTGGACATGCACGCCGCGCACGAGCGCATCGTCTATGAAGGCCTGAAGCGCCAGTGGAACGCCGCCGCCGCCACCTTGCCCAGTCAGCCGCTGCTGATCCCGGCCACTTTTGCCGCCACCGCGCTGGAGCTGGCCACGGCCGAGGCGCAGCAAGAGGCGTTGCAACGGCTCGGGCTGCAGATCGAGCCCCTGTCGCGCCTGACGCTGGCGGTGCGCGCCGTGCCCGCTGCCTTGGCACTAGGCGACGCCGTGGCGCTGGCGCGCGGCGTGCTGGCCGAGCTCGAGCAGCACGGTGGCACCCAGCTGCTGCAGCGCGCCCGCGACGAACTGCTCGCCACCCTGGCCTGCCACGGCGCCGTGCGCGCCAACCGGCGCCTGAGCACCCCCGAGATGAACGCCCTGCTGCGCCAGATGGAAGCGACCGAGCGCAGCGACCAGTGCAACCACGGCCGCCCGACCTGGCGCCAGTTGAGCCTGAAAGAGCTCGACGCCCTTTTTTTGCGCGGACGCTAACGGCCCGCGCACCATTCTCAAGCATTCCAGGGCGGTATCTAGGCCGAATTGGGCTGCGCGCACCACCATGGGGCCAATTGGGGCCAAATTAGGCACAAACTTGGTGCAAAATCGGTGCGCTTTTCTATTCCATTCCACCCCCCTACAACCACGATCCCGCCATGAAATACGCCAGCGCGCACGATTTTCTTGCCCAAGTTAACCAGCGCAACCCCGGTCAGCCCGAGTTTTTGCAAGCCGTCACCGAGGTCGTCGAGAGCCTGTGGCCCTTCATCCAGCAACACCCCAAGTACGCCGAGCAGGGGCTGCTCGATCGGCTGGTCGAGCCCGAGCGCGTGCTCATGTTTCGCATCTCGTGGGTCAACGACCACGGCGACGTGCAGGTCAACCGCGGCTACCGCATCCAGCACAGCTCGGCCATCGGCCCCTACAAGGGCGGGATGCGCTTTCACCCCTCGGTCAACCTGTCGATCCTCAAATTTCTGGCCTTTGAGCAGACCTTCAAAAACGCCCTCACCACCCTGCCCATGGGCGGCGGCAAGGGCGGCTCGGACTTCGACCCCAAGGGCAAGAGCCCGGGCGAGGTGATGCGCTTTTGCCAGGCGCTGATGAGCGAGCTGTTTCGCCACATCGGCGCCGACACCGACGTGCCCGCGGGCGACATCGGCGTCGGCGGGCGCGAAGTCGGCTACATGGCCGGCATGATGAAAAAGCTCTCGAACCGCGCCGACTGCGTCTTTACCGGCAAGGGCCTGAGCTTTGGCGGCTCGCTCATCCGCCCCGAGGCCACCGGCTACGGCACGGTCTATTTCGCCCAAGAAATGCTCAAGCGCCAGGGCCTGAGCTTCGACGGCCTGCGCGTGAGCGTCTCGGGCTCGGGCAACGTGGCCCAGTACGCGGTCGAAAAAGCCATGGCGCTGGGGGCCAAAGTGGTCACCGTATCCGACTCCAGCGGCACCGTGATCGACGAAGACGGCTTCAACACCGAGAAGCTGGCCGAGCTGATGGAGGTCAAAAACCACCTCTACGGCCGCGTCAGCGACTACGCGCAGCGCACCGGCTCGCGCTTCGAGGCCGGCGTCAAGCCTTGGGCGGTGCCGGTGGACATCGCCCTGCCATGCGCCACCCAAAACGAGCTCGACGCCGACGACGCGCGCACCCTGCTGAAAAACGGCGTCAAGTGCGTGGCCGAGGGTGCTAACATGCCCACCACCATGGACGCCATCCGCCTGCTCGAAGCCGAACGCGTGCTCTACGCCCCAGGCAAAGCCAGCAACGCCGGCGGCGTGGCCACCTCGGGCCTCGAGATGAGCCAAAACGCCATGCGCCTGAACTGGGACCGCGACGAAGTCGATGCGCGCCTGCACGGCATCATGGTCGGCATCCACGAGGCTTGCGTGCGCCACGGCAAGCGCGCCGACGGCTCGGTGAGCTACACCGACGGCGCCAACGTCGCCGGCTTTGTCAAGGTGGCCGACGCCATGCTGGCCCAAGGGGTGATTTGAGT
This sequence comes from Serpentinimonas maccroryi, assembly GCF_000828915.1. Classification (NCBI taxonomy): domain Bacteria; kingdom Pseudomonadati; phylum Pseudomonadota; class Betaproteobacteria; order Burkholderiales; family Comamonadaceae; genus Serpentinimonas; species Serpentinimonas maccroryi. The sequence goes on from NZ_AP014569.1 coordinate 1,480,811, forward strand.
CCGGCCCGGCAGCCGCCACCTGCCCCCATGCCCGCTGGGCTGGTGGTGCTGTTGCTGGCGCTGCTGCTGGGGCTGCAGCCGCTCACCACCGATCTGTACCTGCCGGCGCTGCCGGCGCTCACGCTCGACCTGGGTGCCACCATGCACCAGGCGCAGCTCACGCTGTCGGCGCTGCTGCTGGCCTTTGGGTTCTCGCAACTGTTCTGGGGCCCGCTGTCAGACCGCTATGGCCGGCGCCCGATCTTGCTGGCGGGCTTGGCGCTGTACGCGCTGGCCTCGGTAGGCAGCGTGTTTGCCGCCAATGTCGAGCAGCTGGTGCTGTGGCGCATCGTGCAAGGCGCCGCGCTGGGCGCGGCCGTGATGGGCGCGCGCGCCATCGTGCGCGACCTCTACGCCCCAGTCGAGGGCGCACGCATGATGTCCAAGGGCCTGACCGGCTTGGGCGTGCTGGCCTGCATCAGCGCGCCGCTGGGCGGTTTGTTGTCGGACTGGATGGGTTGGCGCGCCGCCTTGGGCGTGCTGGCCCTGTTTGGGGCCGCCACAATGGCGCTGGTGCTGTGGCGCTTCGAGGAAAGCCTGCGCCAGCCCAACCCACAGGCGCTGCGCCCGACGGTGCTGCTGCGCACTTGGGGCGTGATTTTGCGCCACCCCACTTTTTGGGCTTGGGCGCTGCTGCTCAGCGCCTCGTACGCCGGTTTGTTCACGTTTTTGGCCAGCTCGTCGTTCGTGTTCATCAACGCGCTGGGCTTGAGCAAAACCGAGTACGGCTTGCTGATGTTTTCGATGTCGGCGGTGTACATTGTGGGCACGGTGCTGTGCCGGCGCCTGATCGTGCGCCTAGGACTGCGCCGCACCGTGGCCGTGGCTGGTGCCCTGACGCTGTGCGGCGGCAGCCTGATCGGCGCCTTGGGCTGGCTGGGCTGGCACAGCGTCTGGGCGATCATGCTGCCTTACTATTTGTTCATTTTGGCGCACGGCATGCACCAACCGTGCGGCCAGAGCGGGGCCGTGGGGCCGTTTCCGCACGCTGCCGGCACGGCCTCGGCGCTGAGCGGCTTTTTGATGATGATGGTGGCTTTTGCCATGGGCACCTATCTGGCGGCGCAGATGCCCACCGGCACCGAAGGCGCCAGCGTGCGCCCGCTCACCGACGGGCTGTGGTTCTGGAGCGTGCTGATCGCCGCCGTGGCCTGGACGCTGGTGCAGCGCTTTGGCGAGCCCGCACCGGCCCCACACCAGCCCGAGCGAGCGCGATGAACCCCAGCGCCTCAGGCCCCAGCCCCACCAGCCCCAGCAGCGCGCCACCAGCCTGGCTGGCCATCGCCGGCCCCACCGCCAGCGGCAAGACCGCGCTGGCGCTGGCGCTGGCGCGCCAGTACCCGCTCGAGATCATCAGCATCGACTCGGCGCTGGTCTATCGCGGGCTCGACGTCGGCAGCGCCAAACCGAGCGCGGCCGAGCGCGCCGCCGTGCCGCACCACCTGATCGACATCCTCGACCCAAGCCAGAGCTACAGCGCGGCGGCTTGTGTGGCCGACGTGCAGCGCCTGCTGCCGCAGATCGCCGCGCGCGGTCGCCTGCCGCTGCTGGTGGGCGGCACCCTGCTCTACTTCAAGGCGCTGTTCGAAGGCCTTGACGACATGCCGGCCGCACACCCGGCGCTGCGCGCCGCGCTCGAGGCCGAAGCGGCGCAACTGGGCTGGCCGGCGCTGCACGCGCAGCTGGCGGCGGTGGATGCAACCACCGCGGCGCGCCTGAGCCCCAACGACGCGCAGCGCATCGGGCGCGCGCTCGAAGTCTGGCGCGCCAGCGGGCGGCCGCTGTCGTCGTTTCACACCCGCACGCGGATTGCCCCCACCCCAACCGAACCGCAGCCGCTGCACATCAACGGCCAGCCGGGCCTGCTGCTGGCGCTGGAGCCGCTCGAACGCGCTTGGCTGCACCAGCGCATCGGGCAGCGCTTTGCCGCCATGCTCGAGCACGGGCTGATCGACGAGGTGCGCGCCCTGCGCCAGCGCCCCGACCTGCACCCGGGCCTGCCGGCCCTGCGCAGCGTCGGCTACCGCCAGGTTTGGCAGGCGCTGGATGCGCTCGAGGCCAGCGGGCGCTGCCAGTTCACAGCGGCCGAGCTCGCCACCTTGGCCGAACAAGGTGCCGCCGCCACGCGCCAGCTGGCCAAGCGCCAGCTCACTTGGCTGCGCAGCCTGCCACAGCGCCGGGTGCTGGCGTGCGAAAGCGCCGGGCTGCTCGAGGCCGCCTGCGCGGCGTTGCAGGGCAGTTAGCGCCGCAGTGGGCTGCGCCGCCCCACCCCCAGCGCCACGCCAATCGACAGCAGCAGCACCACCCCCGCACCGGCCAAGGTGGCGGCGTACCAGCCGCGGTCCATAAACACGCCAAATATCAGCGGCGCGATGGCAAAGCCCACGTCCAGCCCCGAGTACACGGTGCCATAGACGCGCCCGGTGGCCCCCTTGGGCGTGACCTGCTTGATCAGCAGATCGCGGCTGGGCGCGGCGATACCCAGCGCAAAACCCGTGGCCGCCAGCAGCAGCATGGTGCCCGTGCCGCCCAGCCAGCCGGTGGCGGCCAGCAGCAGCAGCAGCGCACCGGCGGCCATCGAAGCGCCCACCACCCAATCGCTGCGCCGCGCCTGCACCGCCACAAAACCGCCCGCCAACATACCCAGCGCCCCGCACACCATGTAGGCGCTCAGCGTCAGCGTGGCGGCCTGCAGGCTGACGCCGTGCAGCGCCTTCAAGATCGAGGCCGAGTAGTTTTGCACCACGCCCAGCGTCAGGGTGGTGAGCAAAAAGAAGGCAAAACACCACCAGACCACGCTCTGGCGCATAAAAGCCAAGTCGCTGCCCGCCGCTGCACCCGCCGGGCGGCGCAGCACCTCGGATTGCAGGTGCTCGCGCTGCCAGAGCAGCAGCAAGAACACCAGCAGGTACAACCCGGCGGCGGCGAGGTAGGCGCTGCGCCAGTCCAGCAGCATCGACCAACCCACCAGAAACACCGGCGCCAGCGCCCACCCTAGGTTGCCGCTGATGCCGTGCACGCTGTAGGCATGGCCCAGCCTAGAGGCCGACACGCGCTGGTTGAGGATCGAAAAATCGACCGGATGAAAGGATGCGTTGCCCAAGCCGGCGAGTGCGGCCACCAGCAAAAGCGTCGCATAGCCATCGGCCTGCGAGGCCAGCACGGCTGCCCCCATGAACAGCAGCAGCGAGGCAAACAGCACCGGACGCGCGCCCACGCGATCGACCACAAAGCCCGAGGCCGCCTGCCCGATCCCGGAAACGGCAAAAAAAAGCGTCATCAGCAGGCCGACGTCGGTGAACGACAGGCCAAACTCGAGCATCAGCAGCGGAAACAGCGGCGGCAGCAGCAGATGGCCAAAATGCGAGCTGCCGTGCGCCAGCCCGACCAAGCCCATCACGCGCGCGTCGGCGCGCCACGGCACGGCAAGGGCTGGGGCAGCGGCTGCAGAAAGTTGTAGGCTGGACATGGGCGGCCATGTTAAGCCCAAATGCCCAACCGCGCGCCGTGTGCCACTATTGCAGCCGCAGCCGCAGCCGCAGCCGCCGCGCCAGCCGGGCACAATAGCCACCATGAACATCGTGATCCTCGACGACTACCAAGACGCGGTGCGCAAGCTGCCCTGCGCCGCCAAGCTCGAACCCTACCCGGCCAAGGTGTTCACCAACACCATCAAGGGTGTGGGTCAGCTCTCGGTGCGGCTGCGCGACGCCCAGGTGCTGGTGCTGATCCGCGAACGCACCCACATCACGCGCCAGTTGCTCGACAAGCTGCCCAAGCTGCGCCTGATCGCCCAGACCGGGGCCGTGGGGCCGCACATCGACCTCGATGCCTGCACCGAACACGGGGTGGCGGTGGCCGAAGGCAAAGGCTCGCCGGTGGCCCCGGCGGAGCTCACCTGGGCGCTGATTCTGGCCGCCATGCGCCGCCTGCCGCACTACGTGGCGCACCTCAAGCACGGGGTTTGGCAGCAATCGGGCCTCAAAACCGCCTCCATGCCGGCCAACTTTGGCATCGGCATGGTGCTGCACGGCAAAACGCTGGGGGTGTGGAGCTACGGCCGCATTGGGCGCATGGTGGCTGGCTACGGCCGCGCCTTTGGGATGCGGGTTCTGGTCTGGGGCAGCGAGGCCGCGCGCGCGCAGGCCAGCGCCGATGGCTACGAGGCCGCCGCGTCGAAAGCCGAGCTGCTGGCGCAGTCGGATGTGCTCAGCCTGCACCTGCGCCTTGGGGCCAGCACCCAAGGCTGCCTGAGCTTTGAGGATTTGAGCCTGATGAAGCCCACGGCCGTGCTGGTCAACACCTCGCGCGCCGAACTGATCCAGCCCGACGCGCTGGTGGCCGCACTCAACCGCGGCCGGCCCGGCATGGCGGCGGTGGACGTGTTCGAGTCCGAGCCGATCTTGCAGGGGCATGCCCTGCTGCGACTGGAAAACTGCATCTGCACGCCGCACATCGGCTTTGTCGAGCAAAACAGCTACGAGCAGTATTTTTCGGCCGCTTTCGACAACATTCTCAACTACATCAAAGGCACCCCGACCCACATCGTCAACCCCGGGTCGCTGCACTATCAGCGCTGAGCGCTTGGATCCGGATCGGGTTTGGCAGCGGCTTTGCCGTCACCCCAATCCAACTGACCAAGGTCGAAATCGATCGACATCGGGTCGGGCTTGGATGCTGGTGTCGGGGGTTGGTGGGGCGTGGGTTCCGGCTCAGGGGCCAAACCCAAATCGAGCATGGGGATGGGCGGGTTTAACAAGGCATCCAGCACATCGGTCAAGACGAGCAAATCGTCGAAAGCCACCAGCGTGCGCACGGTCAGCACGCTACCGGGCTCACCGGGTTGAGAGGTCAAGGCGCGCTCGATGACCGCCGCTGCGCCGGTCTGCGGCCACTGCGCCTGCAGAGTTTGCAGCAGCGCCACATTGTGCTCGAGCCCGCGCTGCGCCAAGATGGCTTCGGTGCTGGGTGCAATGCGCTGAAAGTGATTCTCGTAAAAACGGGTGGCCTCGGCCAGTTCGGATGCATTGCCGGTTTGCGCAGCCAGAGCCAGCCAGCGCAAGTAGGGGGCCTCGCTGGCCCGTGCGTGCCCGGCCACAAAGGCCTTGAGCACCTCCATGGCCTGGGTGCCCTGTGCGATCGATTCGAAAAACTCGGCCTGTTGCCAGACCTCGATCAAGGCTCGCAGATCGAGCACCGCCACAGGCACCTCAACAAACATCGAAGCACGGCCCTCGACCACATCAAGCCCAGCTACCGCATCGACATCAAGCCAATCCAAAGGCAGCGCAGCAGGAGCCTGAGTAGTGGGTGCGAGCGCCGGCCCAGACACCGCAGGTGGGCCACCCATTGGCTGCACTGTGGACTCTTCAGCGCGGGCAGCTTGGTTCGTTGCCTCGGCGTCGCTGCCTAGGCCAGCAGACACAGGCACGGCAGCTGGCGCAGACGCGCCCGCTGGCCCAATCAAGGGCTGCGACGGCTCAAAGCCCGGTTTGGTTTGCATGGCCTGATCGGGCAAAGTGGTTTCCCACCACGGTGCCGGCGTGGCTGCGGCCGGGCGTGAAAGCAGCAACCGACCCGATCGATGGGCATACAAGGCCCCGCCGAGCAACAACAACAGCAAGGCGCCCAAGCCGTAAAGCCACGCCGCGGGCACACCGGCTTGGGCCTGGGTTTGCATTTGCAACAACTGAGCTTGGGTGCTTTGCAGAGCCAAGCGCAGTTGTTCCTGCTCGGCACGCAGCGCCAGCAACTCCTGCTCTGGGGCGGCCAGCACGTTTTGGGCTGCACCCACCTCGGCCAAGGGGGCATCGGGCAGCGCGCCAGCGACAGCGCCCTCGAGCGCAACCGCCGCCACCGGTGACGCCTGAGCAGGCATCGGGATCGGGTCGAGTTGCAAGCGCGCGCCAGCGGCCACCGTTGGGGGCGGGGCCAGCGGGGCGGCGGGTGTGGCGATCGCAACCGGCGCGGCGGCAGGCACTTGGGCCATGCGGGGCGGCGCTTTGCTGCGCAGCCGCTCCAAGCCAGCAGGCCGCGCCGCGGGCGCGCTCAAGCGTATTGGGGTTTGCTCTGGGGGCGGCGCTGCCGGCACCACGTCTGCAGCGGCAGGCGTGGCTGCCGCACCGTTGGCCACGGGCCTGGGCACAAGCGCCGGAGCAGCCAAGGCGGTAGCGGCTGGGTCGGCTGCCGCAACAGCCTGCACCGGCACCCAATCAGCCAGCAGCGTGTACGTGCGCCTGAACACCGTTTGGCAGCCCACCTGCAAGCCCAAGGTCACGATCGGTTCGTTGATGGGTTCGGTGCTGCGCACCCGCAGCAGGGCCTCACCGCCAGCCCCTGTGCTTTGCAAGCTGGTGCTCAGCGACGCGCCCGGCACTTGCGATTCGCCATACTGCAACCGCACCTGCAGGCACAAGTCGGCCAAACCCTGACCGGGCTCGGTTCGGGTTTGCACCAGAATATCGAAGGGACGACCGATAATGACATCGCCTTGGGTCGGCCCCAAGCCTGTCGCCAGCGTTTGCGTAACCGCCACCAAAAGCGCGCTGCCCAGCGCCAACTTCATCATCTGCCAATCCTTGTTTTGATCGTGCTTGTTTTGCTCACTGGGTCTCATTTTGGCACATGAAACCCCCGCCCCCAATTCCATGCCGCTCGATGCGTGCAAACATTGCGTACTCCAGCCTGCGCGGTCACCCCGGTGACACCTCGCACCGCCCCCAGTCACCCACAAGACAGCCCATGGACGACCCCATTCTGACAATGCAGGAACGCGAAGCGATCAACAGCGGTCGCTGGTTCAACACCCTTTCACCCTCACTGCGGCACGACATCCTCCGATGCGCTTTTGTCAGACGCTTCCAGGACGGCGACCTGATCGCCGCCCGCGGCGACCCGCCCACCGAATGGTCGGCGGTGAGCAAGGGCGCCGTGCGCGTGAGCTCCACCTCGCTGGCGGGCAAGCAGGTCACGCTCACCTACGTCGAACCCGGGGTCTGGTTTGGCGAAATTGCGATGTTCGACGGCGAGCGCCGCACCCACGACGCCTACGCCCACGGGCCCACCTCGCTGCTGTGCGTGGCGCGCAAGGATTTCCAAAAAATCCTGACCCAACACGTAGAGCTTTACGAGGCCCTGCTGCGCCTGCAGGCGCGGCGCATCCGCAACCTGTTTGGGCTGGTGGAAGACCTCAACACCCTGCCCCTGCGCGCCCGGCTGGCCAAGCAGCTGCTGCACCTGTCGCGCAGCTACGGCGTGCCCTGCCTGGCCAACGCGAGCGAGACCCGCATCGGGCTGCAGCTGGCACAAGAAGAACTGGCGCAGATGCTGGGCGCCTCGCGCCAGCGCGTCAACCAAGAGCTCAAATCGATGGAGCGCGAGCAAGCCATCCGCATCGAACCCGGCGGCCTGGTGGTGTGCGACCGCAGCGCGCTGCTGCGCATCGCCGCCGCCGAACACTAAAACCTTTTGGATGCACCCCGCGGCCATGATCGACCCCTCCTCCCACGACTTGGCCGCACCGAACTCGGCCCCCTTGGCAACCCCAGACCCGGCCCCCAGCGCACCGGCGGCCGAGCTGCCCTTCGATGCAAGCGCGCTGGAGCCGTGGCTGCGTGCGCATCTGCCCGGTTTTGCCGGCCCTTTGCAGATCGAGAAATTTCCCGGCGGCCAGTCCAACCCCACCTACCGCCTGCGCACGCCGCAGCACGACTGGGTGCTGCGCAGCAAACCGGGCCCGGCGGCCAAGCTGCTGCCTTCGGCGCACGCCATCGAGCGCGAATTCCGCCTCATGCGTGCGCTGGCCGACACGGCGGTGCCGGTGCCGCGCATGGAACTGCTGTGCGCCGACGAAGCGGTGATCGGGCGCGCCTTTTACCTGATGGAATACGTGCCCGGGCGCATCCTCTGGGAGCAGGCCCTGCCCGGCCTGAGCGCGGCGCAGCGGCGCGCCCACTACCTAGAAATGAACCGCGTGCTGGCGGCGCTGCACCGGGTCGATGTGCAGGCCGTGGGACTGGCCGACTACGGCAAACCCGGCAACTACTTCGAGCGCCAGATCGCGCGCTGGAGCAAGCAGTACCAGGCTTCAGTCACGCAGCCCATCCCCGCGATGGAGCGCCTGATCGACTGGCTGCCCCGCCACATCCCGGCGCTGGCGCGCGACGACAGCCGCGTGTGCGTGGTGCATGGCGACTTCCGGCTCGACAACCTGGTATTCCACCCCGAGCAGGCCCAAGTGCTGGCGGTGCTCGACTGGGAGCTTTCCACCCTCGGGCACCCGCTGGCCGACTTCAGCTACCACTGCATGGCCTGGCACATCGAGCCGGGGCAGTTTCGCGGCATCGCCGGGCTCGACTTGCAAGCCCTGGGGATACCCAGCGAGCGCGAGTACATCGAGCGCTACTGCGCCAGCACGGGTTTTTACGACCCCGAGGCGCTGCAACAAGACTGGAACTTCTTTCTGGCCTACAACCTGTTCAGGCTGGCGGCGATTCTGCAGGGGATCGCCAAACGGGTCGAGGCCGGCACCGCGTCCAGCGCCCAAGCGCGCCAGTCCGGGGCCGGGGCGCGGCCGCTGGCCGAGCTGGCTTGGTCCTTTGCCCAGCGCGCTGCCTGAGCCCCTCGCCCTGCCACCCAAAACCCCGCCCACGCCCACCCAGAGGAGCCTTTATGCACTTCGATTACAGCCCCAAGGTCAAAGACCTGCAAGCGCGCCTGCAAGCCTTCATGGACGCCCACATTTACCCCAACGAAGCGCGCTTCATGGCAGAGGTGGCCGCCAACCGCGCCCGCGGCAACCCCTGGCGCCCGACCGAGCTGGTCGAGCAGCTCAAGCCACTGGCCCGCGCCGCCGGTCTGTGGAACCTGTTTTTACCCAATTCCCCGCGCGCCCCCGAGGGCTTGAGCAACCTCGAGTACGCCCCGCTGTGCGAGATCATGGGCCGTGTCAGCTTTGCCCCCGAGGTGTTCAACTGCTCGGCCCCCGACACCGGCAACATGGAAACGCTGGAGCGCTACGCCAGCGAGGCGCTCAAAGACCGCTGGCTCAACCCCTTGTTGCGCGGTGAAATCCGTTCGGCCTTCCTGATGACCGAACCCGAAGTCGCCTCGTCCGACGCCACCAACATCCAATGCCGCATCGAGCGCGACGGCGACGAGCTGGTCATCGACGGGCGCAAATGGTGGTCCTCCGGTGCCGGTGACCCGCGCTGCGCCGTCTTTATCCTGATGGGCAAAACCGACCCGCAAGCGCCCCGGCACGCCCAGCAGTCGATGGTCGTGGTGCCGGCCGATGCACCCGGCGTGCAAATCGAGCGCGCCCTGACGGTTTTTGGTTACGACGATGCCCCACACGGCCACATGGAGGTGCAGCTCAAGCAGGTGCGCGTGCCCGCCAACCACATCCTGCTCGGCCCTGGGCGCGGTTTCGAGATCGCCCAAGGCCGCCTCGGGCCGGGCCGCATCCACCACTGCATGCGTTCCATCGGCGCCGCCGAGCGCGCGCTGGAGCTGATGTGCCAGCGCCTGACGCGGCGCGTGGCCTTTGGCAAGCCGCTGGCGGCGCAGGGGGTCTGGCACGAGCGCATCGCCGAATCGCGCTGCCTGATCGAGCAGGCGCGGCTGCTCACCCTCAAGGCCGCCTACATGATGGACACGGTGGGCAACAAGGTCGCCAAGGCCGAAATCGCCATGATCAAGGTCGTGGCCCCCAACGTCGCCTGCAAGGTGCTGGATTGGGCGATCCAAGCGCACGGCGGCGCCGGGGTGTCGCAAGACTTCGTGCTGGCACAAAGCTACGCCAACCAGCGCACCCTGCGCCTGGCCGACGGCCCCGACGAGGTGCACCGCATGGCGATCGCCAAGCTGGAACTGGCGCGCCACCAGCTGCTGGCGTCAGCCACAGCCACCGAACTCGAACCCCCGGTGACGCGCGGCTGCTGAGAAAAGGCCCAGTTGCCTACCAGCCTCTTAGCCCACGGTGTTGGAACGCACCTCGGCTAGGCTGGTCAGGCCCTGCAGGAGCTTTTCTATGCCATCTTGGCGCAAGGTGCGCATGCCCTCATCGAGCGCCAGGTGTTGAATCTCGGTCGGTCGAGCGCGGGTTTGAATCAGGCGGCGCATGTCCGGGCTGCCGCACAACAGCTCGTGCAGAGCCAAGCGGCCCGCATAGCCGCTGTGGCCGCATTGCTCGCAACCGGGAGCCGTGCGCACGAGCAGGCGCCCGTCCTTGGCATAAGCCTGCATCCATTCGTCGAGCAGGGCATGGCCTTGGCGCAAGGGGTGAGTGGCCGGCAGCAGGGCTTGGTAGTCGCGCAGCAGCTCATCGATTTGGGCGCTCTCGAGCGGCCGCTCAACCTCACAGTGCTTGCACAAGCGCCGCACCAGGCGCTGCGCCAACACCCCTTGCAACGAATCGGCAAAGGAAAAGGGATCGACCCCCAGATCGATCAGGCGCACCACCGTTTCGGCAGCCGAATTGGTGTGCAAGGTCGAAAACACCAAGTGCCCGGTCAACGACGCCTCAATAGCAATTTCAGCCGTTTCATGGTCGCGGATTTCGCCCACCATGATCACATCCGGGTCGGCACGCAACAGGGTGCGCAAGGCCGCGGCAAAAGTCCAGCCGATTTTGGCGTTGACCTGTATCTGGCGCAAACCACGCTGGGTGATTTCAACCGGGTCTTCGGCGGTCCAGATTTTGCGGTTCGGGGTGTTGATGCGCTGCAACGCCGAATGCAAAGTGGTGGTCTTGCCAGAGCCGGTCGGGCCGACGCACAAAAACAAGCCGTAGGGGCGCTCGACCAAGGCCTCGAAACGCTGCAAATTGCGGGCGTTGAGATGCAGTTGCTCGAGCGCCAGCGGCTTCGTCGAGGACAGCAACCGCAACACCACGTCTTCGAGCCCGCCCGCAGTCGGCACGGTGGCCACCCGCAACTCGATCAGTATGCCACCAAACTTGGCAAAATTGATCTTTCCGTCTTGCGGTTTGCGGCGTTCGGAGATATCGAGGTCGCACATGATCTTGATGCGCGCCACCAAGGCGTTGCGGTAGTTGGCCGGCAGCTCGAGGTAGTTGCGCATCTGGCCGTCGACGCGAAAGCGAATCTGCAATTTCTGGCGCCCCGGATAGGGCTCGATGTGGATGTCGGAGGCCCCTTGCTGGTGCGCTTCGGCGATCATGGAATTGATCAACCGCACCAAGGTGTTGTCGGACTGCTCGATCGGCTTTTCTTCGAAATCGTCTTTGGCCCCACCAACCAGTTCAACCGCCAACTGCACCGCATCCTGCGGCCCCTGGGCCGGTCGTGCAGTGGCGGCAACAGCAGAAGCGGGAGCGGTGGCGCTAGAGAGCTCGCTCAACCCCACCTCGCGATAGGCTTTTTGAATGCTTTCACCTATTTCGGTGCTGACACTCACCACCGGCAAAATTTTGCGCTGGGTTGTGAACTCCAGATCATCGATGACGCGAAACTGCAGCGGATCGAGCATGGCCACCACCAACGCCCCACCCTGCTCCACAAGGGGCAGCACCTGCAGGCGCTGCGCCAATGCCAACGGAATGCGACGCAAAGCGCTGGCATCGATCGGAAATTTGTATAAATTGACAAAGGGGTAGCCCATTTTGCGGGCAAAGGCGGTTTGCAGGTCGGCTGCAGACACCAGGCCTTTATCAAGCAACAGCTGCCCCAGCGGTTGCCGGCTTTGGTCGGCCTGCTGCCACTCCAGCACTTGCGCCAGCTGCTCAGGCGTGATCTTGCCCAACCCCACCAGGGCCTCGCCGATGGGCACTGGCTGCAACCTGGCTTGCCGTTGCAACGCACGCTGCAAATCAACCAAGGTTTCCACCACCGAGGGCGCCTCGCTGGCAACCGGGGCCAGCGGTTGCGTGTGCGGCCATTCGTGCAACACGGTCTGGGCAAAATCGGTATCGGCGATTTGGCTCTGCTGGCCCGCGCGCAGCTCGAAGCGCAAAATCCCGCTTTTGGGAATAAAAACGCGCTGCGGCTCGCCGTCAAGGGCCGATTTGGGGAAAATCCACAAACCCTGGTCGGTTTTTTTGTAGCCCAGGCAAATGCCCGAGTAGAGCGCGCCGTCGCGCAAGGAAACCAGAAAAGAATGGGTGGCCGGATGCAGCTCCAGGCTGTGCGCATCGGTGCGGCCGTGGTCGGCCTCGCTGACCGGCCGCGCATCGATTTTCAAGCGCTTGACTTGGTTGAACTTTAAACTCAGGCTGCGTTGCTGCGCAGTGGGCCGGATTTTGATCACGCGGGCGGCCTGATCAAAGTCGAGCAACAGGCCCGAAACGGTTTGCTCGCCCCAGCCGTCGGCGCTGCAAATCAGACCGGTTTGCCCGATTTCGAGGGTTTCATCCTGCAGCAGGTCGGGCAATTGAAAATGGGTTCGGCTCATGTGGAGTGGATACGCGCAGTTGCCCAGTGAGGGGGCTATTCAACAAACCATTTGATCACGCTTTTGGCCAGAAAGCCGACCATCCCAAACGACAACACCAGCAGCAAAATGAAGGTGCCAAACTTGCCCGCCTTGGATTCGCGCGCCAGGTTAAAGACGATAAACAGCATGAAGAGGATGAAGCCGCCCAAGCCGATGGTCAGGCCAAAGCTGGCGATCTGGTCTTCGGTGAAGCCGAATACGGTTCCAGGCATGTTATTGCACCCCTCCCCACGAACCCGGCAGACCGAAGGCGCCGGCGCGCTTCAATTGCACATAGGCGTGCCAGCTGGCGTGACCGAGCCACGGCAACAGCACGATCAAACCCAGCATCCACGTGAGCAGCCCCACGGCCACGATGAGGGCGATCAAAAGCGCCCACAGCACCATCACCACGGGGTACTGCGCCACCACGCGCCAGCTGTGGGCCACCGCCACCGGCAACGGCTGCGCGGTGTCGAGCAGCAGCGGAAAGCTCATCACGCTGGAAGCAAAGACCGGCGCCGCCAGCAGGGCCCCGAGCATGAGCCAGCCTACAAACAACCACTCGCTGGGGCCCAGCACCACGTGCGTCAGAAAATCTTGCCAAGTGCCTATGGGTTGTGGTGCCCAAAAGGCCAGCAAGCCAGCCGACAGCAAAACCCAAGCCGTACCGGCCAATGCCAGCAATATCCCAAACAGCACCAAGCGCGGATCGGCAGAGCGCCACAGCTTCAATACGGCGGGCATGCCGACCCGCCGGCCCAGCTGAGCCTCGCGGCTGACCAGCAACAGGCCCACCAAGACCACCGGCGCCACCAGCAACAGACCGGAAAACGCCCCCGCCTTCCACCAGAAATGGCCTTGAGCAAGCCACATCAGGCTGGCGCCAAACAGGGCCGCCGCCAAACCATGGAGCAAACCGGGCACCGGGTTGGTGCGCAGATCGTGCCAGCCCAGCGCGAGCCAGCGCAGGGGTGAGGTGAGGGTGATGGCAACTGGGGGCGGGGCGTGGGCTTCGTTCATGTCGGCAACATCAAAACGGCGTGGGCAAAAAGACTGCGGGCAGGGCGCGGCTAGGGCTCGGTGCGCGGGCACAGGGGCGCACAAGCCCGCACCAAACTCTGCGTGTAGGGGTGCTGGGGCAACTGTAACACCTGCTCGGCGCTGCCTTGCTCGACCACCGCCCCGCCCTGCAGCACCAGCACCTGGTGCGCCAGGGCCCAGATCACGTCCAGGTCGTGCGTGATGAGCAGGTAGCTTAAGTTGTGCTCGCGCTGCAGCCGCAGCAGCAGCTCCAGCACCTGCTGCTGCACCGTGACATCGAGTGCCGACGTGGGCTCGTCGAGCACCAGCAAGCGCGGCTGCACGATCAGGGCGCGCGCGATGGCGATGCGCTGGCGCTGGCCACCCGAAAACTCGTGCGGGTAGCGCTGCAACCAGCGCAGCAGCTCGGCTTGCGGCCCAGACTCGGGCAGCAGCCCGACTTCGCGCAGCGCCTGCAACACGCGCTCGCGCCGCTGCGGCACGCTCAGGTGCGGTTCGTGCACGAGCAGGCCCTCGCCCACGATCTGCTCGATGTTCATGCGCGGCGACAGGCTGGAAAACGGGTCTTGAAACACCACCTGCACCTGGCGACGCAAGCGGCGCAGGCGCGGGGTGTTGGCGCGCGCCGGGCCCATGCCGGGTTCGCCCCACGCTTCGCCCATGATCTGCAACTCGCCCTGGTGGCGCAGCAGACCGAGGGCGGCCAGCGCCAGCGTCGATTTGCCCGAGCCCGATTCGCCCACCACGCCCAGCGTGCGCCCGGGGGGCAGCTCAAACTCGACGCCGCGCACGGCCTCGAAGCGCCCGCGCTTGAACCAGCCCGCCAAGCCCGGGCGCGGCACCTCGTAGGCCACGGCCAGCTGGCGCGCCCGCAGCACCTGCGGCGGCCCGGGCGGCGGTTGCGGGCCAAAGCTGCGCTTGGGGCGGCTGCCCAAGAGCTTGCGCGTGTAGGGGTGCTGCGCCTGCTCGAACACCTGCACCACCGGGCCCTGCTCCACCAAGTGCCCGCGCTCGAGCACCAGCACGCGGTCGGCAAACTGGCGCACCAGGTGCAGGTCGTGGGTGATGAGCAGCAGCGCCATCCCTAGGCGCTGTTGCAGCGTGCCCAGCAGCTCGAGCATCTGCGTGCGCAAGCTGGCGTCGAGCGCGGTGGTGGGTTCGTCGGCAATCAGCAGCCGCGGCTCGCTGGCCAGCGCCATGGCGATCATGGCGCGCTGGCGCTGGCCGCCGCTGAGCTGGTGCGGGTAGGCGCGGGCGCGCCGCTCTGGCTCGGGCATGCCGGTGGCGGCCAGCAGCTCGACGATGCGCGCTTCGGCCTGGCGTGCGCTCAGGCCTTTTTTGAGGGTGAGGATTTCGCCGATCTGGTTGCCCACGGTGTAGAGCGGATTGAGCGCCGTCATGGGCTCTTGAAAGATGCACGCCACCTCGTCGCCGCGCACGCCGCGCAGCTCGCGCTCGCTCAAACGCAGCAGGTCGCGCCCTTGCAGCAACGCGCTGCCGCCCACTTCGGCCTCGGGAAGCAGGCGCAGCAGGCTCAGGGCCGAGACCGTCTTGCCCGAGCCCGATTCGCCCACCAGCGCCAGCCGCTCGCCGGCCGCGAGCTCGAAGTCGATGCCGTGCACCACCTCGAGCCCAGCAAAGGCCACGCTCAAGCCCCGCACCTGCAACAGCGGCGCGCTCACCGCTGCACCTTTCGCGGGTCGAGCGCGTCGCGCAGCGCATCGCCCATGAAGGTGAGCAGCAGCAGCGTGAGCACCAGCACGGCAAAGGTGCCCAGCGAGATCCACCACGCGTCGAGGTTGTTCTTGCCCTGCGCCAGCAGCTCGCCCAGCGAGGGTGTGCCGGGCGGCACGCCCAAGCCCAGAAAGTCGAGCGCGGTCAGCGCCAATATGGCCGCGCTCATGCGAAAGGGCAGAAAAGTGACCACTGGCGTGAGGCTGTTGGGCAGGATGTGGCGGCGCATGATCTGCCAGTTGCTCAATCCCATGGCGCGCGCGGCGCGCACGTAGTCGAGCTGGCGGTTGCGCAAAAACTCGGCGCGCACGTAGTCGCTCAGGCCCATCCAGCCAAACAGGCTGAGCAAGACCAGCAGCAACAGCAAACCGGGCTCGAACAGCGCCGAAAAAATGATCAACAAATAGAGCTCGGGCATCGAGCCCCAGACCTCGATGAAGCGCTGCCCCACCAGATCGACGCGGCCGCCGTAGTAGCCCTGTATGGCACCAGCGAGCACACCCAGCAACACGCCCACCGCCGTGAGGGCGAGCGCAAACAGCACCGAGAGCCTGAAGCCGTACAGCAAGCGTGCGGCCACGTCGCGGCCGCGGTCGTCGGTGCCGAGCCAGTTGCTGGCGCTGGGGCCCGAGGGGTGCGGCTCGGGCGCGAAGTAGTTGATGCTGCTGTGGTGAAAGCGGATGGGGGGGAACAGGGCCCAGTTGCCGGGCTGCTCGAACTGGCGCTGGATGAAGGGGTCGTGGAAATCGGTCGGGGTCTCGAAGTCGCCGCCAAAGGCGGTCTCGGGTGGGTTGTGCAGCAGCGGCACGTGCAGTTGGCCACCGTAGCGCGCCAGCAGGGGCCGGTCGTTGGCGATCAGTTCGGCCCCGAGGCTGAGCACGAACAGCAGGCCAAAGAGGATCAGGCTGTAAAAACCGAGCCGATGGCGGCGAAAGCGGCGCCACGCCAGCCGCCCCGGGCTGAGCGCGGGCGGCAAGGGAGTGGCAGAGGCTGGGGCTTCAGTCAAAACGGACACGGGGATCGACCCAGACGTAACACAGATCGCTGATCAGGCGCGTGACCAGCGCGATCAGGGCAAACAGATACAGCGTGCCCATAACCACGGGGAAGTCGCGCCGGATCACGCTCTCAAAGCCCAGCAGCCCCAGCCCTTCGAGCGAAAACAGGGTTTCGATCAGCAGCGCGCTGGCAAAAAAGGCACCGACAAAGGCCGCCGGGAAGGCGGTGACGATGGGGATCAGGGCGTTGCGAAACACGTGCTTGTACAGCACCCGGCGCTCGCTCAGGCCCTTGGCGCGCGCAGTCAGCACGTATTGCTTGCGTATTTCTTCGAGCAGCGCGTTTTTGGTCAGCATGGTGGTGATGGCAAAGGCACCCACCACGCTGGCCGTGACCGGCAGCGTGATGTGCCACAGGTAGTCCACGATCTGCGCCCCCAAGCTGAGCTCGTGCCAGTTGCTCGAGACCAGCCCGCGCAGCGGAAACCACTGCAACTGGCCGCCAAAAATCACCAGCAGCGCCACGCCGAGCACGAAGCCGGGGATGGCAAAACCCACCAGCACAATGACGCTGGTGGCGGTGTCGAAGCGGCTGCCGGCGCGCACCGCTTTGGCGATGCCCAGCGGGATCGAGACCGCGTAGCTGATGAGGAAGGTCCAGAGCCCGAGGCTGATCGAAACCGGCAGGCGCTCGACGATCAGCTCCCAGACCGAGCGGTGGTGAAAAAAGCTCTGCCCGAGGTCGAAGCGCAAAAACTGCCCCACCATCTGCAAAAAGCGCTCGTGCGCGGGCAGATCGAAGCCGTAGAGCTGCCGGATCTGCTCGATCTGGGCCGCATCCAGCCCTTGGCGGCCGTGGATGCCGGCTGCCGCCCCGGCCGCCACGCCCTCGCCCCCGACATCGCGCCCCTGCAACTGCGCCACCATCTGCTCCACCGGCCCGCCGGGGACGAACTGGATGACGATGAAGGTGAGCAGCAAAATCCCGAACAGGGTCGGGATCATGAGCAGCAGGCGCTTGAGGACGTAGCTCCACATGTCAACGTCCTCCCGCAGCGCGTGCGGCGCTGGCGGCTTGACGTTGCTGCAACTCGGCCCGGTTGGCCGCGCTGGCCCACCAAGTGGCCAGCACCCAGCCCTCGGGCTGGAAGTAGCGCGGCAGCACGGCCGGCTGCTCGAAGCGCCCGGCGCGGTAGGCGATGCGGTGCACGCTGCCGTACCAGTGCGGGATCATCAGGTGTTGGTGGCGCAGCACGCGGTCGAGCGCGCGCAAGGACGCGACCAGCTCGGGCCGGGTGCGCGCAGCCACGGCGCGCTCGAGCAGCGCATCGACGGCCGGGTC
Source organism: Serpentinimonas maccroryi (assembly GCF_000828915.1). NCBI lineage: Bacteria > Pseudomonadati > Pseudomonadota > Betaproteobacteria > Burkholderiales > Comamonadaceae > Serpentinimonas > Serpentinimonas maccroryi. The sequence continues at coordinate 1,498,400 of NZ_AP014569.1, forward strand.
GCGCAGCCCGATCAGGTTGCTCGAACCCGGGGTGGTGGCGGCGGCCGAGCCGAAGCGGTCCAGCAGCTCGGCCCCCGGGGCTTGGCTGCCGAGCCAGCGCACGCTGGTGAGGTCGAAGTCGAAGGCGTCGAGGCGGCGTTGCAGCAGCGCAAAGTCCACCACGCGGTAGCGGGCTTCGATGCCGAGGCGGCGCAGGTTGTTTTGCAGCGGCGTCACCACCCGGCCCATGCCACCGCCGCTGTCGAGGAACTCGATCACCATCGGCTCGCCTTGGGCGTTGCGCAGCGCACCGTCGCGGTAGCGCCAGCCGGCGGCGGCGAGCAGGTCGCGCGCACGGCGCAGGTGGTCGCGCAGGGTCTGGCCAGAATCGAGCTCGAGCCGCGTCACCGGCGGCAGCGGCACCGGCTGGGTGAACACGGCTGCGGGCAGTTGTGCGCGCAAGGGTTCGAGCAGTGCCAGTTCGTCGGCGCCGGGCAGACCCCTAGCCTCGAAGTCGCTGGCAGTAAAAAAGCCGCGCATGCGCTCGAAGGAATTGAAGAACAGCTGCCGGTTCATCCATTCAAAGTCCAGCGCCAGCGCAATCGCTTCGCGCACGCGCGCATCTTGAAGGTGCGGACGCCGGGTGTTGAACAAAAAGCCCTGAAAATCGCCGGCGTTGTGGTGCGCCACTTCACGCTTGATGAGCTCACCGCGGTCAAAGGGGCGCCCGATCAGGGTGCGCGCCCATTCGCGCGAGATGAAGGACTGCATGTAGTCGAACTCGCCGGCCTTGAAGGCCTGCACCTGCGCCGTGGGGTCGCGAAAGATGGTGTAGGTGATGCGCTCGAAGTTGAACATGCCGCGGCGCACGTTCAGGTCGGCGGCCCACCAGTGGGGGTCGCGCACGAAGGTGATGTCGCGGCCAAAATTGACCGGCCCGATGCGGTAGGGACCCGAGGCGATCGGGTGCTGCAAGACGACTTGGTCAAAGGGCAGGCGCTGGCCGTTTTCCAGCCCCCACTGGCGGCTGAACACCGGCATGGAGCCGGCGATGAGTGGCAGCTCCGGGTTGGGGCGCGCAAAATCAAAGCGCAGCAGGCGCTCGCCCAGCACCTGCACACCGGTGATCTCGCTAAAAAAACTGCGCAACTGCGGTGCCGCGTGGACGCCGGTGAGGGTTTCGAACGAGTGCTGCACGTCGGCCGCCAGCACCGGCTCGCCGTTGTGAAAGCGCGCGCGCGGGTGCAGCCTGAAGGTGGCCGAGCGGCCGTCGGCGGCCACCTGCACCGATTCGGCCAGCAGCCCGTAGGCGCTGTTGGGCTCGTCGAGGTGGGGAGTGAGCAGCGACTCGAACATCAGCAACCACATGCCCGGCGGCGCCGTGCCCTTGAGCGTGAACGGGTTGAACTTGTCGAAGGTGCTGATGCGCGTGGGCGAAACCAGAGTGATCGAGCCGCCGCGCGGGGCTTGCGGATTGACGTGGGCAAAGTGGGCAAAACCGGGCGGCAACGCGAGGTCGCCGAACTGGGCGTAGCCGTGCGCGGGTGCCCCGGCCCGGGCTTGGTTGGCTGCCGCAGCGGCCAGCAGCAAAAACAGCACGAGAAGCGCCAGCAGCAGATGCGTGAGCGCGCGCAGTGCTGGCGCGACGGCAGCTGGCCGCAGCGGGCTGGGCCCGCAAAAACACTGCCATCTGAAACACGGGTTCTGCATGCGACAATTCTGCCTCACATTTTCTGGAGCATGAGGCATGGGTTTTCTGGTCGGTAAAAAGTTCTTGATCACCGGTTTGCTGTCGAACCGCTCGATCGCCTACGGCATTGCCCGGGCTTGCCACGCGCAGGGGGCCGAGTTGGCGTTCAGCTACGTGGGCGAGCGCTTCCGCGATCGGATCACCGACTTTGCTGCCGAGTTCAACTCCAGCCTGGTGTTCGACTGCGACGTGGCCGACGACGCCCAGATCGAGCGCTTGTTCCTCGATTTGTCGGCGCACTGGCCGCGCTTTGATGGCTTTGTGCACAGCATCGGCTTTGCCCCGCGCGAGGCCATCGCCGGCAATCTGCTCGACGGCCTGAGCCGCGAGGCCTTTCGCATCGCGCACGACATCAGCGCCTACAGCTTCCCAGCGCTGGCCAAAGCCGCCCTGCCCTACCTGAACGACCGCTCGGCCCTGCTGACCTTAAGCTACCTCGGCGCGCTGCGCACGGTACCGCACTACAACACCATGGGCTTGGCCAAGGCCAGCCTGGAAGCGAGCGTGCGCTACCTGGCCGAGGCCGTGGGGCGGCTCGACGACGGGCGCAGCATCCGCGTCAACGGCGTGAGCGCCGGCCCGATCCGCACCTTGGCCGCCAGCGGCATCAAAGACTTTAGCAAGCTGCTGGGCATGGTCGCCGACGCCGCGCCGCTGCGGCGCAACGTCACCATCGACGACGTGGGCAACGTCGTCGCGTTTTTGCTCAGCGACCTGGCCGCCGGCGTCACCGCCGAGATCACCTACGTGGACTGCGGCTTCAGCCAGACCGCCGGCATCAGCCGCGACAGCGAGCGCGTCAACGGCGGCAACAACGGCAACGGCAGCAACGCGGCGGGCTGATGGGCTTTAGGGCAACACAAAACGCACCGTGATCGCCGGCTGATTGGGCCGGTTGATGGTTGCCACGGCGCGCGCGCCGGCTGCCAGTTGCAGATTGGCTTGCAGCATGTTGGGGCCGGCTGGGCTCAGGGGGGCTTGGGTGCGCGTGGCGCCTTGCAGCACGGTGAGCTGGCCCGTCATCTGGGCCACGTTGAAGGGCTTGCCGTGGTCATCGACAAAAATCTGCGCCTGCGCGCCGCGCCCGACGAGCTCAAAGCCCAGATCGGCCGCCACCTGCACCACACCGCCGTGCTGCGGCTTGGGCGCGCCGTGGGCGTGGGCGTTGAAACCGATCATCGACAGGCCCAGCAGGGCCGCGATTGCGTAGCGTTTTTGCATTTCATTCTCCAAAAAAAGTGGGGGGGATTTGGCCGCATTGGGCGCCGACTCACGTCGCGATTGTGAATCAGCGCAGGCTCAATACGACTCCTGCACCGCCGCATCGGCGCGGCTGGTGTCGGTTTCGTTGACCAAGCGCTCGGTGGCTGCGCGCCCGTAGCGCAGATAGAGCACCGGCGTCAGCAGGGTGTCGAGCAGGGTTGAGCTCACCAGCCCGCCAAAGATCACCACCGCCACCGGGTGCAAAATCTCCTTGCCCGGCGCATCGGCCGCCAGCAGCAAGGGCGTGAGGGCAAAGGCTGCCACCAGCGCCGTCATCAGCACCGGCGTGAGGCGCTCGAGCGAGCCGCGCACCACCATCTCGGGCCCGAAGCGTTCGCCCTCGAACTTGCACAGGTTGATGTAGTGGCTGATCTTGAGCACGCCGTTGCGGCTGGCAATGCCGGCCAGGGTGATGAAGCCCACCATCGAAGCCACCGAGAGCGACACGCCCGCGATCCACATCGCCAGCACCGAACCGATCAGGGCCAGCGGGATGTTGAGCATGATGATGCCGGTGAGCAGCGCCGATTTGTAGCGCGAATACAGCACCATGAAAATCAGCAGCAGCGACAACAGCGACAAGCCGGCGATCAGCCGCGTGGCCTGCTCTTGCGCCTGGAACTGGCCTTCGAGCGTGATGAAGGCCCCCGGCGGCAGCGCGCTGCCCGCGATCACGCCGCGCACGTCGGCGATGATGTGCGCCATGTCGGAGCCGTCGGTGTTGGCATAGACCACGATGCGCCGGCGGCCGTTCTCGCGCCCGATCTGGTTCGGGCCGTCGCTCACCTCCACCGTGGCAAAGGCCGACACCGGCACGCTGCCCGAGGGTGTGTCGATCAGCAGGCGCTCGAGGTCTTGCGGGCTGCGCGCGCCGTCGGGCAGGCGCAGCACCAGCTCGAAACGCCGCGGCCCATCGACGATCACCGCCCCGTGCGCGCCGTCGGTGAGCGCTTGCAGCACGCGCACCGCCTCGCCCGGCGACAGACCGGTCTGCGCAAGCCGCTGGTGGTCGATGCGCAGCGTGATCTGCGGGATCAGCACCTGTTTTTCGACGCTCAAATCCACCAGCCCCGGCACCGCCTCCAGCTCCTGGCGCAGTTGCGCCGCCAGGCCGCGCAGGGTGTCGGTGTCGTCGCCAAAGACCTTGATCGCGATCTGCGCCCGCACCCCGGCCAGCAAGTGGTCGAGCCGGTGCGAGATCGGCTGCCCCACCGCCACCTGCACCGGCAGCAGCGCCAAGCGCTCGCGGATGTCGGCCATCACGGCCTCGCGGTCGCGCGCGCTGGGGGCCAGCCCGACGTCGATCTCGGCCGCGTGCACCCCTTCGGCGTGCTCGTCGAGCTCGGCGCGGCCGGTGCGCCGCCCCACGTGCGTGACTTCGGGCACCTGCAAGATCAGGGTCTCGGCCAGCGCACCGATGCGGTTCGATTCCTCGAGCGAGGTGCCGGGCTGCATCAGCATCCCCAACGTCAGCGAGCCCTCGTTGAAGGCCGGCAGAAAAGCGCGCGGAAAAAACGGCACGCTCGCCGCCGCCAGCGCCACCGCCACCACGGCCGCCCCCAGCAGCAGGCGCGTGCGCCCGAAAGACCAGCGCAGCAGGCGCTCGTCCCAGCGCTTGAGGCGCACCACCAGCGGGCTGTCGCCGTGCGTCAGGCGCTTCATGCGCGGCAGCAGGTAGTAGCACAGCACCGGCGTGACGGTCATGGCCACCGCCATCGACGCCAGAATCGAGACGATGTACGCCACCCCCAGCGGCGCAAACAGCCGCCCTTCGATGCCCGGCAGCGCAAACAGCGGCACGAACACCAGCACCACGATCAGCGTGGCATAGACGATGCCGGTGCGCACCTCGATGCTGGCCTGGCGCACGACCTCGATCACCGGCTGCGGCTGCGCCCGCAGGCGGTTTTGCTTCAGGCGGCGCAAGGTGTTTTCCACATCCACCACCGCGTCATCGACCAGCTCGCCGATGGCGATGGCGATGCCGCCCAGCGTCATGACGTTGATGGTCTGCCCCAGCCAGTGAAACACCAGCGCCGTGGCCGCCAGCGACAGCGGAATGGCGGTGAGCGAGATCAGCGTCGTGCGCGCCGAGAGCAAGAAGGCAAAGAGCACGATCGCCACCATGATGGCGCCGTCGCGCAGCGCCTCGGCCACGTTGCCGGTGGCCGCCTGGATGAAATCGGCCTGCCTGAACAGCACCTGCGGCTCGGCCAGCCCGGCGGGGCGCCCGGCCTTGAGCTCGTGCAGCGCGGCCTCGATCTGCTCGTTCAGGCGCAGCGTGTCGGCCCCGGGCTGCTTTTGGATGCTCAACACCACCGCCGGGGCACCGTTGAAGCCAGCGTCGCCGCGCTTCATGCCGGCGGCAAAGCGCACGTTGGCCACTTGCTGCAGCAGGATCGGGCGCCCCTCGCGCCAAGCCACCGCCAAGCCTTGCAGATCTTCGATGCGGCTGGTGCGCCCGATGTGGCGGATCATGTACTCGCGGCTGTTGCGGTCGATGAAACCGCCACCGGCGTTGCTGGCAAAGCCGGCCAGCGCGGCCTCGATCTGCGTCAGCGTGACGCCAAACTGCGCCATGCGCTGCGGGTCGGGCTCGACGCGCAACTGGCGCACCTCGCCGCCGATGGGGATCACCTGCGACACGCCGGCAATCGACAGCAAACGCGGGCGCAGCACGTAGTCCGCGTATTCGCGCGCCTCCATGGCCGCCAGCGCGGCGGCATCGGCGCTGCCTGCGGCCTGCGCTTGCAGGGGCAGCGCCAGCAGCATCACCTCGCCCATGATCGACGACACCGGCCCCATGGTCGGGCTGATCTCGGGCGGCAGTTGCGCGCGCACCAACGACAGCCGCTCGGCCACTTGCTGGCGGTTGCGAAACACATCGGTGCCCCAGTCGAACTCGGCATAGACGATCGACAGACCGATGCCCGATACCGATCGCACCCGCGTCACGCCGGGCATGCCGTTGAGCGCGGTTTCGATCGGCACCGTGATCAGTTGCTCGACCTCCTCCGGCGCCATGCCGCCGGCTTCGGTGAGCACCGTGACCTGCGGCTTGTTCAGGTCAGGGAACACATCGACCGGCATGCGCCAGGCGGTGAGGGCCCCATAGACCAGCAAAATGGCTGCAAAAACCAGCACAAACAGCCGGTTGTTCAGGCTGTGGCGTACGATCCAATTGAACATGACAGTCCTTTGCGCGGCGTCAGCGAATTTGCGCAAGCAGGGCCGCGCCACGCACCACCACCCGGTTGTCGGCACCCAGCCCGGCGTGCACCACCACGGTGCTGGCGTCGAGCGCTCGGAACTGCACCGGCTGCGGGATGTAGCGCTCGGCGCCCGACTTGATCCACAGCACCGGCTGGTTGGCCGGGTTGCGCACGATCGCCTCGGCCGGCAGCACAAAGCCCTGCAGGGTGTCGGTGCGCTGCACGATCACGGTCACCGGCTGGCCCAGCGCCAGCGGCAGTTGCGCGGTGGCTGTTGCGTTGCCGGCGCTGGGTGGGCTCTGGCGGGCGCGAAACAGCAGCGGCAGCAGGCCGTCGCGCAGCGCGGCACCACTGCCCAGCGGCTCGAGGCGCACGCCGGGCATGCCGGCCAGCGTGGCGGCGGCGATGCGCTGACCCAGCGCGACATCGGCCGTGCTGGCCTCAACCAGCAAGCGCGCCGGATCGACGATCTCAAACAGCACCTCGCGGCCCTCCACCACTTGGCCGGCCAGCACCTCGGCGCGCGCGATCACGCCGCCCACGGGGGCGCGCAGCGCCACGCGCGCACGCTGCCCGGCGCTCAGCGCCTGCTGGCGCGCCTGCAGGCTGTACACCTCGGCCTGCGCGGCTTCGATCTCGCGCCGCGGCACCGAACCTTCTAGGCTGCTCAGGCGCTGCCAGCGCTGCTCGGCCACGGTTTGCGCCGCGCGCAGTTCGGCCAGTTGCGCCTGCAGGCTGGCGCCCGCCAGCGGATCGGGCAGATGGCGCACATAGGCCAGCACCTCGCCGGCGCGCACGCGCTGCCCCGGGAGCGCAAAACCGCGCGGCCCGGCTTCGATCTGCCCGGTCAGCGGGCTTTGCACGCGCGCACCGGCGTTGGGGTCTTGCACCACCCGGCCCGGCAGCTCGGTGGTCTGCGGCACTTGCGCGGCTTGAGCCAGCACGGTGCGGAAGCCCATCAGGCGCTGCGAAGCCATGGGCACCTGCACGCTGCCGTCGGGCAGGCGCAGCAGGCCGTCGGCGCGCGCTGCCGCGCCCGGGGCGTCGAGGTGTTCACCGTCGGGGCCGTGTGCACCCGGAGCGGCCCAGGCGCTGCCCGCAGCAATGAAGGCCACAAAGCCCAAGGCCAGCGCCCACCGCAGCGCATTGTTGTGCATCCCAGCACGAAAAATAAAGTTCATGATCCCAATCCTTTGCTCGCACGCACGGCCTTGCCGCGGCGCAAAAACCAAATCCCGCCACCCGCCAGCAGCAGCCCGCCACCCACCAGGGTCAGCGGCAGCGCCAGCTCTTGCAGCAAGCTGTGTTCGTGGCCGTGACCGCCGGCAGCCGCCGCCGCCACGCTCAGACTGCCCTCGAGCAAATCGGACTGCTGGCCGGCGATCACCGTCAGCACCAGCGCGTGCTGGCCCGGTTGGCGCAGCAGCGCCAGCAGCGCCGCGTCGCTCAACAGGTAGTCGCCCTGCTCGGGCCTGAAGGCCGCCGTGGCCTGCAGCGCCCCCGATTCCACGTGCAACTGCGCCTGCAGCACCGGCTCGCTGCTTTTGAAATGATTCAGGTACAGGCTCAGGCCCTCGGCCTGCAGGCGGCCGACGACTTCAAACAATTCAGAAGCGGCCTCGAAGCGCGGCAGCGCAGCGGCCCCTGCCAGCGCAGCAGCAGGGGCGTCGAGGTGCTCGCCATCGGGTCCGTGGGCACCGGGGGCGGCGTGGCTGCCCAGCGCCAGCGCGCACAGGGCTGCGGCCGCTAGGGTGTGTTTCAGGCTGTGTTTCAGGCTGAGCTTTAGGTGCAGGCGCAAGGAGTGTTTTGGGTTCGGTGTCATGGCAGGATTCCTAGAGTGAGTTGCAGCCGCGCCTGCGCGATCTGCTGCTGCAGACGCAGCGCTTGCAGCTCGGCTGCGGCTTGGGCAGCGCCGGCGCGGGTGCGCAGCCAGTCGGCGAGTGCGGTCTCGCTGCTGCGGAAAGATTGTTCGATCAGGGCGGCGCGCTCGCGCAGCTGCTCGGCGCGCTGCGCTTGGTGCGCGATCTGGGCTTGCAAACCGGTCAGCGCTGCCTGCTGCTGCGCCCACTGGGTCTGCAGTTGCCGCTCCAGTTGCTGCTGCAGCGCTTGCGCGTGGGCATAGGCGCCTTGGGCTACCACCAGGCGCGGGTGGTGCTGGGCGGCGCTGTGCAAAGGCAGGCGCAGCGTCAGGCCCACGCTCTGCGCGCTGGCGGCGCCACGGGCCTCGGTCTGCTGCACCCAGCGCGCTTGCAGCTCGGGCGCATCGCGGCGGCTGCGCTCGATCAGCGTCAGTTGGCGCTGCGCCCACTGGCTGCGCGCATCGGCCTCGAGCAGCAGCGGGTGCTGTGCCAAGGCAGCTGGAGGGGCGCAGGAGGCCCCAAGCCGTGATACTGCCCCGACATCAGCCGCTGCCGCAACGGCTGATGTGTGCGTGTGGGCCGCAGCTGTGGGTTCGCATGGAGCACCCAGCGCTGCAATGGGCGCGACGCCGCTCAACCCAGTCAGGCTGTGCCAGTGCAGCTCAGCCCGCTGCAGTTCGCTGCGGGTCTGCTGCAGCAGTGCCTGCGCGTGCAACAGCTCGGCCTGCGCCGCCAGACTGTCGGTGCGCGCGCGTTCGCCTGCCGCCAGCAGCCGCTGCACGTCGGCGGCCAGCAGGCGCAGCGTCTGCACCTCGCTGGTTTGCCATTCCAACGCCAAGCGCTGCTGCTGCACCGCGGCGGCGGCTTCGAGCAGCGTCTGCGCCAACTGCAGGCGCTGGGCGCTGGCGCTGGCTTGGGCCACGGCGGCAGCGGCAGCGGCTTGCTGCACGCTGGCTTGGCGCTGCCCCGGCAACCACAGCGGCAGCGCCAGCGCCAGCTCGGTTTCGCGCGCGCCGGTGTTGCGGTTGAGCTGGTCGGTGCGCCAGCCGGCTTCGAACACCGGCGCACCCGGCAACCACGCCTGGGCCGCAACTTGCTCGGCTTGCGCCAACTGTGCCGCCGCCGCAGCGGCGGCGGAGTCGGCGCTGCGCGCCCAAGCGGCGTCGAGCGCCTGCGACCAACTGGATTCCTGCGCAGCGCCGGCTGCGCCCGGATTGGACACCACGCCGACTGCACCCAGGTGGGGCGCCGCAGCGCTTGAGGCCGCAATGGGCCCCACACCGGCCGCGACTGGATTGAACCCAGCAGCCTCAACAGGCGCTCTAAAGGGATAAAAAGTGGGTGCGGGTGCGGGCAGGGTCGCGGTCTGCGCCCACAAAGCCGGCGCACCCACACCCAGGGCGACGGCAACACCGAGCGCCCGCAAGCGGAACGTGCAAAACATGAAAACCTCTGCGATCTACAGCCTGATACGGCCTAGGCAGGGCTCGTGCACGCGCTTAACCCACCAAGGGGCTGAAAAGCGCATGAGGCCACGGCGACTAGACCAAGCGAACGCACCCGCGCGCCATAGGGCGCAAAAGGGCGCAGCTGCGCTTCAGGTGCGCGGAGGTCGGTGCAGAGGATCGGTGTAGCGGTTGGGCAGGGAATCGGCCCAGTAGTGTGGCAGCCCGGCGAGGGGCAAGGGGAATGCGAGCTGGGGCGCCGCCACGGGCGAAGCCACCACGTGCGAGCCGTCGAGTGCCACGTGCTCGAAGGAGGCTTGGCTGGCATCGGCGTGGATGCTGCCGTCGGTGTGGTGGTGGTGGCCCACGTCTTTCCAGTGCAGGGCGGCATGGACGGCGTCGGCCGAGGCTTTGGCCAGCGCGGGCAAGCCAGCGCCGGCCACGCCTTGCCAGAGCAAGACCCACACAGCCACCAAAAGCACCAGTTTGCGACGCATGGGTCAGATTTTAGCAGCAGGGCCTTGAGCGCAGTGCCCTGCTTGGGGTGCTGCGCCCAGGCACGTGCATCAGCGCCCAGCCGCCGGCACGTTGCCGCGCATGGCGCGGAAGAACTCCGAGCTCTGATCCAGCACCATCAAATCGGTGCGGTTTCTGAAGCTGGCGCGGTAGGCCTCGAGGCTGCGGTAGAACTGGGCGAAGGCCGGGTCGCGGCTGAAGGCGTCGCTGTAGATGCGCGAGGCTTGGGCGTCGCCCTGGCCTTTGAGCTTTTGCGCTTCGCGGAAGGCCTCGGCCAGCAGTTCCTCGCGCTGGCGGTCGGCGTCGGCGCGGATCTGCTCGCCTTCGGCAAAACCGGTGGCGCGCAGCTCGTTGGCCACGCGGCGGCGCTCGGCGATCATGCGGTCAAAGACCGAGCGCGTGATGGTCTCGGCGTAATCGACGCGCGTGATGCGCACATCGATCACGTCCATGCCCCAAGGCTGTTCGGCGCCGCGCACGGCCGCCAGCACGTCGCGCTTGACGTCGGCCATGACCTCTTCGCGCCGGGTCGAGAGCAGCTCGCGCACCGTGCGCCGGTTCACCTGCTCTTGGAAGGCGTTGCGCACCACGCGGTTGAGCTGGGCCGCGCCGGCGCGCTCGTCGAGCCCGACGTTGCGGATGAAAGCCGAGGGGTCGGAGATGCGCCAGCGCACGAACCAGTCGATCACCACCCGTTGGCGCTCGGCGGTGAGCATGGGCTCGGTATCGACACTCTCGAGCGTGAGCAGGCGCCGGTCGATATAGACCACGTTTTGAAACGGCGGCGGCAGCTTGAAGTTGAGCCCAGGCTCGATCACCACGCGCTGGATTTGACCGAGCTGATAGACCACGCCAAACTGGCGCTGGTCAACCACGAACAGCATCGAACTCCCGACCCCGAGCAACACGAGGAAGGAGACCAGAATCAGACCAATTTTGTTCATCATGGCAGTGTGTCGTCGCTTTAGCGGGCGCGCTGGGCGTCACGGGCGCGCGGGTCGGGCGCTGGTGCGGCGGGTGCTGGAGTTGGAGCGGCGGGCAGCGCCGCAGCCGCGCCGGCCAGCGGTGCCGCCACGGCGGCTTGCTGGATCAGCCGATCGAGCGGCAGGTGCAGCAGGTTGTTGTTGTTGCGCGAGTCGATCAGCACCTTGGTGACGTTGCTGAACACCTCTTGCATGGTCTCAAGGTACAGCCGGTCGCGCGTGACTTGGGGTGCGCGCGCGTGCTCGGCTTGCACCAGGCGGAAGCGCGCGGCATCACCCTCGGCGCGCGCCACCACGCGCACCTTGTGGCCTTGGGCTTCTTCCATCAGGCGCGCGGCGGCACCGCGGGCGCGTGGGATCACGTCGTTGGCGTAGGCTTCGGCCTCGTTGCGCGCGCGTTCGCGCTCTTGGCCGGCCACCAGCACGTCGTCGAAAGCGGCTTGCACCTGCTCTGGCGGGCGCACGCCGCCTTGTTGCAGGTTGACGGCCACCACCTCGACCCCGACCTGGGCGCGGTCGAGCAGGCTTTGCATCAGGGCACGCACGCGCGGCGCGATCTGGTCGCGCTCTTCGACCAGGGCTTGGTCCATGGTCATGCTGCCGACCACTTCGCGCACCGAGGTCTCGGCGGCGCGCAGCACGGCGTTGTCGGGGTCGCGGCTGTTGAACAGAAAGGCGCGGGCGTCGTTGAGGCGGTATTGCACCGCAAAGCGGATTTCGACGATGTTCTCATCGAGCGTGAGCATGCCCGAATCGCGCAGGCCGGTGGCCGGCACGATGTCCTCGCGCCCGACATCGACCGAGCGAATGGTGGTGACGAACACGGTTTCGTGGCGCTGAATCGGCGTCGGCAGGCGCCAGTTGAAGCCCGCGCCCACGGTGCTATGGTAGCGCCCGAACTGGGTCACCACGGCTTGCTGGCCCTCTTGCACGATGAAGAAACCCGAGCCGAGCCAGAGCACCAGCAACACGCCGCTCACCATGCCGGCGACCACGCCTGCCCCCTTGGGGGTGGGGGCCTTGAAGCCCGGCATGCCACCACCGCCGCCGCCGGAGCCCATGCCCCCGCCACCGGGCCGTTTGCCACCGCCAAAAAGCCCGTTGAGCTTGCGGTTGAAGTCGCGCCAGATTTCGTCTAGGTCGGGCGGGCCTTGGTTGGGGCCTTTGGGCCGGCCTTGCCACGGGCGCGGATCGGGCTGCTGCTCGTCGCCACGGCGGTCGTCGGGGCGGTCGTCGTGGCTGGGATCGGGCCGGCGAGAGGAGTCACGCGAGCCATCGGATGCACCGGGTTTGGCGTCGTCGTCGCGACCCCAACGCGGGTCGTTGAGGTTGAACATGCCCCGCACGCGGCTCCACCAAGGAGAGCGCAGGGGCAAGGGGTGGCTATTCATGGATGGTGGCTGTTGTTAAGTCGAACAAAACGCTATTGTGCCCAAACCGGGCCACACGCCGTGCGTGGGCACCGCATTAAACCATTTCTTGCACTGCGGCCGGCAAGACCGCCTGCAGGCGCTGCGCCAGCAAGCCGCGCAAGGCGTCCAGCCCTTGGCCGGTTTGAGCGCTGACGAAGATTCGAGCTACGGACAGGCCGTCTAGTTCCATCGAATCGACGCTATGCTGCGGCAAACGTTCGGGGGCCAGGGCATCGATCTTGTTGTAGATCAGCACCTGCTCGATGCCGTCGGCCCCGATCTCGTGCAGCACCTGTTGCACGTTGGCGATCTGCTCGAGGTGGGCCGGGTTGGCGCAATCCACCACGTGCAGCAGCAGGTCGGCCTCGCAAGCCTCTTGCAAGGTGGCGGCAAAGGCATTGACCAGCGCGTGCGGCAGGTCGCGGATGAAGCCCACGGTGTCGGACAACGACAGGCTGCGCCCGGCCTCGCTCAGGTAGAGCTGGCGCGTGGTGGTGTCGAGGGTGGCAAAGAGCTGGTCGGCGGCGTAGGCGCGCGCCTTGACCAGCGCGTTGAAGAGCGAGGATTTGCCGGCGTTGGTGTAGCCCACCAGCGAGACCTTGAAGGTGCCGCTGCGGTCGCGCTGGCGGCGCTGGGTGTTGCGCTGGCGCTTGACGCGCTCGAGGCGCTCGCGCGTGCGCTTAATGGCCTCGCCGATCATGCGCCGATCGAGCTCGATCTGGGTCTCACCGGGGCCGCCGCGCAGCCCGATGCCACCGCTTTGGCGCTCGAGGTGCGACCAGCGCCGCACCAGCCGGGTGCTGAGGTACTGCAAGCGCGCCAGCTCGACTTGCAGCTTGCCTTCGTGGCTGCGCGCGCGTTGGGCGAAGATCTCGAGGATCAGCAGCACGCGGTCGTTGACGGCCAGCTCCATGTGCCGCTCGAGGTTGCGCTGCTGCGCCGGGCTCAGGGCTTGGTCGAACAGGATTTCTAGCGCCCCGTGGGCCAGCGCCAGGGCCTTGATCTCGTCGGCTTTGCCTGAGCCTATGTACAGCGCCGGGTCGGGGGCGCGGCGTTTGCACACCACCCGGTCCAGCACGCGGTAGCCAGCCGTGCGGGCCAGCTCGCTGAGTTCGAGCAGTTCGGCGTCGAAGTGGGGCTGCCCCATATCGACACCCACCAAAACCACGCCGGGCTGCGCGCTGGCGGAGCCGGTTTTGCTTGGGCTAAATTCGGCAGGAGCGCGCAAACGGTCTTGCCCCGAGGGGGCGGCGTCAGGCGCAGGCAGGAAGGGAACTGGATTCAGCTTTCAGGCCTCATCGGTCGGCGCGCTGGCCGAGAACTGCACCGGACGCCCCGGCACGATAGTGGAAATGGCGTGCTTGTAGACCATCTGCGTCACGGTGTTGCGCAGCAGCACCACGTACTGATCAAAGGATTCGATCTGCCCCTGCAGCTTGATGCCGTTGATGAGGTAGATGGACACCGGAACGTGCTCGCGGCGGAGCTGGTTCAGAAATGGGTCCTGCAAGAGTTGGCCTTTGTTGTTGCTCACGATATGTTCCGTGTTCAATGTAAAGTTTCGGAAAGGAAGAAGATACCACAACCGAGGGCGCTTGGGGCGCGCGCCGGGTTTTTATTGCTCGGCATAGGGGTTGGCAGCGGTTTTGAACTCGATGCGCAGCGGCGTGCCCACCAGATCGAAGGCCTTGCGAAAGCGCCCTTCCAGAAAGCGCCGGTAGCTCTCGGACACGCCTTCGAGCGAATTGCCGTGGATCACCACCACCGGCGGGTTCATGCCGCCTTGGTGCGCGTAGCGCATTTTGGGCCGGTACATGCCGCTGCGCTTGGGCGCTTGCAGGGCCACCGATTCCTGCAAAATGCGTGTGAGCAGCGGCGTCGGCATTTTTTTGTGGGCCGAGGCGTGGGCCTGCGCGATCGCCGGCCACAGCGGCGCCAGCCCTTGGCGCTTGAGCGCCGAAATGGTGTGCATCGAGGCAAACTTGAGGAAAGCCAAGCGGCTCTCGATCGAGCGCTGCAACTGCTGGCGCTGGTAGCTGTCGAGGGAGTCCCATTTGTTGAGCGCCACCACCACCGCACGGCCACAGTCGAGCGCAAAACCGGCGATGTGCGCGTCTTGCTCGGTCACGCCCTGGCTGGCGTCGAGCAGCAGCAGCACCACGTGCGCGCCCTCGATCGCCTGCAGCGTTTTGACGACCGAGAACTTTTCCACCGCCTCGAACACCCGGCCCTTGCGCCGCAGCCCGGCGGTGTCGATGAGCTCGAACTTTTGCCCGTTGCGCTCAAAGGGCACGGCAATCGCGTCGCGCGTGGTGCCGGGCTGGTCGAAGGCCACCAGCCGCTCTTCGCCCAGCCAGGCGTTGATGAGGGTGGATTTGCCCACGTTGGGGCGTCCGGCCACGGCCAGCCGGATCACGCCGTCGGCCTCGGCGTCGGCCTCTGATGCGGCGCTTGGCTCAGCGGGGGCGGCAGCGGCCAGTCGGTCGAGTGCTGCCTCGACCATGTCGCGCACGCCCTGCCCGTGCGCCGCCGAGACCGGCAGCACCTCGCCCAAGCCGAGCTCGTAGAACTCGCTCCACTGCGCCTGCCCTTGCATGCCCTCGGCCTTGTTGGCCACCAGCAGGCAGGGTTTGGCGAGCTTGCGCAGGTAGTCGGCGATGTCGTGGTCTTGGGCGCTCAGGCCGGCGCGGGCGTCGAGCACGAACAGCACCACGTCGGCTTCGGCCACCGCCTGCCGGGTCTGCTTGGCCATTTCGCGGTAGATGCCGGCCTCGGCCCGGGGCTCAAAACCGCCGGTGTCGATGACGATGAACTCGCGCTTGCCCAGCCGCGCGCTGCCGTAGTGGCGGTCGCGCGTAAGGCCAGGCAGGTCGGCGACGATGGCGTCGCGCGTTTTGGTCAGGCGGTTGTAGAGCGTCGATTTGCCGACGTTGGGCCGCCCGACCAGCGCCAGCACCGGCTTCATTGCGGCCGCCAAGCGTAAACGCCGCCGTTGCGCGTCACCGCCACCAAGGTGTTGCCCAGCAGCAGCGGCCCGGCAACGATGGCCGAGCCGTCGGTGCTCAGGCGGTTGAGCAGGGTGCCGTCGTCGCGCGAGAGCAGGTGCACGAAGCCCTGCGCGTCGCCGACGGCGATCGAGCGCCCTGCGGCCAAGGGGGCCGTGAGGCCGCGGTGCAACAAGGCATCGCTGCTCCAGGCACGCGCCCCGGCGTCGCGGCGCCAGGCCAGCACGCGGCCGTTGCGCTCCACGCCATAGACACGCTCGGCGTCGGCGCTCAGGCCCACGGCACCGTCGGCGGGCTGGGTCCAGACCAAGCGGCCGCTGGCGCCATCGACGCAACCCACCGCCGCTTGGAAGGCGCGCACGCACAGCTGATCGCCCACGCGGCCAGTGCGCCCGACCAGATCGACCAAGCGCTCGATTTCGTTCACGCCGCGCGGGGTGGCGATGGCCGCATCCCAGCGGATGCGGCCGTTGAGCGGATCAAAGCCCACCAGCCGCCCACCCAGGCCGACGACCAAGGTGTCGCCCACCGGCAGCAGCACGCCGCTTTGTTGCAGCACCAGCGCTTCGGCGGTGCGGCCACGGTGCTGCCACAGCGGGGCGCCGTTGCGGGCGTCGAAGGCGTGCACACTGCGGTCGTTGGCGAGCACGAACACGCGCTGCCCGGCCACCAGCGGGGCCGTGAGCACCCGCGCCGGCAGACGGGCGCGCCACTGCACCCCGGCGCTGTTGAGCGCCAGCAGTTCGTTGTCCTGCGTCACCACCGCCGCCGTCTGGCCGTCGAAGCCCGCGGCGGCCGACAGGGGTTGCGCCAATTCGACCCGCCAGCGCACCTGACCGTTGGCGCCGTCGAGCGCCAGCACGGCACCGGCGGCGTTGGCCAGCAGCAGCGTCTGGCCATGCACGGCCGGGGTGAGCAGCGGATCGACGGCACCGATGGCCGTGTTCCAGACTTGGGTGGCGGGCTGCAGCGCCACCAGCGGTGCCAGCGGCGTGGGCGCCGGGCGCTCTGGGGCCGAGGAGCAGGCCGCCAAGCTCAGCGCCAAGGCAGCGGCAAGAGAAGCCGCCGCCAAGGGGCGAGCGAGGGAGCGGGGCGCGAAGCGTTGCGACTTGAGCGGGGAGCTTGGGTTCACTGGGGTGTCTCCGTCACTGGGGGGCGACTGGCGTAGCCGGGGCGGCTGAGGCGGCTGGGTTGACCTCGGCGGCAGCAGGGACCGGGGCGGTGGGATCTACTCCCAAGGCGTTGAGCTTGGCCTCGATCACGCGCCGGTAGTCCACGGCCTCGTCCATCGCTGCCCAAGCCTGCTGATACGCCTGCCGGGCGGCGTCGGTCTGGCCTTGGGCCAGCAGCACGTCGCCGCGCCGGTCGGCGGCAAGGGCAGCAAACTCAGGCGGCATGTCGGCGCCCAGGGCTTGCAGCGCGGCCTCGTATTGCCCGGCTTGCAGTTCCAGCGCCGCCAAACGCAGGCGGGCCGCCGCCACCACCCCGGGGTCGGCAGCGTTGTCGCGCACGAAATGCAGCGCCAGCCGCGCGTCATCGAGCGCATCGGCTTGTTGCAGGGCGCGCGCCGCCAGCAGGCCGGCGTGGTGGGCCTGCGCGGTGCGCGGCACCTGTTGCTGGATGTCGGCCCAGACCTGGCGCACGCGCTCGGTGTCGTTGGCACCGGCGGCTTCATCCAGCGTCTGGTACAGCACGGCCGCCTCCACGGCCTGCTGGCGCTGCCAGTAGTTCCAGCCGTTCCAGCCGGCAAAGGCCAACAGCACGGCCACCAGCAGCCACGTGATCAGGGTGCCGTACTGGCCCCAGAAGCGCTTGAGCTGGTCGAGTTGTTCTTCTTCGTGCGGGTCAAAGGTTTTCGCCATGGCGGTGGGCTTGCAAAAATTGCGTGTGCAAAAAAATCGGGGCCACACGCTGATGTGTGGCTGGGCTGGGCCTGCTTGAAACCCTGTTCGGTGCCGATTGTAGGCGCTGGCCTGATGGTCAGGCCAGATGGCTAGGCGCGCAGGCGCGCCGCCCACTGCCCGGCTTGGGCCAGCGGCAGCAGGGTCTGCTCGGTGAGGGCCCCCGGGGCGTCGGCGCGCAGCGGCTTGACCGCCACCTGGCCGGCGGCGAGCTCGGCGGCACCAAACACCAGCGCGTAGCGGGCGCCGCTGGCATCGGCTTTTTTGAACTGCGCCTTCATGCTGCTCAGGCCCTCAGGCCCGGCGCCGTGCATCTGCACCGCCAGCCCAGCCGCGCGCAGCTGGCGCAGCAGGGGCAGCACCTGCACCATGGCTTCGGGCTGCGGCACCACGGCGTAGCAGTCGGGCAGCGCTGGCGGCGGCAGCTTGCCCTGGAGCTTCAACAGCTCGAGGATGCGCTCCATGCCCAGCGCCCAGCCCACGGCGGGTGCCGGCTTGCCGCCGATCTGCTCGAGCAGGCCGTCGTAGCGCCCGCCCGCGCACACCGTGCCCTGCGCCCCCAAGGTGTCGGTGACAAACTCGAACACGCTCAGGTTGTAGTAATCGAGCCCGCGCACCAGACGCGGGTTGATGCGGTAGCCGATGCCTTGTGCATCGAGCAGCGCACGCAAGGCGTCGAAGTGGGCCAGCGACTGCGCGCCCAAATAATCGATCAGCTTCGGGGCCGCCTCGATCAGTGCCTGCAGGTCTGGGTTTTTGCTGTCGAGCACGCGCAGCGGGTTGCTGTGCAGGCGCCGGCGCGCGTCGTCGTCGAGCTGCGCGGCGTGCTGCTCGAGGTAGGCGATCAGCGCCTGGCGGTGTGCCAAGCGCTCGGGCGGCTGGCCCAGGCTGTTGAGCTCGAGCCGGATGTCGCTCAGGCCCAGCTGCGCCCACAAATCGGCCGCCATGGCGATGAGCTCGGCATCGACGTCGGGGCCGGCAAAGCCCAGCGCCTCGGCCCCCACCTGGTGAAACTGGCGGTAGCGGCCGCGCTGCGGGCGCTCGTGCCTGAACATCGGCCCCAGGTAGTACAGGCGCTTGGGGCCGTCGTAGAGCTGATTGTGTTCCAGCACCGCACGCACCACGCCGGCGGTGGCCTCGGGGCGCAACGTGAGCTGCTCGCCATTGAGCCGATCCTCGAACGAGTACATCTCTTTTTCGACGATGTCGGTGACTTCGCCCAGGCCGCGCACGAACAGCGCCGTGGGCTCGACGATCGGGGTGCGCACGTTGCGGTAGGCGTAGCGCGCCATCAGCTCGCGCACCTGGGCTTCGAGCCACTCCCAGTGGCCGGAAGCGGGCGCAAAAATATCGTTCATGCCTTTGACGGCACGCAAAAGTTCAGGCATGGGAGGAAAAACGCTGTTCGATGTAGTTTTGTACGATTTGCTGAAACTCGGCCGCAATGCCGTCGCCGCGCAGCGTCAGGCGTTTTTCGCCGTCGATATAGACCGGCGCCGCCGGCGCTTCGCCGGTGCCGGGCAGGCTGATGCCGATGTCGGCGTGCTTGCTCTCGCCCGGGCCGTTGACGATGCAGCCCATCACCGCCACCTTGAGGTTTTCCACGCCGGGGTAGCGCTCGCGCCACTGCGGCATGGAGCTGCGCAAATAATCGTCGATCTGTTTGGCCAGATCGAGGAACACGGTGCTGGTGGTGCGGCCGCAGCCGGGGCAGGCGGTGACGCTGGGGACGAAGTTGCGCAGGCCCAGCGCCTGCACGATCTCGAGCGCCACCACCACCTCTTGGGTGCGCGACTCGCCCGGCTGCGGCGTGAGCGAAACCCGGATCGTGTCGCCGATGCCCTGCTGCAGCAGCACGGCCAGCGCCGCCGTCGAGGCCACGGTGCCGCGCACGCCCATGCCGGCCTCGGTCAGCCCCAGGTGCAGCGGGTAGTCGCAGCGCCGGTGCAGCTCTTGGTAGACCGCGATCAGGTCTTGCACGCCGCTGACCTTGCACGAGAGCACGATGTCGCCCGGCGCCATGCCCATGGCCTGCGCCTGCTGCGCCGACTGCAGGGCGGAGCTGATCAGCGCTTCGATCATCACCTGGCGCGGCAGCCACGGCCGGGCGCGGCGCGCGTTTTGGTCCATCAGTTCGGCCAGCAGCTCTTGATCGAGGCTGCCCCAGTTGACGCCGATGCGGATGTGCTTGTCCCAGCGCAGCGCGGCTTCGACCATCTGGGCAAACTGCTTGTCTTTTTTGTCGCCCTTGCCGACGTTGCCGGGGTTGATGCGGTATTTGGACAAAGCCTGCGCCATGTCCGGGTAGTCTTGCAGCAGGCGGTGGCCGTTGTAGTGGAAGTCGCCGATCAGCGGCACCACCACCCCCATGCGGTCGAGCTGCTCGCGGATGTGTGGCACGGCGCGCGCGGCCTCGTCGTTGTTTACGGTGATGCGCACCAGTTCGGAGCCGGCCTGCGCCAGTTCCTTGACCTGGATCGCGGTGGCGATGGCGTCAGCGGTGTCGGTGTTGGTCATCGACTGCACGCGCACCGGCGCGTCGCCACCCAGCGCCACCCGGTGCTCGCCCCAGCGCACGATGCCCTGGTGGGTTTTGCGGCGCGGGATTTCGGGCAGCGGCGGGGGTTCGTCGGCACAGGGCCGGTGGTCGGTGTTCGGGTTCACAGGGCTTTACCTCACTTGCAGGCGCGCGACGTTGTTGCGGCTGACGGCGTTCAGGTCGGTGGGGGCACCGCGCACGCTCACGCGCACGGCGTCGGCGCGACCGATGACCAGTTGCAGCGGCAAGTCGTCGTTGATAACCACCGACTCGCCCGGCTGCAGGCTGCGCTGCAACAGCACCCGGCCCGAGGCGCCGATGACTTGCACCCAGGCGGTCTGGTCGGCGCTCAGGCGCAAGACCTCCGGTTGCGTGGCCGGTGCGAGCAGCGGGGCGCTTGCAGCCGTGGGGGCTGCGGGCGCTGCGGGCGCTGCGGGGGCGGGCAAAGGCGCAAGCACAGGCGATGCCGCGGGTGCGGGTGCGGGTGCAGGCGTCGGAGTGAGCGTCGGCACGTCAGGCTGCGCCGCTTGAGGGGCCTGCTGCGTAGCCAGTTGCGGCTCGGCGCCGGCCGGGGCTGGCTCGGGCGCCTGCCGGGGCAGCAGGAACCAGAGGGTGAGCGCGGCCACGAGCAAAAACAGCGCCACCGCCACGGGCGCGCTCAAACGCTGAATCGGGGCGCTGGCTGCACGCGCCAGCACCGTGCTGGCCGTTGCGCTGGGCAAGGGCGTGTGCAGGGCGTTCTCGGGTTCGCCCAAGCGCACCCGGGCCAAGGCGGGCAAGGAGGCCAAAATAGGGCCGGGGTCGGTCTTGAGCACCCGGCACACGCTCGAGGCCAGCGCGCGCGCAAAAGTGGGGTCGGGCAGTTCGTCGTAGCGCCCGGCCTCGAGCGCTTCAAGCTGGCGCACCGGCACTTTGAGCGTGGCCGCCAAAGCCTCAACCCGCAGCCCGGTCCGCTCGCGGGCTTGGCGCAGGGTCAACACCGGTGCACCAGAGGACTCAACCCCCGGGTGCGCCAGCGCAAGACCATCCAATGGCTCCGGGCGTGTCTCGCTACTCATCGAAGGCCCCTCGCTCGTAGGCATTGGCCTGCCGCGAATCGGGGAAGCGGCGTTGCAACTGGCGCGCGAGCTGCTGCGCTGCCTCGCGGTTTTGCAGGCGGTTTTCGATCCGGATCGCCAGCCAGAGCGATTCGGCGTTGGCAAACTCGGTCTGGTTCAGGCGACGCAAATAAAAGCGGGCGCGTTCGCTTTCGTTGCGCTGGTGGTGCAGCAGCGCCAAGTTGTAGAGCGTGACCGGCTGCGCGGGGTCGAGCTCAAAGGCGCGCGTCAGGCTCTGGATGGCCACAGCGGCTTGGCCGGCACGCGCCTGGCAGATGCCCTGCACCATCCAGGTGCGCGCTGGCGTGGCATAAGCCGGCGATCGCAGGGCTTGCGCAAACGATTGTTCGGCCTCGGCAAAGCGCTGCTGCTGGCACTGCAGCCAGCCCAGGTTGTGCCAGCTGTCGCCGTCGCGCGGGGCCAGCCGCAGCGCCTGCTGCAAACTCTGCTCGGCCAGCACCGGTTCGTTGAGCTGCATCAGCGCCAGCGCGCGCAGGTTGTGCGCCGCTGCCAGGCTCGGGTCGGCCTGCACCGCGCGGTTGGCTTCCTCGAGCGCCACGGCGGGCTGGTTGTTTTCCAGAAAAGCGGCGGCCAGTTCGAGCCGGATCTGGGCCCGACGCTGCGCCTCGGTGGGCTCGGTGGTGCCTGCGGTCAGCGCAGAGGTCTGGCTGGCGTCGCCAGGGCTGGCGCAGGCCGTCAAGCCCAAGCCCAAGCCGAGCGCCAGCGCCAGCAATGCCGCAGCACGCCACAGAGGGCTTTGGGCTTTGGGTCTGTTCATGAAAGGGCCTCGTTGCGCGGCTGCCAGATGATGGGCTGCACCGAGTCGGTCTGCAACCGCTCGGCCTGCCCTGTGTCGGCCGGTCGCGGGCGCGCCAGCCGCTCGGCTGCCCCGGTGCGGTCTTGCACCTCGCCGGCCAGTTGGCCACAAGCGGCGTCGATGTCGTCGCCGCGGGTCTTGCGCACCGTGGTCACCAGCCCGGCGGCGTTGAGGCGCTGCGCAAACGCCTGCACCCGCGCCCGGCTGGAGCAGCGCAGGCCAGAGCCGGGGAAGGGGTTGAAGGGAATCAGGTTTACCTTGCTCGGCACGCCTTGCCCACGGTGCCCTTGCAGCAGGGCGATCAACTGCTCGGCGTGCGCGTCTTGGTCGTTGACGCCGTCGAGCAGGCAGTATTCAAAGGTGATGAAGTCGCGCGGCGCCCGGGGCAGATAGGCCAAGCAGGCGTCGAGCAGTTCGGCGATCGGGTACTTGCGGTTTAGCGGCACCAGCTCGTCGCGCAGCGCGTCGGTGGGCGCATGCAGCGACACCGCCAGCGCCACCGGGCAGTCGGCGGCCAGGCGCTCGATCATCGGCACCACGCCCGAGGTCGAGACCGTGACGCGCCGGCGCGACAGGCCGTAGGCGTGGTCGTCGAGCATCAGGCGCAGCGCCGGCAGCAGCGCGGCGTAGTTTTGCAGCGGCTCGCCCATGCCCATGAGCACCACATTGCTGATCACGCGCTCGCTCAAACCATGCGCTTGGTGGCCCAACTGACGGCGCAAATAATGCTCGGCAAACCAGAGCTGGGCCACGATTTCGGCCGTGCTTAAATTGCGACTGAAGCCTTGGGCGCCGGTGCTGCAAAAGCGGCAGCCCACGGCGCAGCCGGCTTGGCTCGAGATGCACAGCGTGCCGCGCCCGTCTTCGGGGATGAAAACGGTCTCGACGGCGTTGCCCTCGCCGACGTCGAACAGCCACTTGATGGTGCCGTCGGCCGATTCG
This sequence comes from Serpentinimonas maccroryi, assembly GCF_000828915.1. Lineage (NCBI taxonomy): Bacteria > Pseudomonadati > Pseudomonadota > Betaproteobacteria > Burkholderiales > Comamonadaceae > Serpentinimonas > Serpentinimonas maccroryi. The sequence goes on from NZ_AP014569.1 coordinate 1,521,120, forward strand.
TGCTGCGCCAGCACCGGCAGCGCCCGCACTTCGCACAGCCCGGGCAGTTTGTCGCGCAGGCTGCGCGCGAGGTCGGTCATGGCGCCAAAATCGCTGGCGCCGCGCTGGTGGATCCAGCGCAGCAGCTGCACCGCACGAAAGCGCTTTTCCCCCAGCCGCTCGCAGAAGGCGGCCAACCCGTCGAGGTCGAAACCGAGCAAATTGGCCGTCATTGCATGGTCAGCGGGTGTAGACGTTGAGGCCGGCGAAGAAGAACGCCACTTCGGCGGCGGCGGTCTCGGGGCCGTCGGAGCCGTGCACGGCGTTGGCGTCGATGCTGTCGGCGAAGTCGGCGCGGATGGTGCCCGCAGCGGCTTTCTTGGGGTCGGTGGCGCCCATCAGGTCGCGGTTTTTGGCGATCGCGCCCTCGCCTTCGAGCACCTGGATCATCACCGGACCCGAGACCATGAAGTCCACCAAGTCTTTGAAGAAGGGGCGTGCGCGGTGCACATCGTAGAACTGCTCGGCCTCGGCGCGCGAAAGCCGCACCAGCTTGGCCGCCACAACCTTGAGCCCAGCGGCTTCGAAGCGGCTGGTGATCTGGCCGATCACGTTTTTGGCAACGGCGTCGGGTTTGATGATGGAGAGGGTGCGCTCGAGAGCCATGGGATGTCCTGAATGAAATCTTGGGAAGGAAAATGGGTTAAGCGCGGGATTTTAACCCGCTCTCAGCGTGCTGGGCCGGATTTGGGGCCGCGCGGGGCACCGCGTTTGGGGCCGGAACCGGCACCGGGGTTGGATCTTGGGCTGGCACCGGGGCTGGGGCCACCGCGCGCGCTGCTGCGGTCGCTGCTGCGGTCGCTGTTGCGGTCGGTGTTGCGCCCCGTGCGCCCGGTGCGGCCGGTGTTGAGCGGCATGGGCGCGCCATCGACCAATTTGGGCGCACTCGGGCGCGGCCCTTGACTGCGGCCCCGCGAGGGCTGGCGCTTGGGCGGCGCGGGCGGTTGAAACTGGCGTGCGCGCGACTCCAGCGTGCGGTCCATGCCCGTGGCCTCGGTCAGGCGCGCCACGTCGCGCGCGTCGAGCTCCATCCAAGCACCCCGGCGCAGGCCGCGCGGCAGGGTCACGGCACCGTAGCGGATGCGGATCAGGCGGCTCACCGCGTGCCCGAGCGACTCGAACATGCGCCGCACTTCGCGGTTGCGGCCTTCGGCTATCGTCACCCGGTACCAGCAGTTGGCCCCGTCGCCGCCACCGTCTTCGAGCGTCTGGAACTGCGCCGGACCGTCATCGAGCAGCACGCCGTCGAGCAGCTTTTGTTTTTCCTCGAGGCTCAACGCGCCCAGCACGCGCACCGCGTATTCGCGCTGCAAGCCAAAGCTGGGGTGCATCAGCAGGTGCGCCAGCTCGCCCGAGTTGGTCAGCAGCAGCAGGCCCTCGGTGTTGATGTCGAGCCGCCCGACCGACTGCCACTTGCCGCTGTAGAGTCGGGGCAGGCGGCGAAACACGGTGGGGCGGTTTTGCGGGTCGTCGTGCGTCACCACCTCACCGGCCGGTTTGTGGTAGGCCAGCACGCGCGGCGGCAGCGGCGCGATGCGCACCTTGATCAGGCGACCGTTGACGCGGATGGCGTCGCCGATCTGGATGCGCTGCCCAACGTGGGCCGGCTCGCCGTTGACCGAGATCTGGCCTTGGGCGATCAGGCGCTCCATCTCGAGCCGCGAACCCAGCCCGGCCTGCGCCAGCACCTTGTGCAGCTTGGGTGCTTCGGCCTCGGGCTCGAGCACCCGCTTGGACGGCGGTGCGGGCTGCTCGGGCTCAGGCGGCAAAGACAAATCGGCATCGAAAGCGCCCGACACCACGGCCTCGAAACCCACGGCGTCTGCCAGCGCTGCACCTGCATCTGTTGCACTTGCGTTTGCTGCGTCTAGGCCCGGCGCATCGATGCCTTGCCCATCGACACCCGGCACGGGCGCGTGTACGGCGATCGCTGGCGCGGCCACTTGGGCCTCGCGCGGGCGCACCACCGCGCGGGGCGGCCCCAAGCGTGCCGGCCGGGGGGCGGCGGCCGTTGCCGTGCCCGGGCGCTGCGACGATGCTGGCGGTGCCTTGGGGCCTGCTGGGCGGGCGGATGGGGCTTTGCGTTTGGGTGGTGGGCTCATTGGGGTTGCGATGTTAAATGTAGGGCCGCGGCAGCGGGCTGCGGCAGCAGCGGCTCACCGGCCGCTGGCACAGAGGGCAGGTCGGCCAACGAGGGCAGCGCGAAATCGCACAAAAACTGGCGCGTGGTGGCGTACAAGGCCGGCCGGCCGGCGCTGGGGCGTTGCCCCACCACCTCGATCCAGCCGCGCGCTTCGAGCTGCTTCAAAATCCCGCTGTGGATGCTCACGCCGCGCAGGTCTTCCATTTCGCCGCGCGTCACCGGTTGCCGGTAGGCCACGATCGCCAAGGTTTCGAGCACGGCGCGGCTGTATTTGGGCGGCTTTTCCGGGCGCAGGCGCTCAAGGTAGGGCCGCACCTGCGCGCGGCTGCGAAAACACCAACCAGCCGCCACCTGAACCAGCTCGAGGCCACGCGGCGCCCAGTGCTGCTGCAAATCATGCAAAGCCGCCTGCAGCGCTTGCGGCGCCACCTCGCCCTCAAAGGCGGCACAGAGCTCGGGCTCCGAAACCGGCTCTGGGGCGCACAACAGCACGGCTTCCAGATACGGCGGCAGGTCGGCGGGGTTCATGGGGTGGCGGGCTCGCTGTCGAGCGACCACAAAGATTCGTCATTGTATTGGAGCTGCGCCGCCGCCAGCGCCTGCATCAGGTCGGGCGGGGCTTCGCTGCACCAGCACATCCATTCCCCGCTCACCGGATGGCGCAAAGCCAGCTGATGCGCGTGCAAGGCCTGGCGCTGCAAACCCAGCGCCGGCGGGCCGCCATACAGGGTATCGGCCACCAGCGCGTGCCCGGCCCACGCCAAATGCACCCGGATCTGGTGCGTGCGACCGGTGTGCAGCTTGCAGCCCAGCAAGCTGCACTGGCTGCCCAGGGCCAGCGGCCGCACATGGGTCAAGGCCGGTTTGGCGCCCGAGTGCTCGGGCCCGAGCACCGCCATGCGCAAGCGCTGGCGCGGGTCGCGCCCGATGGGCTGCTCGATCGTGTGCTGCGGCCCATGCCGCCAAGCCCCGTGCACCAGCGCCAGATAGACCCGGTGCACCTGGCGCAGCGCGATCTGGCGCACCAAGGCATCAAAGCAGGGCTGCGTTTTGGCCACCACCATCAGGCCGCTGGTGTCTTTGTCGAGCCGGTGCACGATGCCTGCACGCGGCAAAGTGGCCGCGCCCGCGTGGTGCGCCAGCAAGCCATTGAGCAAGGTGCCGCTCCAGTGACCGGCCGCCGGATGCACCACCAAACCCACCGGCTTGTTGAGCACCAGCAGGTGCGCGTCCTCATAGACCGGCTGCAGCGCCATGGGCTCGGGCACAAAGGCGCTGGCTTGGGCGGTGGGGCGCAGCTCGATCTCGATGCGGTCGCCCACGCGCACCTTGTGCGCCGGCTTGGTGCACAGGCTGCCGTTGAGCTGCAAGGCCCCCTGCCCGATCAGGTTTTGCAGCCACGCACGTGAAAACGCGGGCAGGCTCGCCACCAGCACCCGGTCGATGCGCTGGCCATGTTCGCCGGCTTCGGCCAGCCAGTGGCGGCACTCGGGCGCGAGCGCCTCAGGGACCTCATCGGCCTCGTAGGCCTCGTCGTTGGGGAGCGGCGTCGATATAATGGGTTTCGTCAATCTTTGGTTCCGCCACGCGAAGGTATGCACACGATGTTTTCGAGCCGATTATCCGCTTTCGCTCCGGCGCGCTTCCGTGCAGGCCGATCCCTGGCGGCGCTGGCCGTTGCGGTTACCCTGCTGAGCGCGTGCGCCAGCGGCCCCACCGCCGACCCGACCGCCGACTGGAGCCCCAACCGCCTGCACGCCGAGGCCATGGCCGAGCGCGACCGCGGCAACTTCGAGCGCGCGATCACGCTGTTTGAGCGGCTCGAAGGCCGCGCCGCCGGCACCATTTTGGCGCAACAGGCCCAGCTCGAGAAAGCCTTCGCCCACTACCGCGCCGGCGAGCAGGCGCAAGCCATCGCCACCCTAGACCGCTTCATGCGCCTGCACCCGGCCAGCCCAGCGCTGGACTACGCGCTCTACCTCAAAGGGCTGGTCAACTTCCAAGACAACCTCGGCTTTCTGGGTGCGTTGGCCAGCGTGGATCTGTCGGAACGCGACCAGCGCGCCGCGCGCCAATCGTTCGAGGCCTTTCGCGAACTGGTCGATCGCTTCCCCGAGTCGCGCTACACCCCCGATGCCCAGCTGCGCTTGGCGCACATCGTCAACTCGTTGGCTCAGGCAGAAGTCAACGTGGCCCGCTTCTACCTGAGCCGCGGCGCTTACGTGGCCGCCATCAACCGCGCCCAAGTGGCATTAACCGACTTCCAAGGCGTGCCCGCCGCCGAAGAAGCGCTGTTCATCAAATACCGCGCCTACCAAGCCTTGGGCATGAACGACCTGGCCGCCGACGCGCGCCGCGTGCTCACACTCAACTTCCCCCAGAGCGCCTTCTTGGGCCTAGGCCAGGCACCAGAGCGCGCGGCGTCTTGGTGGCGGTTTTGGTGAGGCGGGGGCGCGCTCCTCAAGGCTGCCCTGCATTTGACTGCTACGCCCCCCACAGCGTAGACATCGGCACCGCCCAGATTCCATCGCCCAAGGGCAGCGTCTCGGCGCCGTCGTACAGCAGCACGCCCAGCTTGAACTGGCTACCGGCGAGGCTGGCGAGCTTCTTGAGCCCACGCAGATCGCTAGGCTTGACGGTGGCGGCAGCCTTGATCTCGACCCCCACCAGTTGCCCAGCGGCATTTTCGATCACCACATCGACTTCGACCTGGTCGGCGTCGCGGTAGTGCAGCAGGCGATAGTCGCCCTCTGCCGTGGTCGTGTGTTTGAGCAGTTCCGCAAAAACAAAGGTCTCGAGCGCGTTGCCAAAGCGCGTGCGGTCTCGCTGCACCTCCTCGGCGCTCAGGTCGAGCAAGGCCGCCAGCAAGCCGGCATCGATGAACTGCAGCTTGGGTGTTTTGGCCACGCGCTTGAGGCGGTTGCGCGCCCATACATCGACGCGCTTGAGCAGGTACATTTGCTCAAACACTCCCAAGTAACGCGCTGCCGTCTTGCCGTCCAAACCGACTTGGGCGCCGAGTTGGGTGTAGTTGCACATCTGGCCCGCCGTCTGTGCCAGGGCGCGCAGAAAGCGCGGCAGCTGATCGAGCTTGTCGATGCCGGCCACGTCGCGTACGTCGCGCAAAATGAGGGCGTCGAGGTACTGGCGCGCCCACGCCCGGCGGCGCTTGGCCGAGGCGCGCGCAACCGCTTCGGGGTAGCCGCCGCGCAGCACTCTCTCCACCAGCTCTAGGCCCAGTGCGGGCCGCTCCACCTTAAGCAACTGCCCCGCAAACGCGCTGTCGATCCAGTTGGCCGAACGCGATTCGATCTCGCTCTGCGACAAAGGCAACAACGACAGGGTTTCCATTCGGCCTGCGAGCGAGTCGGCCACGGTGGGCAGCGCCATCAAGTTGGCCGATCCGGTAAGCAAAAAACGGCCTGGGCGCCGGTCTTCGTCCACGCTTTTTTTGATGGCCAAAAGCAGCTGGGGCGCGCGCTGAACCTCGTCGATCACCGCCCGACCCAAGTTGCGAACCATCCCCACCGGGTCTGCCCGTGCCGACAACCATGTCAGTTCATCGTCCAGTGTGATGTAGTGCAAGCCCTGCCGCGCTGCGATTTGGCGCACCAGCGTCGTCTTGCCGGCCTGTCGCGGCCCGGCCAGCAACACCACCGGCGTGTCGAGCAGCGCTTCAGCGATGCGTGGCTCGATCCAGCGCGGGAAAAGGGATGCCGTGTTCATGCGGGCATGATAACGTAAATCTCGGAAATAATTGCCGTAAATTCCGGAAACAAAAATCGTAAATCTCGGAATCTAGGCGCGCAAATTGCGCACCAACTGGGCATCGAGCCAGAGGAGCTTGAGGGCGCCGCAGGACTCATCCCTTCACCCCCACCCCTAAGGCTTCGGCTTGGTAATGCGCTGAATCTCGCGGTACAGCGGCAGCAGGCGCTCGTACATCTGGCAGTACACGCTGGCGTAGAGTTCGTCGTAGATCTGCCGGTTCTGGGCGTTGGGCTCGAAGCTACGGCCCAAGCGCGTCATGCTGGCCACGGCCGTGGGGAAATCGCGGTGCAGCCCCAGGCCCACGGCGGCGTCGATGGCTGCGCCCAAGCCCGAGGTCTCGTAGACGTGCGGGCGCGCGGTTTGCAGCCCAAACACGTCGGCGGTGAGCTGCATCGCGGCGTCGCTCTGCGAGCCCCCGCCCGAGACCCGCAAGGCCGTGATCGGCACGCCGCTGCGCTGCTCGATGCGCTCTTTGCCCTGACGCAAGGCATAGGCTAGGCCCTCTAGGATGGCGCGGTAAAAATGGGCGCGGTTGTGCACGTCGCTAAAGCCGATCACGGCGCCCTTGGCTTCGGGCCCCGGGTGCTTGAGGCCCGGCGACCAGTAGGGTTGCAGCAGCAGCCCCATGGAGCCGGGCGGCACGGCATCCACCAGTTGGTCAAACAAGTCCTCGGGCAACACGCCCTGCTCGGCGGCGCGCAACTGCTCGGACAGGCCGAACTCTTCCTTGAACCAGTTCACCATCCAGTAGCCGCGGTAGATCTGCACCTCGGTGCTGTAGTAGCCGGGCAAGGCGGCCGGGTACGGGGGGATGAATGAGGTGACCTCGACGTAGCGCTCGCTGGTGGTGTTGATGGTGGCGGTGGTGCCATACGACAGGCAGCCGATGTGCGGCTCCAGGCAGCCGGCGCCGAGCACCTCGCAGGCCTTGTCGGCTGCGGCGGCCAGCAGCGGCAAGCCGGCCGGGATGCCGGTGTCGTGTGCGGCGGCGGCGCTGATCGTGCCCAGTACTGCGCCCGGCGGCAACAGCTTGGGCAGCATGCGCTGGCGGATCGGGGCCAGCGCCTGCCACTTCCAGTCCAGCGCCCCGGCCCAGCGCTGGCGCTTGTAGTCAAAGGGCAGATAGCCAACCTGCGAGCCGCTGGAATCGACAAAATCGCCACACAAGCGGTAGTTCAGGTAGCCCGAGAGCAGCAGATACTTGTGCGTGCGCTGCCAGACCTCGGGCTCGTGGGCGGCGATCCAGTTGGCCTCGGCTTGGCCCAGAAAATAATCGATGGTGTCGTTGACCCCCAGCAAGCCAAAGCCGGCCCGCCACCACCAGCTCAGGCTGGGCACTTGCTCGGTGCGGCGCTGGTCCAGCCAGACCATGGCGGCGCGCAGCGGCTGTCCATGCCGATCGAGGTTGATGACGGTGCCGCGCTGGGTGGTGACCGCCACCCCCTTGATCGAGTCTTTGGGCACCGGGCTGTGCAGCCACAGCCGCTGGCAGGCGCTGCACAGCGCGCGCCAGTAATCTTCCACCGGATACTCGGCCCAGCCCGGCTGCGCCGAAAACCCGGCCTTCAAGGGTTCTTGGGCCTTGGCAATCAGGCGGCCCTGCAGATCAAAGAGCAGGGTGCGCACGCTTTGCGTGCCGTTGTCGATGGCGAGCAGGTGTTCCAAAGGGAGCAGACTAGGTAATGGTCAAGGCGCAAACGGCAGCCAAAGTACCGTGGAGAATGGCAAGCGGTTGCGCGTGGCACACAAAAAAACCGGCCGAAGCCGGTTTTTATATCACGCCAAAGCCGTGCCGGCCCGCCTTAAGCGGTCTCGCCCAGCACGCTGACGTTGACATCGACCACCACGTCGGTGTGCAAAGCCACCTGCACCGTGTAGTCGCCCACGTTTTTGAGCAGGCCGTTGGGCATGCGCACTTGGGCCTTGTTGACGGCGAAGCCTTGGCGGCCCAGCTCGTCGGCGATGTCGTGGTTGGTGACGGAGCCAAACAGGCGGCCATCGACACCGGCTTTTTGCGATAGCTTCAGGCCCACACCGCCCAGTTTGGCGGCCAGCTCTTGGGCGGCAGCGAGTTTGGCCTCGGCGGCTTTTTCGAGCTCGACGCGGCGCGCCTCGAACTCGGCCACAGCGGCCTGGGTGGCGCGGCGGGCGCGTCCGTTGGGGATGAGGAAGTTGCGGGCGTACCCGTCTTTGACCTTGACCACATCGCCCAAGTTGCCGAGGTTGATGACTTTGTCGAGCAGGATGATTTGCATGATTTGGGGCTCCTGGCGATTAGACGCGGTGCTGGTCGGAGTACGGCAGCAGGGCAAGAAAGCGCGCACGCTTGATCGCCGTGGTCACTTGACGCTGGTAAATGGCGCGGGTGCCGGTGAGGCGGGCCGGAATGATTTTGCCGTTTTCGGCAATGAAGTCGCGCAGCACGTCCACGTCTTTGTAGTCCACCTCGACCACACCGGCGACGGTGAAACGGCAGAACTTTTTGCGCTTGAACAAAAGCGACTGGGTGTTGCGCTTGGGGCGCTTGTCTTTATTGAAACGTTTCGGAGCAGGCATGGTATTGCTTCCTTAAATGAGCTTGAATTCTTGAATGTGCAGCACAAAACCCTTGCCGTTGCGGGCGTGGGCCATGAAGCCGTGTGCGTCGAGCAGCGTCCCCAGCGGGAGCCTGGCCAGCGCCTCGGCCATGAGCCCAAAACCCACCGCTTTCAACTGCAGCGCCACCTGACGCTGCTGCCCCGACTCGATCTGCACCGACTGGTGCTCGAGCAGCGCATCGAGGACAGGAACCGCGGCCGGCGTGTAGCGCAGCGGCTGGGTGCCCACCAAGGTGGCTGTGAGGTGCAGGCGGTTGTGCGAGGGGTTGTGCGGGGGGATTGGAGGCTGTTGGGCTTCGGTCGTCGGCGGGTTGGCCACGGGCAACGGCTGGGGCAGCGCGCCTTAAGCCGCTTCTTGCTGGCTGGACTTGCGCGCCTCTTCGCGCTCAACCGAGCGCATCATGGGCGAAGGTCCGGTGTCGGCCTTCTTGCGCTGCACCACGAGGTGGCGCAACACGGCGTCGTTGAAGCGAAAGGCGTGGTCCAACTCGGCCATCACGGCTTGGCTGGCTTCGATGTTCAGGCACAGGTAGTGCACCTTGGACAACTTGTTGATCTGGTAAGCCATTTGGCGCCGGCCCCAGTCTTCGATGCGGTGGATCACACCGCCGCCAGCGGCGATCATGCCCTTGTAGCGCTCCAGCATGGCGGGCACTTGCTCACTTTGATCCGGGTGGATCAGCATGACGATTTCAAAATGACGCATACACACTCCTTGTGGATTTTCCTGCTGCCAGGATGAAGCCGCCCCGAAGCGTCAGTCTAGGGTGCGGCAAGGTAAGCGTGGGATTATAGCCCGCTTCGCACCTGCTCCACAAGGTCCTGCACGCGCTGCGGCGGCCGCCGCGTCACCAAGCTCACGGCGATCATGACCGCAAAGCCCACCGGCACCCCAAACACGCCGGCCGAAATCGGCTCGATCCCCCACCACAAGACCACCGGGGAATCGACGCCAAAGACCGAGCGCAGCCACGGCTGGGTGGTGATCATGTAGTACAGCGTGATGCCCAAACCGCTGAGCATGCCCAGCACGGCCGCGCTGCCGGTGGTGCGCTTCCAGAAGATGCCCAGCACCAGCGCCGGGAAAAACGCGGCACCGGCAATCGAAAACGCCGCCGACACCATGAACAGGATGTCGGCCGGTTTTTGCGCCGCCACGTAGGCCGCGGCCAGCGCCACCACCAGCAGCACCACCTTGGACACCGTGACCCGGCGCGCGGTGGCGGCGTGTGGGTCGATCATCTTGTAGTACAGGTCGTGGCTAAGGGCGTTGGCCATGGTCAGCAGCAGCCCGTCGGCGGTGGACAGCGCCGCCGCCAGCCCGCCAGCGGCCACCAGCGCCGCGATCACGTAGGGCAAGCCAGCGATCTCGGGCGCGGCCAGCACGATGATGTCGGAGCCGATGGTGATTTCATTGAGCTGCAGCAAGCCGTCGAGGTTCACGTCGCTCACGCGCAGCAGCTCGGCGTCGATGCGGCTCCAGTCCGCCACCCAATCGGGCAGCTGGTCGAACGGCGTGCCGACCAGCACGTGAAAGACCTCAAACTTGACCATTACCGCCAGCGCCGGTGCGCTCAGGTAGAGCAGCCCGATGAACAGCAGCGACCACGCCACCGATTTGCGCGCCGCCCGGGCGTCGGGCACGGTGTAGTAGCGCATCAGGATGTGCGGCAAGGCGGCGGTACCGACCACCAGGCAAAACACCAGCGCCAGGAAATTGAGCCGCGACTCGTGAAACGCCTGCTGCTCGGCCGGGCTGCCGTGCGGGTCGCCGGCAAAAGCCTGCGCGTGCGGCAACATGCCGCCCAGCGGCAGCGATTTTTGCTGCGCCTCGTAAAGCTGCTGCTCCCACAGCAGGCGCGCGCTGTGGGGGTCGCGCGGCAGCGCCGCCAAATCCTGCTCGGCTTGGGCGATGAGCGCAGGCGAGGCATTGGCCGTGCGCAGCACCTGCACCCGCTCACGGGCCAGCACACGCAAGCGCTCGAGCGCCGCTTGCGGGTCTTGCAGCCGCTCTTGCAACAACAAGGCGCGCTGCTGGTAGATGGCGCGCACCTGCAACTCGGCCGGGTCGCGCATCAGCTCTTGTTCGCGCTCGCTGATTTGCTGCAACTGCTGCCCATAGACCAGCTGCGGCAGCGGCGAGCCGGTCTGCTGCACCGACAACCACACCACCGGCACCATGTAGGCGACGATCAGCACGATGTACTGCGCCACTTGGGTCCAGGTGACGGCGCGCATGCCACCCAGAAAAGAACAGACCAAAATCCCGCCCAGCCCTAGGAACACGCCGACCTCGAACGCGACCCCGGTCAGGCGCGCCGTGATCAGCCCGACACCGTAGATTTGCGCCACGATATAGACAAAAGAGCACAAAATGGCGGCAGCGATGCCCAGCAGGCGCGGCAGGTGGCCGCCGTAGCGCTCGGCCAAAAAATCGGGGATGGTGAACTGCCCGAAGCGGCGCAAATAGGGCGCCATGAAAAAGGCCACCAAGCAGTAGCCGCCGGTCCAGCCCAGCACAAAGGCCAGCCCGCTGTAGCCGTGCATGTACAGGGTGCCGGCCAAGCCGATGAACGAGGCCGCCGACATCCAGTCGGCGCTGGTGGCCATGCCGTTGTACATGGCCGGCACCCGCCGCCCAGCCACGTAATACTCCACCGGATCGACGGTGCGGCTCATGATGCCGATGGCCGCGTAAATCGCGATGTTGCCGAGCAAAAAACTCATCCCGATCCATTGGCGCGGCAGCCCCATCTGCTCGAGCAGTGCCAAACACAACACGAACAGCAAAAAAGCCGCGGTGTAGAGCAGAAAAACCTTGTGCAGCTGGTGCTCAAAGCGGCGCACGGGGGCGGGTTTGCGTTCCACTGTCAGTGCCGCCGGGGTTCGATGCGGTCGGGCGGCTCGCTCACGCCATGCAGCTCGTCAAGCCGGTTGGCGGCCCAAGCGTAGAGCGCGATCAACAGGCCATAGACCACGATCGCGCCTTGGGCCGCGACCCAAAAGCCAAAGGGCCAGCCGAAAAAATAAAAATCCAACTCGCGGGCGTAAAAACTGACCCCGAAGGTCACGCCCACCCAGAGCAGCAGCAACAGCAGCGTGAGCCGCTTGATGCGGCGCCAATACAGGGGTCGGTCGCGCATCAGACCAGCTCCTGCGTGGGTGCCTGCAATTCGCGCTGCAAAGCGGCCGCCACCCGGGGCTCGAAGCCGCGCAGGTGCGCGATCAGGGCCTGCGCGTGCTCGGGCCGCCCCAGCCGCTGCTGCAGCCGCGCCATGGCCGCGTGGGCGTGCGGGCTCCACGGTTGCAGCGCGGCGTTGCGCTGGTAGGCCTGCAAGGCCGCTTCGAGGCGGCCCTGGCGCTCGAGGCAGCGCGCCAAGCCAAACCAAGCCAGATCGAGCTGCGGCGCCAGCTCGGTGGCGCGCTCGAACGCCGGCTGCGCCGCCTCATCTTGCTGCAGTTGCTCGAGCAAAAAGCCGAGGTTGAAATGGGCTTGGGCGCACTGCGGGCGCTGCACCAGGCAGCGCCGCTGCCAGCGCAGCGCTGCCTTGGGCTGGCCGCTGCGGGCGCGGCTATAAGCCAGCGCCGCCAGCGCGGCGGCGTCGTGCCGGCGGCCGCGCCACACGCGCCACCACACCAGCGCGCCCAAGCGCTGCCCACCCAGCAGCGTGGCCGCCCCGGCCAAGGCCGGCCCCAGCCCTGGCCACCAGGCGCCGGCGGCTTGAACGGCTTTGGGTTGTGTGCCCTTCAGCGGCATTGGTCCATCCCCACTTCTAGGCAGGCTTGGAGCTTGAGCCAAGTGGCTGCCAGCCACAGCCCCAACAACAGGCAAAAAGCCAGCAGCGGCCAGTGCTCCCGCAGCACCCAGCGCGGCGCCAGCCACCCGGCCGCGGTCACGAACGGGCGGCACAGGGTGTCGAGCAGCCACAAAAACAGGTTGGATTCGAGCGCCTGCGGCGCCAAACGGCGCAGCCACGCCGCCAGCAACCAGCGCCCGAGCAGCGCCAGCAAGGCCAGCTCGGCGATCAGCTTGAGGGCGGAAGCGAGCAGCAACATGGAGCGCAAATGTGGCTGGCTGAATGGCTGGCTGAATGGCTGGCTGATTGCCTTAGTGGCGCCGCAGCCGGGGCAGACCCAAGGCAACGTGCGCACCAATGGCTGCGGACTGGGAAGCCAGGCCTCGCCCTGGTTAAGCGGCCGATCAAATGCCGCCCTTGACCAAGCGCAGCACCTCGCCTGCGTTCAGCGTGCGCGCACGCGCTTGAATCTCGGGCAGGTGCTGCTGCTGCAGGTTTTTGGCCGGCCCCAGCAAGCCCTGAAAGGTCTGGCGCAGCACGTCGGTGGACATGACGCGCCCGCCGGCGTAGTAGCGCTTGGCCAACTGGCCCAGCGCATAGGTGGTGGCAAACGAGAACGCCACCCCGGTGGCGCGCCCGGCCAAGCCCCCCGCCATACGCCCTGCCGCCTTGCCCACCAAGCCGCCGAGCAAGCGGCGGCCAAACTGCTCCAGGTACTGCGAGCCCAGCCCGACCCCGGCGGCGGCGATGAATTCGCGGATATGCCCTTGGTCCAGCGCCACCCCGTGCGCCTTGCCGATGCGATAGACCATCTTGATCTGCAGCGGAATGATCGCCACCGTGGCCCACGACTGCGGCAGCAACTCGAGCGCGCCGTTGAGGATGGCGTAGTTCAGGATCATCTTGTCCAGCGCCGGGGTGCTGGCGGCCAAGGCGGCGCTGCCTGCTGCACCGCCCACTTGGGCACCGCCAACTTGCACACCGGCTTGGTTGCTCACCCCACTGGCACCCGCTCGGGCCGCCAGCGCCCCGCCAACCCCTGCCACCCCCAAAGCCGCCGCGCCGGCGGCCACCAAGGGCGCGGCGCGCGCCCACTGCGAAGGCGCGGCGGTGGGCGCGGCAGCGGGTGCGCGCTCGTCGGCGTCCAGAAAATCGTCGGCGTAGGCGGCCGCTGCCACGGAATGCGTTTGGCGCTCAAGCTGCTCGAGCTCCTGCGCTGCAGCGCCGCCCGTCAGCCCGAGCGCGGCGCGCAGCTGCGACAAGAAGGCCTGCTCGGCCGTGCTGGCCACGCCGTCGGCGTCGCACACCGCCAGCGCCCACTCATAAGCCAGCTGGCGCTGCTCGGCGTCATCCAGCAGCGCCACCGCCTGCGCCAGCGTCACGCGCTTGAGCAGCGCGTCTTGCAGCGCCTGCGCCAGGTGCGCGCCGCCAGCGTCGGCGTCGAGCTGCAGCGCCAGCTCGCGGATGAACTGGCGTTCGCTGTCGGCTTTTTGGCCGTCGGCCATGGCCGCCTGCACCAAAATGGTGAGCAGGGCGCGTTGGGATTGCGGGTTCATGGGCGGCTCCAGATGCGGCTGTGAAAGCAGCGATTATCGGCCCTGAATCTGCCCCAGAGCCGGCTTCGCAGCCAGGCACGCACTACACTAGTCAGCCATGACGCGCTCACAAATCAACCATTGCCGCCACTGCGGCAGCGCCGTGGAGCACCGCCTGCCCGATGACGGCGACAGCCGGGTGCGCGCCATCTGCCCAGCCTGCGGCACCGTGCACTACGAAAACCCGCTCAACGTCGTCGGCACGGTGCCGGTCTGGGGCGCGCAGGGTGAACAGGTGCTTTTGTGCCTGCGCAACATCGAGCCGCGGCGCGGCAAGTGGACGCTGCCGGCCGGCTTCATGGAATTGGGCGAGAGCACGGCGGCTGGGGCGGTGCGCGAAACGGTCGAAGAGGCCGGGGCGCAGATCGAGCTGCTGGGACTGTTCACCGTGCTCAGCGTGGTGCGCGTCGGGCAGGTGCACCTGTACTACCGCGCCCGGTTGCTGAGCGACCGCTTTGAGCCTGGCCACGAAACCATAGAAGCGCGGCTGTTCCACGAGCACGAAATCCCCTGGGACGAGCTGGCCTTTCGCACCGTCAAAGTCACGCTGGAGCACTACTTTGCCGACCGGCGCCGTGGCCAGTTCGAGGTGCACAACGGCGAGATCGCCTAGCTGAACAAACGCCGCGCCAGCACCGATCCGGGCGCCAGGTCGCGCGTCTGCAGGGCCTCACACAGCGCCTCGAGCTCGGCCCCGATCTGGTCCATCGCATCGTTGTGCAGCGGCGTGCCGGCGCCGTCGCACACCACCCCCTCCATGCTCTGCGCCAGCTGCTGCACCGTCTGGCGCAGTCGCACATAAGGGCGCTCGCTGCGTGCCACGTGCGGCACATCGAGCGTGACGCCAAACTGGTTGAGCACCGCTTGCTCGGGGTCGTCGGCCAAGGCGGCTTGGGTCTCGTACTGCAACACCAGCACCGCCGCCGCGCCGCTGGATTGCGCCGGCAGCACCATGCGGCCCGGCAGCGCGCCAGCCACAAAACCAGCCCGCGCCGCGTGTTGCGCCAAGTAGCCGGGGCTCCAAGCGGCACGCTGGGCGCGCACATAAAACGACAACTGCGCATCGTGTGCCAGCGCAAACTGGTCGAGCTCGCGCGCGCGCGCCACCTCGTGCATCATGTCGGGGTATTCGGGGCGCAGCTGCAGGCTGTCGGCCAATTCGTCGAGGCGCTGGATAAACTGCGAAAAGCCGATCTCGTTGAGCGCACCGGCCCGATTCACCAGCTGGATGCCGGCGCGCAAGCTTTGGTAGCGCTCGCCCGCGCGCGGCAACTCCCACTGCTGCGTCTGCAGGTTTTGCGCCTCGACATAAAACGGCTTGCCGTCGATGCGCCGGCTGGTGGGCAGTGCCGCCAGCACGGCGTCGCCCGACACCAGCTGGTCGCTGTGCAGCAGGGCAATGGCATCGATGCGCTCATCGAGCACCTGCTGCGCCTGCACCACCTTGGGCAAATCCGGCACGCCCTCGGCGCCTGCGGTGGCAACGGGCTGCGCCTGTGCAAGCTGGCCCAGCACCGGGTCGAGGCGCGAACCGGGTTCGGCCCCCGGCGCGGCGGCTGGCGCATCGGCGCTTTGGGCGCGGCGCGGGCGCTGGCGCCGGGTGCTCCAGACGTTGTAGAGCAGCAGCGCCACCAGCAGCGCCAGCCCGAGCAGCAGCAGCCCCCATTGCAGCGGCGTCATGGCTGTGGCTCCGCCAGCAAATGCTGGGCCGATTGCAAATCCACGGCCACGATGCGCGAGACGCCTTGCTCTTGCATCGTGACGCCGACGAGTTGGTGCGCCATTTCCATGGTGATTTTGTTGTGGCTGATGAAAAGAAACTGGGTCTCAAAGCTCATACGAGTCACCAGTTGGGCAAAACGTTCGGTGTTGGCGTCGTCCAGCGGGGCATCGACCTCGTCGAGCAAGCAAAACGGCGCCGGGTTGAGTTGAAAAATGGCAAACACCAAGGCGATTGCGGTCAGCGCCTTTTCGCCGCCCGACAGCAGGTGGATGGTCTGGTTGCGCTTGCCCGGCGGCTGCGCCAGCACCTGCACCCCGGCGTCGAGGATTTCGCCCTCGCTCCACTGCAGCCGCGCTTGCCCGCCGCCAAACAATTCGGGGAATATACGCCCAAATTGCTGGTTCACCGCCTCGAAGGTCTGGCCCAGCAGGGCGCGGGTCTGGCTGTCGATGGTGCGGATGGCCTCTTCGAGGGTGGTGATGGCCTGCTGCAAGTCGTGGCTTTGCTCGCTCAAAAACCGCCCGCGCTGCTGCGCCACCGCCAGCTCCTGGAGCGCCGCCAGGTTGACGTCGCCCAAGGCTTCGAGCTCGCGTTGGCCGCGCTGGACCTGCGCCGGCAAGGTGGCCAGCTGCACGCCCTCGGCGGCCACGCTGTGGGCCAGCGCCTGCAGCTGCTGCGGCTCGACCACGCCGGCCTCCTCGAGGCTCTGACGCTGCTGCTGCTGGGTCAGCTGCGCCGCCTGCAGGCGCAGCTGCAGCTCGCCCAAGCGCTGGCGCAAGGGCTCGAGCGCGTGCTCGAGCCGCAGGCGCTGCGCGTCGCTGGCGCGCAGTTCGGCGCTCAAAGCATCGTGGGCGCTGCGCCGCGCCCCCAGCTCTTGCTCGCGCTGGAGCTTGAGGGCCAGCGCCGCTTGCAGGGCCGACTGAGCAGCGGTGTCGCACAGGGTCTCGAGTTCGGCCTGTATCTGCTGCGCTTGCTCGGCCAGTTCGGCGCTGTGCTGCTGCCCGGCGGTTTGGTTGCGCTGCAGCTCGTCGGCGCGCGCTTGCAGGCTGCGCTGCGCGAAGTCGGCCTCTTGCGCTTGGCGCTCGAGCGCGCGCGCTTGGGCGCTGGCCTGCTGCAGCGCCTGCTCGGCCTGCGCCTGCTCGCGCTCGGCCTGCTGCAGCGCCTGCTGCTGCGCTTGCAGCTCGGTGTGCCGCTGGTGCTGTTGCGCTTGCAGCTGCTGCTGTTGCGCCTGCAGCTGCTGCAAGTTCTGCTCGGCTTCGGCTTGCTCTTGCCCCAATTGGGCGGCGCGCTGCTGGCGGTGCGCGGCTTGCTGGCTCAGGCGCAGCAGCTCGACTTGCAGTGCATGGGCTTGCGCCAGGGCGCCTTGGGCCGCAGCGCGGGCTTGCTGCAAGTGCGCACTGGCTTGGGCGCACGCGGCTTCGGCCTGCGCTTGCGCCTGGCGCGCTTGCGCGGCTTCGCCTTGCAGCTTGTGCAGCTGCTGCTGCAACTGCTCGATCTCTTGCGCGCGCGCCAGCCAGCCCGACTGCTCGGGCGCTGCGGCATAAAACGCTAGGTGCTGCGCGCCCACGCAGTGCCCCTGCGGGGTGTAGATGAGCTCGGCGGGCCCCAACGCGGCGCGCACGGCCAGCGCCTCGGGCAGGCTGGCGGCGGCGTAGCAAGGGCTGAGCCAGCGCGACAGCAAGGCCCGCAAGGCCGGCTCGGGGCAGCGCAGGTGCTGCGCCAGCGGCTGCAATTGGTGCGCGGCCTGTGCTGAGCCCTGCCCCCTGCCCTCGGCGCCCTGCCCCGCGCCCGCAGCGCATTCCTCCAGCGCATACAGCACCAGCGCCCCCGGTGGCGCCGCCTCGGCCCAAGCCAGCGCGGCCTCTAGGTTGGGCAGCTCCAGCGCCTGCAGCCGCTCGCGCAAGGCGGCCTCGATCGCCGTGGCCCAGCCGGCCGCCGGCTGCACCCGCTGCCACAGCGGCGCGCGCCCTTGCAAGCCTTGCCGCTCCAGCCATTGCGGCAGCTGGCCGGCTTGCTGCAGCCGGGTCTGCAAGGCCTGCAAGGCGTCGTGTCGGGCTTGGCACTGGGCCTGCGCTTGGGCCTGCGCCTGCGCCTGCTGCTGGCACTGGCTGCGCCGCTGCTCGCATTGGGTCTGCTCGAGCTGCAGCTGCTGCACCGCCTCCTGCGCTTGGGCGTGGCGCTGCTGCGCTTGCTCAAACTCGGCCTGCAAGCCCGCCAGCCGCGCCTCGTCGCTGGCCTGCGCCGCCAGCGCTTGGGCTTCGCTGTGCAGGCGCTGCACCCGCTGCTGCCACTGCTGGCGCTGTTGCTCAAAGGCGCGCTGTTGCGCCCCCAGCACGCCCAGCGCCTGCTGGCTCTCGGCCAGCGCGCGGCGGCAGCGCTGCAGCCCCTGCTGCGCCGCTTGCAGCTGGGCTTGGGCGGCGGGCTGCGCAGCGGCTTGCTGCTGGCACTGCGCCGCCAGCGCCGCCGCCTGCAGGGCCGCGGCTTGCTGTTGCTGGGCTAGGCGCTCGCGCTCGTCGGCGGCGGCGCGGGTGCGCTCGTCCCACTGTCCGCGCTGCTGATGTAACTGCTGCAGGCGCTGCTGCAGGCGCTGGCGGTGGTCGCGCACGTGGCGGATCTCGGTCTCGAGCCGCGCCACCTCGGCGGCGGCGGCGTACAGCGCCCCTTGGGCCTGGTTGAGCGCCTCGCCGGCGGCATAGTGCGCCTGCCGCGCCGCTTCCAGTTCGGCCTCTAGCTTGCGCAAAGCCGCCGTTTGCTCGTCAAGCTCGAGCTGCACCTGCTGCCCTTGGGTTTGGGCTTGAGCAGCGTCGGCCTGGGCTTGGCAAAGTTTTAGCCAGCACAGCTGCTGCTGGCCGCGCTGCACCCGGCTTTGCAGATCGCGGTAGCGCTGCGCCAGCGCGGCTTGCTGCTCCAGCTTGCTGCGCTGCTCATCGAGCTCGGTCAAGATGTCTTGCACCCGGCTCAGGTTGGTGCGCGCATCGAGCAGCCGCGCGGCGGTCTCGCGGCGGCGCTCTTTGTATTTGGACACCCCGGCCGCTTCCTCCAGAAACAGGCGCAAGTCTTCGGGGCGGCTCTCGATGATGCGGCCGATGGTGCCCTGGCCAATGATGGCGTAGGCGCGCGGCCCCAGCCCGGTGCCCAAGAACAGATCGTGCACGTCGCGCCGGCGCACCGGCTGCTGGTTGATGTGGTAGCTGCTGGTGCCATCGCGTGTGAGCACCCGGCGCACCGACAGCTCGGCATAACGGCCCCACGGCCCGGG
Source organism: Serpentinimonas maccroryi (assembly GCF_000828915.1). NCBI lineage: Bacteria > Pseudomonadati > Pseudomonadota > Betaproteobacteria > Burkholderiales > Comamonadaceae > Serpentinimonas > Serpentinimonas maccroryi. The sequence goes on from NZ_AP014569.1 coordinate 1,540,044, forward strand.
CACGCGCTGGCTGGCGTTGTCAAACACCAGCTCCACGCTGGCGCGGCTGGCGGGCTTGCGCTGCGCGCTGCCGCTGAAGATCACGTCCTGCATCGACTCGCCGCGCAGCTCGCTGGCCTTGCTCTCGCCCAGCACCCAGCGCACGGCGTCCATGATGTTGGATTTGCCGCAACCGTTGGGGCCGACCACCCCCACCAGTTGGCCCGGCAGGCCAAAGGTGGTGGCTTCGGCAAAGGACTTGAAGCCCGACAACTTGATGGTCTGTAGGCGCACGCTTGCTGCTTCGCTGGATACTGGGCACGACCTTGCACGGCCATGCGCCGCCATGCAAGGCCATGAAAGATGGGAGGCGCTAGTTTAAGGCGCGCGCACCGAGCCAGGGCCAAACATACAATGCGAGCTTCGATCCGGCCCCCTACAGCCCAACCCAGCCTCCGCTTTCGCAACCCACCGCCCCACCATGAGCCCCTCTTTGCAAACCCTGATCGACCAAGCCTGGGAACAGCGCGCCCAGCTCAACCCCAGCAACGCCTCGCGCGAGGTGCAAGACGCCGTCGAGCAGGTGCTCGAGCAGCTCAACAACGGCCAGCTGCGCGTCGCCACCCGCTCGGGCGTGGGCCAGTGGACGGTGCACCAGTGGATCAAAAAGGCCGTGCTGCTGAGCTTTAGGCTCAACGACAACGCCATCATCCGTGCCGGCGAGCTGGCCTTTTACGACAAGGTGCCGACCAAATTCGCCAACTTAAGCCCGCAGGAGCTCGCCGCCACGGGCGTGCGCGTGGTGCCGCCGGCGGTGGCGCGGCGCGGCAGCTTCATCGCCCGCGGCGCCGTGCTCATGCCCAGCTACGTCAACATCGGCGCCTACGTCGATGAAGGCAGCATGGTGGACACCTGGGCCACGGTGGGCTCGTGCGCCCAGATCGGCAAAAACGTGCACCTGTCGGGGGGTGTCGGCATCGGCGGTGTGCTCGAGCCGCTGCAAGCCAACCCCACTATCATCGAAGACAACTGCTTCATCGGTGCGCGCTCCGAAGTGGTCGAAGGCGTGATCGTGGAAGAAAACGCCGTGCTCGGCATGGGCGTTTACTTGGGCCAGAGCACCCCGATCTTCAACCGCGCCACGGGCGAGATCAGCTACGGCCGGGTGCCGGCGGGCTCGGTGGTGGTGAGCGGCAGCCTGCCCAAAACCGCTGCCAACGGCGCCCCCTACAGCCTGTACGCGGCGGTGATCGTCAAGCAGGTGGATGCGCAGACGCGCTCCAAAACCAGCATCAACGAGCTGCTGCGCGACTAAAGCGCGCTCACCGCTGCTCAAGGCCTTTGGCAACGAACACGCAACAGGAGCCACACCCATGGGCCCGATGGAAAAAATCCTGCGCCTGATGAGCGAAAAGCGCGCCTCCGACGTCTATTTGTCGGCGGCCTCGCCGGTGCAAATGAAGCTCAACGGTGTCTGCACCGCCATCACGCCGCAGCCGCTGCCGGTCGATGGGCCGCTGCAGCTGCTGGCCGAAGTGGTGAGTGCCGAGCAGCTGCGTGAATTTCATGCCAGCGGCGAACTCAACATCGCCATTCCGCTGGCAGGGGTTGGGCGTTTTCGCCTCAGCGCCATGAAGCAGCGCGGCAACTGCGCCATGGTGGTGCGTTTCATCAGCAGCGAAATCCCGGCCTTCGAGTCGCTGCAGCTGCCGCCGGTGCTGGCAAAAATGATCATGGCCAAGCGCGGCCTGATGCTGGTGGTCGGCTCCACCGGCTCGGGCAAAAGCACCACCCTAGCGGCCTTGCTCGACCACCGCAACGCCCAAAGCAGAGGCCACATCCTAACGATCGAAGACCCGGTCGAATACCTGTTTCGCAACAAGCAGTCGATCGTCAACCAACGCGAAGTCGGCACCGACACCGCTTCGCTCTACGTCGCGCTCAAAAACGCGCTGCGCCAGGCCCCGGACGTGATCCTGATCGGCGAAATCCGCGACCGCGAAACCATGTCGCTGGCCATCGCCTACGCCCAGTCGGGCCACCTGGTGCTGGCCACGCTGCACGCCAACAACAGCCACCAGGCGCTCAACCGCATCCTCAACTTTTACCCGGTCGAGGTGCGCCCGACCATGCTCAACGACTTGGCTTCCTCGCTCAAGGCGATCGTGTCGCAGCGGCTGCTGCGCACGGTCGATGGCAGCCGCGTGCCGGCGGTGGAAGTGATGGTCAACTCGCGCCTGATGAGCGAAATGATCGAAAAAGGCGATTTTTTTGGCGTGCGCGAGGCGCTAGAAAAATCCATGTCCGAAGAATCGCAAACCTTCGAGTCCGACATCGCGCGCCTGATCCTGAGCGGCAAAATCGAACGCCAAGAAGGCTTGGCGTACGCCGATTCACCCACCAACCTGATGTGGCGGCTGCAAAACCAGTCGCTTCAATCGCGCACGCAAAACCCCAGCGAACCGCCCGCCGCGTCGCCCCAAGCGCCCTCGCCCAGCGGCCCCTCGTTTGCCGACTTTACCCTCGACGCCTAATTTGGCTGTCCCCGACCATGCACCCCACCCAGCAACTGACCCAGCAACTGATCGCCTGCCCCTCTGTCAGCCCGGCCGACGCCGGTTGTTTGGAGCTGATCGCCGATCGCCTGCAAGCGCTGGGCTTTGTCTGCGAGCGTATCGACAGCGGCCCGCCCGATTGGCGCGTGAGCAACCTGTGGGCCAAGCGCAGCGTCAGCCCCACGGCCCACACCTTGGTCTGGGCCGGCCACACCGACGTGGTGCCCACCGGCGCGCTGGAGCGCTGGCACAGCCCGCCCTTTGAGCCCACGCTGCGCGACGGCAAGCTCTACGGCCGCGGCGCCAGCGACATGAAAGCCTCGCTGGCGGCGATGGTGGTGGCCTGCGAAGCCTTTGTGGCCGCGCAGCCCGAGGCGCCGCTGAATCTGGCTTTTTTGCTCACCTCGGACGAAGAAGGCCCGGCCCACGATGGCACCGTGGCGGTGTGCCGCGAGCTGCAACGCCGCGGCGAGCGGCTCGACTGGTGCATCGTGGGCGAACCCACCGCCGAGCGCCAGACCGGCGACACCATCAAAAACGGCCGCCGCGGCTCGCTCAGTGGCCGGCTCACGCTCAAGGGCGTGCAGGGCCACATCGCCTACCCGCAACTGGCGCGCAACCCCATCCACCTGCTGGCGCCGGCGCTGGCCGAACTCGCCGCCACCCTGTGGGACGGCGGCAACGCGCACTTCCCCCCCACCTCGTGGCAGGCCAGCAACCTGCACGCCGGCACCGGCGCGAGCAACGTGATTCCCGGCACCGCCGTGCTCGATTTCAACTTTCGCTTCAGTACCGAGAGCACGCCCGAGAGCCTGCAACAGCGCGTGCACGATCTGCTGGCGCGCCACCACCTGCACGCCGGGCGCGACTACGAGCTGGACTGGAGCCTGTCGGGCCAGCCTTTTCTCACGCCGGCGGGCAGCTTGGTCGATGCGGTGCGCACCGCCATTTTTCAGGTCACCGGGCTGCAGGCACAGCTCTCGACCAGCGGCGGCACCAGCGACGGGCGCTTCATCGCTCAAATCTGCCCGCAAGTGATCGAACTCGGGCCGCCCAATGCCACCATCCACCAAGTCAACGAGTGCGTGGCCGTGGCCGAACTCGAGCCCCTGACCCACATTTATCGCCGGGTGATGGAGCACTTGGTCTCGCGCCCATTGTAAAATCGCCCAATATGATTACCATTTGCCGAACCTGAAAGCCGTTTCGCTCCGCGTATGAACCCAGCCGGCCCCCCTGATTGCGCCCCCGCTTTGCCTGACGGCGAAGCGGAGCGCCTGCGCGCCCTGCGCGCGCTGGGGGTGCTCGACAGCGCCGCCGAAGAGCGCTTCGACCGCATCACCCGGCTGGCGCGGGCCTTGTTCGATGTGCCGATCGCTTTGATTTCCTTGGTGGACGCCGAGCGTCAGTGGTTCAAGTCGCGTCTGGGGGTGGAGGCCACCGAAACCGAGCGCGCCGTCTCTTTTTGCGGCCACGCCATTTTGGAGTCGGGCATTTTCGAAATCCCCGACACCCTGCAAGACCCGCGCTTCGCCCACAACCCCATGGTCACCGGCGAGCCGCACATCCGCTACTACGCCGGCGCCCCTTTGGTGGTCGATGGCGGCGACACCGTGGGCATGCTGTGCATCCAAGACCGACGCCCGCGCCTGCTCAGCCCCGCGCAGCGCACCGCCTTGCGCGATTTGGCCGACTGCGCACAAGCCGAGCTGCAGGCCCAGCGGCGCCAGCTGACGCAGAGTGACGATCTGCCCTTGCACCTGCTCGACCCGACCGAGCGCCGCAGCGGTTTTGCGGCCGTGCTCGAGCGCTTGCTGGCGCTCAGCGCCAGCGCCTACGGCTTCATCGGCGAGGTGCTGCACGCCGCTGACGGCCAGCCCAATCTCAAAACCTACGCCATCACCGACATCGCTTGGGACGCAGCCAGCAAGGCCCATTTTGCCGCCATGGCCCCCAAGGGCCTGGAGTTCACCAACTTGCGCACGCTCTTTGGCGCCGCCCTCACCAGCGGCGAACCGGTGTTTTCCAACCAGCCCGTCACCGACCCGCGCCGCGGCGGGCTGCCGCCCGGGTACCCGGCGCTCGACGCCTTCGTGGGCATCCCGCTGCATCACGGCGGCCATCTAGTGGGCTTGGTCGGCCTGGCCAACCGCCCGGGCGGCTACGCCCCGGCCTTGCTCGATTTTCTGCACCCACTGCTCGAGCGCATCGGGCTGTGGATCGCCGCCAGCCGCAACGCCGAGCAGCTGCGCGCCAGCCAAGAGCGCTTGGCCAACCTCGAGCGCGTGGCACACATCGGCTGCTGGACCCTCGATCTGCAAAGCGGCCGCCTGGTGTGGAGTGACGAGCTCTACCGCCTGTTTGGCCTCGAGCCAGGCGTTTTTGCCGCCACCTACCCGGCTTTTCTGGAGCTCGTCCACCCCGAAGACCGCGCCGCCGTCGAAACCGCCTACAACGCTTCCTTGCAACCGGGCCACGCTGGCTACGAGATCGTGCACCGCATCGTGCGCCGCAGCGACGGCGCCATCCGCCACATTCACGAACAAATCCAGCACCGGCGCAATGAGGCTGGGGCGGTGATCGAGTCCTTCGGCACCGCCCAAGACGTGACCGAGCGCGAGTTGGCGGCGCAAGCCCTGCGCCGCGCCGCCAGCGTGTACGAACACGCCAACGACGCCATCGTCATCACCGACGCCCGTGGCCAGATCATCGACGTCAATGCCGCCTTGTGCCGCCTCACCGGCTACGCTCGCGAGGAACTGCTGGGCCAGAACCCGCGCTTTTGGTCCTCGGGCCGCCACGACGCCGCGTTTTACCGCAAGATGTGGCTGGCGCTGCGCGAGCACGGGTTGTGGCGCGGGGAAATCTGGAACCGGCGCAAATCTGGCGAGGTCTATCCCTGCCTGCTCACCATCAGCCCGGTGCCCGACGCCAGCGGGCGCTTGCAGGGCTACGCCGGCATCTCGACCGACCTGAGCACGCTGCGCGAGCAGGAGCGCCAGGTAGAGCGCCTGAGCCAGTACGACGCCCTGACCGGTCTGCCCAACCGCCGCCTGCTGGCCGACCGCTTGCTGATCGCCATGGGCCAGGCCACGCAACACCAGCACCAAGTGGCGGTGGTCTATCTGGACCTGGACGGCTTCAAGGCCTTCAACGACCAGCTCGGCCACGAGGCCGGCGACCAGTTGCTGATCGCGCTCGGGCACGGCCTGCAAAGCGCCCTGCGCCCGGGCGATACGCTGGCGCGCTTGGGTGGCGATGAATTCGTCGCCGTGCTGCCCGACCTGTGCAGCGCCTTGGACTGCCTGCCCGTGCTCGAGGCCTTGCTGGCGGCGGCCGCCAGCCCGAGCGGCGCTTTGCCCGCGCACGACTTGCGCTTGTGAGCGCCAGCATAGGCGTAAGCTTTTATCCCCAAGCCGACCCGGTGGACGCCGACCAGTTGCTTCGCCAAGCCGACCAGGCCATGTTCCAGGCCAAGCAAAGTGGCAAAAACCGCTACCACTTCTTCGACGCCGAGGGCGACCGCGGCGTGCGCAGCCGCCACGCCGAAATCGAGCGCATCGCACAGGGCCTCAAAAACCACGAGTTCGTGCTGTTTTATCAGCCCAAAGTGAACATGCACAGCGGGGCCGTGATCGGGGTCGAGGCCCTGATCCGCTGGCAGCACCCGCAGCATGGCCTGCTGGGCCCGGGGGCCTTTTTGCCCGCGCTGGAACAGCAGGCGCTGATGGTGGACCTGGGCGACTGGGTGCTCGAACAGGCCTTGCAACAGCTGGCCCAGTGGAACTGCACCGGGCTGCACCTGCCGGTGAGCGTCAACGTGAACGCCATGCAGTTGGCGCAACCCGATTTCGTGCCCAAACTGCGCGCCGCGCTGGCCCGCCACCCCGAGCTGCCGCCCGATCAGCTGGAGCTCGAAGTGCTCGAAACCAGCGCGCTGGGCGATTTGAGCTCGGTTTCGGCCCTGCTGCACCAATGCCGCGAGCTGGGCGTGCACACCTCGCTGGACGACTTTGGCACCGGCTACTCCTCGCTCACCTACCTCAAGCACCTGCCGATTCAGGTGCTCAAAATCGACCAGAGCTTTGTGCGCAGCATGCTCGACGACGCCACCGACATCGCCATTTTGCAGGGCGTGCTCAGCTTGGCGCAGGCGCTGGGTCGGCTGGTGATCGCCGAAGGGGTGGAAACCTCGGCCCACGCCCAGATGCTGCTGCGCCTGGGTTGTCTGCACGGCCAGGGCTACGCCATCGCCCGGCCGATGCCGGCGGCGCAAATCCCCGACTGGGTGGCGCAGTGGCGACCCGACCCGGCTTGGGTGGCGACCATCGCAGCCCCCAGCGCCCCCTCCTCAAGCCGCATCCACCCCACCGCCAGCAGCCGCTCCGACTCCCGGTGACGGCCCCTACCTTGGTCTGCGGCCTTTGCGCCCCAGCCCGCACCCCCTGTGCGCACCCATGACCCTGTCCGAACTTCATCAAACCGCCTGCGCGCGCCTGCAGGCCGCCCCACTGGCCTACGGCCAAGGCACCCTCAACGCCCACGACGAAGCCGCTTGGCTGCTGTTGTGGCGCCTGGGCCTGCCGCCCGACAGCGCGCTCGATGCGCGGCCGGTCGAGCCCGAGCAGGCGCAAGCGGTGCTGGCCCTGATCGACGAGCGCATCGCCTCGCGCCGCCCCGCCGCCTACCTCACGCGCCAGACCTGGCTGCAAGGCGTGCCCTTTTATGTCGATGAGCGCAGCATCGTGCCGCGCAGCCTGATCGCCGAGCTGCTGGCCGCTGCCGCCGGGGCCGACTGCCTCGACGACTGGCTGGGCGCGCACACCCAGCGCGCGCTCGACCTGTGCTGCGGCAACGCCAGCCTGGCGGTGCTGGCGGCGCTGGCCTGGCCCGAGGTGCAAATCGACGCCGCCGACATCTGCCCCGACGCGCTGGCGGTGGCGCGCATCAACCTCGAGCGCCACGGCCTGCAAGAGCGCGTGCGCCTGATCGAGTCCGACGGCTGGGCCGCCCTGCCCGAGCGTTACGACCTGGTGCTGTGCAACCCGCCCTACGTCAGCCGCGCCAGCATGGACGCGCTGCCGCCCGAGTTCTGCGCCGAGCCGGCGCTGGCGCTCGACGGCGGGCTGTGCGGCGGCCGCGACGGCATGGACTTCATCCGCAGCCTGCTGGCACAAGCCGCCGCGCACCTCAACCCCGAAGGCGTGCTGGTGCTCGAGATCGGGCACGAACGCGCGCACTTCGAACGCGCCTTTCCCGGCCTGCCCGCGCACTGGCTACAAACCAGCGCCGGGCCCGACGCGGTGCTGCTGCTCACACGCCAGGCGCTGGACTGCTGGCAGGCCACACCCTCGGCCGTACCCCCAGCCGCAACCCCAGCCTCTAGCGGCGGGCCCCAAGCATGATCACCCTGCGCCAAATCACGCTGCGCCGCGGCCCCAAGGTGGTGCTCGACGGCGCCAGCGCGGTGCTCAACCCGGGCGAAAAAATCGGCCTCGTGGGGCGCAACGGCGCCGGCAAATCGAGCCTGTTTGCGCTGCTGCAGGGCCAGCTGCACGAAGACAGCGGCGAGCTGCAACTGCCACGCCACTGGCGCAGCGCCGCCGTGGCCCAAGACATGCCCGAAACCGAGCAGGACGCGACCGCCTTCGTCATCGACGGCGACACCCGGCTCGCCGCCGCCCGCGCCGCGCTCGCCGCCGCCGAGGCCAGCGGCGACGGCCTGGCGCTGGCCGAAGCGCACAGCGCCTGCCTCGATGCCGGCAGCCACGACGCGCACGCCCGCGCCCAGGCGCTGCTGCTGGGCTTGGGCTTTGAGGTGCCGCAACTCGAGCGCCCAGTCAACAGCTTTTCCGGTGGCTGGCGCATGCGGCTGCAACTGGCGCGCGCTCTCATCTGCCCCAGCGACCTGCTGCTGCTCGACGAACCCACCAACCACCTCGATCTCGACGCCCTGGTCTGGCTCGAGAGCTGGCTCAAGCGCTACGCCGGCACGCTGCTGGTCATCAGCCACGACCGCGAGTTTCTCGACGCCGTCACTGGCGTCACGCTGCACCTCGAGGCCGGCCAGCTCAAGCGCTACGGTGCCAACTACAGCCGCTTCGAGCTCATGCGCGCCGAGCAGCTCACGCTGCAGCAAAGCAGCTTCGAGCGCCAGCAAGAGCGCATCGCGCACCTACAGCGCTTCATCGACCGCTTCAAGGCCAAAGCGAGCAAGGCGCGGCAGGCGCAAAGCCGCGTCAAGGCCTTGCAGCGCATGGAAAAACTGGCCCCGGTGCTGGCCGAAGCCGAGTTCGACTTCGAGTTCGACGACGCCGGCACCCTGCCCAACCCCATGCTCAGCCTGCGCGCAGCCAGCTTTGGCTACCGCAGCCCCGACGGCAGCGCGACCACGATCGTGCGCGGCGTCACGCGCTCGGTCATGGCCGGGCAGCGCATCGGCATCCTAGGGGCCAACGGCCAAGGCAAATCGACCTTCATCAAGACCGTGGCGCGCACGCTCGATCTGCTCGACGGCCAGCGCAGCGACGGCAAGGGGCTGCGCATCGGCTACTTCGCGCAGCAAGAGATGGACTTGCTGCGCGCCGACGACACCCCTTTGATGCACATGGTGCGGCTCGCGCGCGAGACCGAAGCCGCCGGCGCGCTGGCCGGCCAGGCCACGCGCGAGCAGGATTTGCGCAACTTTCTGGGGCGTTTCCAGTTTGGCGCCGAGCTGGCGCAGCAGCGCGTGGGCAGCCTGAGCGGCGGCGAAAAAGCGCGCTTGGTGCTGTGCCTGATCGTCTGGCAGCGGCCCAACCTGCTGCTGCTCGACGAACCCACCAACCACCTCGACCTGGCCACGCGCGAGGCGCTGGCGCTGGCGCTCAACGGCTTTGAGGGCACGGTGCTGCTGGTCAGCCACGACCGCGCCCTGCTGCGCGCCGTCTGCGACGAGTTCTGGCTCGTCAGCCACGGCGGCATCGAAGACTTCGCCGGCGACCTCGACGACTACCAGCGCTACCTGCTCGAGCAGGCCAAGCTGCGCCGCGAAGCCTTGGCCAAACCAGCGCCGGCGCAAAAAGCGATACAAAAACCGGCACAAAAACCGGCGCGCTCCGAGCGAAGCGACGCCGAACAGCGCCGCACCGAGGCGCAGCGCCGCCAGCAACGGTCTGCGCGCCTGCAGCCGCACAAAAAACAGCGCGAGGCGCTGGAGCAGCAACTGGCCCAGCTGCAAGCCGAACAACAGGCCCTGCACGCGCAACTGCAGCGCCCCGACCAGCCCGCGCCCACGCTAGCCGCCGCCAGCCAGCGCCTAGGCGCCGTGGAGCAAGCCATCGAAGCCGCCGAAGAGCAGTGGCTCGAGGTGGCGCAGCAGATCGAGGCGCTGGAGCAGGCGCCGTGAGCACCGTAAGCGCCGCAAGTACCGCAAGCAGCACCCTGAAGCGCCCGGGTACGCCCGGGTAGGCTTTTATAATCGCTCTTTCCTTAGCCGCGAGCCTTGAACGGCTCGCCCGCGACATGACCAAATTCGTATTCGTGACCGGCGGCGTGGTGTCCTCACTTGGCAAGGGCATCGCGTCCGCTTCGCTGGCGGCGCTGCTCGAATCGCGCGGCCTCAACGTCACCCTGATCAAGCTTGACCCCTACCTCAACGTCGATCCGGGCACCATGAGCCCGTTTCAGCACGGCGAGGTCTTCGTCACCGAGGACGGAGCCGAAACCGACCTCGACCTCGGCCACTACGAGCGCTTCATCGAGACGCGCATGCGGCGCGCCAACAACTTCACCACCGGCCAGATCTACAAAAGCGTGCTCGAAAAAGAGCGCCGTGGCGACTACCTGGGCAAAACCGTGCAGGTGATTCCGCACGTGACCAACGAAATCCAAGAGTTCGTCAAACGCGGCGCTGGCCTCGGCACGGCGCAGGCGGTGGACGTGGCGATCGTCGAAATCGGCGGCACCGTGGGCGACATCGAATCGCTGCCCTTCCTCGAGGCGGTGCGCCAGATGAGCCTGCGCCTGGGGCCCAATATGTGCGCCTTCGTGCACCTGAGCTACGTGCCTTGGATCGCAGCCGCCGGTGAGCTCAAGACCAAGCCGACTCAGCACACGGTGCAAAAAATGCGCGAGATCGGCATCCAGCCCGACGCCCTGCTGTGCCGCGCCGACCGCACCATCCCCGACGACGAGCGCGAAAAAATCAGCCTCTTCACCAACGTGCCGCTGTGGGGCGTGATCTCGCTGCCCGACCTGCCCAGCATCTACCAGGTGCCGCGGCTGCTGCACGAGCAGGGGCTCGACGGCCTGATCTGCGACAAGCTGCGCCTCAACACCCCACCGGCGCGGCTGCAGCGCTGGGACGAGCTGGTGCACGCGCTGCAACACCCACAGGGCGCGGTGCGCATCGCCATGGTGGGCAAATACGTCGATCTGTCCGACAGCTACAAATCGCTCAACGAGGCGCTGCGCCACGCCGGCCTGAAAAACCAAGTGCGCGTGGAGATCGGCTACATCGACTCCGAAGCGCTCGAACAGCAAGACGTGGCGCAGGTGCTGGCGCCGTTTGACGCCATTTTGGTTCCGGGCGGCTTTGGCAAGCGCGGCACCGAAGGCAAAATCGCCGCCGCCCGCTACGCCCGCGAGCAGCGCGTGCCTTATCTGGGCATCTGCCTCGGCATGCAGGTGGCGACGATCGAGTTTGCGCGCCATGTGGCCGGGCTCGATGGCGCCAACTCGACCGAGTTCGACCCCGCCACACCGCACCCGGTGATCGCGCTGATCGACGAGTGGCAAGACGCCGACGGCTCGATCCAGCAGCGCGACGGCAGCAGCGACCTGGGCGGCACCATGCGCCTGGGCACGCAAAGCGCCGACGTGCAACCCGGCACGCTGGCGCATGCCATCTACGGCCCGGTGGTGAGCGAGCGCCACCGCCACCGCTATGAGGCCAACACGCATTACCTCGAGCGCTTGCGCGAGGCTGGGCTGCTGATTTCGGCGCTCACGCAGCGCGAGCAGCTGACCGAAATCGTCGAACTGCCCGCCGCCGTCCACCCCTGGTTCATGGGCGTGCAGTTTCACCCCGAGTTCAAATCCACCCCCTGGGGCGGGCACCCGCTGTTCAGCGCCTTCATCCGCGCCGCGCTGCAACAACAACAAGCGCGCAAAGGCTGATCCATCATGCAACTCTGTGGCTTCGAAGTCGGCCTGCACCGGCCCTTTTTCCTCATCGCCGGGCCCTGCGTGGTCGAAAGCGAGGCGCTGCAACTCGAAGTCGCCGGGCGCCTGAAGGAAATCACCACCGCGCTCGGCATCCCCTTCATCTTCAAGAGCAGCTACGACAAGGCCAACCGCTCCAGCGGCAGCAGCTTTCGCGGCCCCGGGCGCGAGCGCGGGCTCGAGATTTTGGCCCAGGTGCGGCGCGAGCTCGGCCTGCCGGTGCTCACCGACGTGCACACCGAGTCCGAAATCGCCGAAGTCGCGGCGGTGGTCGATGTGCTGCAAACCCCGGCTTTCCTGTGCCGCCAGACCGATTTCATCCGCGCCGTGGCGCAGTCGGGCAAGCCGGTGAACATCAAAAAGGGGCAGTTCCTGGCCCCGAACGACATGCTCAACGTGATCGACAAAGCGCGCGCTGCGGCACGCGAAGTCGGTCTGCCCACCGACAACTTTTTGGCCTGCGAGCGCGGCGTGAGCTTTGGCTACAACAACCTGGTGAGCGATATGCGCGCGCTGGCCATCATGCGCCAGACCGGGGCCCCGGTGGTGTTCGACGCCACCCACAGCGTGCAGCTGCCCGGCGGCCTAGGCCAGTCCAGCGGTGGCCAGCGCGAGATGGTGCCGGTGCTGGCGCGTGCCGCCGTGGCCGTGGGCGTGGCCGGCCTGTTCATGGAAACCCACCCGAACCCGGACCAAGCCCTGTCCGACGGCCCCAACGCGGTGCCGCTCAAGCACATGCCGGCGCTGCTCGAGAGCCTGCTCGAACTCGACCGAGTGACCAAGCGCCACGGCTTTCTCGAAGCCGACTTCAACCTCTGATATTCTGCACCCCACCCATGCCACACGCCTACCTGATCGCCGACGTCACCATCAGCAACGAAGCGCAGATGAAGGTCTATCGCGAATGGAGCAGCCGCGCCATGCAAGAGCACGGCGCCGAGGTGCTGGTGCGCGGCGGCCGCGTCGAGCCGCTCGAAGGCGACTGGCAACCGCAGCGCATCGTGGTGCTGCGCTTTGCCAGCCTGGCCGCCGCGCGCGCCTACTACGACAGCGCCACCTACACCCAGGCGCGCCAAGCGCGCGAGGGTGCGGGCTCGATCCGCATGATCGCCGTCGAAGGCGTGGCCTAAGCACCACTCCCCTTGATTTCCCCCAAAACTTTTCAAGCCCCAAAGGTACCCACCCATGAGTGCAATCGTTGACATCGTCGGCCGTGAAATCCTCGACAGCCGCGGCAACCCCACCGTCGAGTGCGACGTGCTGCTCGAGAGCGGCGTCATGGGCCGCGCCGCCGTGCCCTCGGGCGCCTCCACCGGCAGCCGCGAAGCCATCGAACTGCGCGACGGCGACCCCAAGCGCTACCTCGGCAAGGGCGTGCTCAAAGCCGTCGGCCACATCAACACCGAAATCAGCGAAGCCGTGCTCGGGCTCGACGCCAGCGAGCAAGCCTTTCTCGATCAGGCCCTGATCGACCTTGACGGCACCCCCAACAAGAGCCGGCTGGGCGCCAACGCCACGCTGGCGGTGAGCATGGCGGTGGCGCGCGCCGCGGCCGAAGAAGCCGGCCTGCCGCTGTACCGCTACTTCGGCGGCAGCAGCCGCATGCAGATGCCGGTGCCGATGATGAACGTGGTCAACGGCGGCGCACACGCCAACAACAACCTCGACCTGCAAGAGCTGATGATCGTGCCCTTGGGCGCGAGCAGCTTTCGCGAAGCCCTGCGCTGGGGTGCCGAAGTTTTTCACGCCCTCAAAAAAATCCTGCACGACAAGGGCATGAGCGTGGCCGTGGGCGACGAAGGCGGCTTTGCCCCCAACGTGCCCAGCCACGAAGCGGCGCTGCAGATGATCCTGCAAGCCATCGCCGACGCCGGCTACAGCGCCGGTGACCAAATCGCGCTGGCGCTCGACTGCGCCGCCAGCGAGTTCTACCGCGACGGCAAATACCACCTCGAAGGCGAAGGGCTGGTGCTGAGCGCCGAAGAATGGACGCACATTCTGGCCACTTGGTGCGACAAATACCCCATCATCAGCATCGAAGACGGCATGGCCGAAGGCGACTGGGACGGCTGGAAGCACCTCACCGAGCGCCTGGGCAAAACCGTGCAGCTGGTGGGCGACGACCTGTTCGTCACCAACACCCAGATCCTGAAACAAGGCATCGACCAAGGCGTAGCCAACTCGATCCTGATCAAAATCAACCAGATCGGCACCCTGACCGAGACCTTCGAAGCCATCGAGATGGCCAAGCGCGCCGGCTACACCGCCGTCATCAGCCACCGCTCGGGCGAGACCGAAGACTCGACCATCGCCGACATCGCCGTCGGCCTCAACGCCGGCCAGATCAAGACCGGCTCGCTCAGCCGCTCCGACCGCATGGCCAAGTACAACCAGCTGCTGCGCATCGAAGAAGACCTGGGCGACGTGGCGCGCTACCCCGGCCGGGCGGCGTTTTACAATTTGCGCTGAGCCTCAAGGGCCACTGTGCCGACCGAGCTGCACTCGTGCAGCCGGCACACCTGAGCGGTTCAGACCACAGCCACTGAAACACCGCCACCATGCCCCGCTTGACCTTCGACGCCCGCGCCGTGGCCCTGCTGCTGGCGGTTCTGCTGCTGGGGGTGCAGGCGCAGCTCTGGTTGGGGCGCGGCGGTGTGCCGCAAGTGCGCGAGTTGCGCGAGCGCCTGCAGGTGCAAGAAACGGCCAACGAACAAGCGCGCCAGCGCAACGCCGAACTGGCCAGCGAGGTGCGCGACCTGCAGGACGGGCTCGAGATGGTCGAAGAAGTGGCGCGGCACGAGCTCGGCATGGTGCGCCCCAACGAGATTTTTGTGCAGATCCGGCGCCCCGAGTCGGCGGCTGGGGTGGCGGCGGGTGCTCCCAGCCCCGCATCTCCAAGTCCGCTACCCGCAGCCCCGCTCAACCGCAGCAACTAAGGCCCAGACTCGGCTTACCCGGTCTGCCCCAGTCCAACCGCAAACCGGCCTGACGGCTAACGCCTCAATCCGGCCGCAAGCCGGCGCGCTGCACCACGCCTTGGTAGAGCTCGAACTCGAGCCGGGTTTGTTCGGCAAACTGCTCCGGCGTGTTGCCCACGATCACCAAGGCGGTGTCTTCGATGCGCCGGCGCAGCGCCGGATCGGTCAGCGCACGCATCGTGCTGGTGTGCACGCGCTCGACCACCTCGCGCGGCAGACCACGCGGACCGTGCAGACCAAAGAAGGCCATGCGGTTGACGCGCGGCAACCCGACTTCGGCAAAGGTCGGCACGTTGGGCAGCTGCGCCACGCGCTGCGGCGCCCCGACCACGATCGGCACCAGCCGACCGGCCTGTATGTGCGGCAGCGCCGAGGGCAGGTCGCTGAAAATCATCGGCACATGGCCGGCCACCACATCCACCAGCGCCGGGCCGGTGCCGCGGTAGGGGATGTGCACCAAGAAGGTGCGGGTTTCGAACTCGAACAGCTCGACCAGAATGTGGTTGATGCTGCCCGTGCCCGAGGTGGCGTAAGACAAGCGGCCGGGGGTGCGCCGGACCTCGCGCATGAAAGATTCGAAATCGCGCCCCGGGAACGAGGGATGCACCGCAAACACGCTGGGCGCCGCAGCGATGTTGGTGATGGGGGTGAAGTCGGTCAGCGGGTTGTAGGGTGTGCGCGGGTTGAAAGCCGGGTTGGCGGCCACCGTGGACACCGTGGCCACGCCCAGCGTGTAGCCGTCGGGGGCGGCGCGCGCGATCTCGGCCGCCCCGATCGAGCCACCCGCGCCGGCGCGGTTTTCCACCACCAGCGGCTGCCCCAGCAGCGTGCTCAGCGGCTCGGAGACCATGCGCGCCACGATGTCGGTGGGCCCACCGGGCGCAAAGGGCACGATCAGACGCACCGGGCGCGTCGGGTACGTTCGCGCCCAAGACGGGCCACTGGCGGCCAGCAGCGCTGCGCTGGCACCCCAACCGATGATGGAACGGCGTTGCATGGTGCAGGTCTCCTGATAAGTTTTGAACAATTGATTGTAGGTAGAGCGGATCATGTGCGCCACTTGCAGCAGGCACCAACAACCCCGGATTTACCCTAGCCTCAATGCGCGGGCACGGTGAACGATGGCGCTTGCCTGTGCCGCAGCGGCGCTATGGGTTCCAGCCGGTGCAGCGGCGCCGACGCGCAATCGGAGTCCCGCTCAATCCGGCCGCAAACCGGCGCGCTGCACCAGCTCGCGGTAGAGCTCAAACTCGAGCCGGATCTGCTCGGCAAACTGCTCCGGCGTGTTGGCCACCACCGTCGCCCCGAGCTCTTCTAGGCGTCGGCGCAGCGCCGGTTCGGCCAAAATGCGCGTCATGGCCGCGTGGATGCGCTCCACCACCGCCCGATCCAAACCGCGCGGGCCGTGCAAACCAAAAAACCCGGTGCGGTTGACCGGCTCGAAGCCGACTTCGGCAAAGGTCGGCACGTGGGGCAACTGCGGCATGCGCTGGGGCGCGGCGACCACGATGGGAATCAGCCGCCCGGCTTGGATGTGCGGCAGCGCCGTAGAAAACACATCGATGACGATCGGCACGTGCCCGGCCACCGCATCGGCCAGCGCCGGGGCAGAACCCCGGTACGGGATGTGCACCACAAAAGTTCGGGTCAAGGACTCGAGCAGCTCGAACTGCAGGTGCAAAATCGTGCCGGTGCCTGCCGTGGCATAGGAAAAACGCCCAGGGGCGCGCCGAATCTCGCTCAGAAAAGACGCGAAATCATGCCCCGGAAACGACGGGTGCACCGCGACCACATGCGAGGTGGCAACCACGTTGGTGATGGGCGTGAAGTCGGTGAGCGGATGGTAGGGCGTGCGCGGGTTGATGGCTGGCGTGGCCGACAACAAACCGGCAGTCACTAGACCCAAGGTGTAACCATCGGGGGTGGCGCGTGCCACTTCGCTGGTGCCGATGGTGCCGGCGGCGCCGGGCCGGTTGTCCGGCACCACCGGCTGACCCAGTTCCAGCGCCAGCGGCGGCGCCACCAAACGCGCGATGATGTCGGTCATGCCGCCGGGCGGGAACGGCACCACCAAGCGCAGCGGTCGCGTCGGGAAATTGCGCGCCCATGATGGGCCACTGGCGGCCAGCAGCGCCGCGCTGGCGCCCCAAGCGATAAGGGAACGGCGTTGCAAGGTGAGGATCTCCTCGTTTTGTAAAGGCAAGGCCATTGTAGGCAGCACCGCTCGCGCGCACCACCCCGCCAGCACCCCATCCGAGACCGGATTTACCCTTAGTGCACCCGCGTAGGCGCGGCCAGTGGCGGCGTGGGGGCAAACAGCTGCGCCGCATCCACGGCATCGAAGCGGTACTGCGCGCCGCAAAACTCGCAGCCGACCTCGATCTGGGCGCGCTCGGCCAGAATCGACTCCACCTCGGCCACCCCCAACCCGTGCAACATGGCCGCCACCTTGGCGCGGCTGCAGCGGCAGGCAAAGCGGGGGGCGCTCTGCGCCGCATCGGCCTGCAGGCGCTGCAAGGGCTCTTGCCAGAACAGGCGCCGCAGCACGGTGTCGGCATCGAGCGTGAGCAGCTCGTCGCGCTGCAGGCTTGCGGCCAACAAGGCGATGCGTGGGTAGTCGTCGCTGCGCTCGAGCGCCTCGCGGCGCGCCTGCGCGGCAGCGGCACCGCTCAGGGCGGCCTCGCTGCTGGCGGGCACGCGCTGGATCAGCAAGCCGGCCGCGACTTGGTCGTTGGCCGCCAACACCAGCCGGGTGTCGATCTGCTCGCTTTGCTGCATGTAGTGCTCGAGCGCCTGGCTCAAGTGCTCGAACGGCGCCGAACCGCCCCCTGGGCTCAGAGGCACCACGCCTTGGTAGCTTTGCTGGCCGCTGCTGCGCTCTTGCGGCTCGAGCGTCAGGGCGCAGCGCCCACCGCCGTGGCGGTTGACCCAATCGGCCAGCGACCAAGCCGGCGAGCCATCGGCGCGCAACGGCTGCGCTGCCGCCTCGGGCAGGCTGCCCGCGAGCTGGGCCGTGGCGCGAAAGCTGCCGTCGGGCCGAGTTTCGGCCACCGCCAGCCGCACCGGGCCTTCGCCCACCAGCTGCAGCTGCAGCGCGCCGCTGAACTTGATGCTGGCTTGCAGCAGCAGCGCGGCGGCGCACATCTGGCCCAGCAGCTCGCGCACCGGTTGTGGGTAAACGGCGCTTTGCGCTTGGCGCTGCAGCAGCTCTTGCCACGCGCTGTCGAGGCGCACCCACAGCCCGCGCACCGGCAGGCCCTCGAACATGAAGCGCTGGATTTCAGACACCGCCGCTCACCCCAGGCGCTGCAAGCCGGTGCAAGCCGCTGCGGTAGCGGCGCGCGTTCTCGATGTAGTGCTGGGCGCTGGCGCGCAGGCCCTCGATCTGCTCGGGCGTGAGCGTGCGCACCACCTTGGCCGGGCTGCCCAAGATCAGCGAGCCGTCGGGGAATTCTTTGCCCTCGGTCACCAGCGCGCCGGCGCCCACCAGGCAGTGTTTGCCGATGCGCGCGCCGTTGAGCACCACGGCCCCGATGCCGATCAGCGTTTCGTCGCCGATGCAGCAGCCGTGCAGCATCACCTGATGCCCCACCGTCACGCGCTCGCCCACCTGCAGCGGGAAGCCGTAATCGGCGTGCAGCACGCTGGCGTCTTGGATGTTGCTGCCCGCGCCAATGCTGATGAGTTCGGTGTCGCCCCGAACCACGCAGCCAAACCAGACGCTGGCCTCGGCCCCTAGGCTGACTTGCCCGATCACTTGCGCGCTGTCGGCCACGAAGGCGCTCGGGTGCACCTCGGGGCGCCATTGGTCGAGTTGGTAGATGCTCATGGTGTGCCATTGTAAAGACTGCGGCGCTGGCGTGCCGCCGATGAGGTGCCGCCGACTGCACCTAGGCACCTGCACAGGCTGGCCGCATCAGCCCCGCGGGTGGTGCAGCGCGTGCAGTTGTTTGAGGCGCGCGCGCGCCACGTGGGTGTAGATGGTGGTGGTGGAAATGTCGGCATGGCCCAGCAGCAGCTGCACGGCGCGCAAATCGGCGCCGTGATTGAGCAGATGGGTTGCAAAGGCGTGGCGCAGCGTGTGCGGCGACAAGGGCGTGTCGATGCCCGCCAGCCGGGCGTATTTTTTCACCAGCAGCCAGAACATGACGCGCGTCATGGCCGCACCCCGCGCGGTGACGTACAGATCGTGACTCACCTGCCCGGCCAAGATGGCGGGCCGGGCCTCGCTCAGATAGCGGCGCAGCCAGTGCAGCGCCTCGTCGCCAAAGGGCAGCAGGCGCTCCTTGGCGCCTTTGCCCAACACCCGCAGCACCTGATCGGCCAGGCTGAGTTGGTGCAGTTGCAAGCCCACCAATTCGCTCACGCGCAAGCCGCTGGCGTACAACAGTTCGAGCATGGCGCGGTCGCGCAAGCCCAGCGGCTCTGCCGTATCCGGCGCTTGCAGCAGCCGCTCCACCTGCGCTTCGCTCAGCGTTTTGGGCACGCGCAACGCGCGCTGGGCGCTGAGCAGCTTGAGCGTCGGGTCTGCCGCCAGCAGCCCTTCGCGCAGCGCCCAGCGGTAGTAGCGCTTGATCACGCTCAGGCGCCGGTTGGCCGTGCTGGCGCGGCTGCTGCCGTGGCAAGCGGCCAGATAAGCCAGCAGATCGGCCTCTTGCGCTTGCTCGAGCGTGGCGGCGGGGGCGGCAACGGTGGCTGGTTGCGCGCCGGCAGCTCTGCCGGGCTCTGCGGGGGCGGCCGATGCAGCCGATGCAGCTAAAGCAGGCGGCTGCGCGCGGCGCTGCGCCAGCCAGTCGGCCAACTGCTGCAAATCGCTGCGGTAGGCGGCCAGCGTCAGCGGCGCCAGCCCATCTTCCAGCCACAGCGCATCCAAAAAACGGTCCAGCACGCGCGCACCTTTGCATTGGGTAGGGGGTTGAGCTTGAGCCCCGATTGTCCACCAGCGCGCCGGGGTACCCAGCGGCGCAACGCCGCGCCTGACCGACAATGGTGACCATGACCACGCACCAGCTGCACCCCATCCCCGCCCTGACCGACAACTACATCTGGGCCCTGCACGACGGCGCCCAAGCTTGGGTGGTGGACCCCGGACAGGCTGAACCGGTGCTGGCTTGGCTGGCGGCGCAGCGCCTGCAACTGGCGGGCATTTTGCTCACGCATCACCACGGCGACCACACCGGCGGCGTGGCGGCCCTGCGCGCGGCCACGGCAGCGCCGGCTTGGGGGCCAACCGGCGAGCCTTTGCCCGATGGTGTGCAGCACGTGCGCGGCGGTGAGCGCGTAGCGCTGCTCGGCCGCTCCTTTGAGGTGATCGAGGTGCCGGGCCACACCGCCGGGCACATCGCTTGGTACTGCGCGGGCTTTGCGCCAGCCAGCATTGACGGCCCGGTGGATAGCGCACCCGGCTTTGCAAGCGCAAGCGAACTAGCAAGCGCTCCCGCACCTGGAAGCGCTCCCGATCTTGTCAGCGTTCCCGCTGCTGCCAGCGCGCCCGACCCGGCCTCAGCGCGCGGCCAGCCGCTCGGCCCCGAGGGCTTGCTGTTTTGCGGCGACACCCTGTTTTCCATCGGCTGCGGCCGCCTGTTCGAGGGCAGCCCGGCGCAGATGCTGGCCAGCTTGGATCGGCTGGCCGCCTTGCCCGACAGCACCTTGGTCTGCTGCACCCACGAATATACCCTCTCCAACCTGCGCTTTGCACGCGCCCTCGAACCCGAGCACCCGGGCTTGGCCGACCACCAGCGCTGGTGCGAGCGCCAGCGCCAAGCCGGCCGCCCCACCCTGCCGAGCCGCATCGGGCTGGAGCGCGCGCTCAACCCCTTTCTGCGCAGCCGGGAACCCGCGCTGCGCCATGCCCTCCAACGGCTGGCCCCAAAGCTCGCGCTGGCTGGATTTGATGCGGATGCAGCCCCTGCCACACCCGAAGCCCTGCAAACCGGCCTGGCTGCAAAACCAGTGTTCGAATCAGCCCCTCGTTGGACTGCCGATGTGCATGCCTTTACCGCCCTGCGGCGTTGCAAAGACGTGTTTGTTTGAGCCCAGTGCCCCCCCGGCCCAGGCGCCTGCGCACCAGAGCGTGCCGTGGCGCGCTTGCCAACGCTTTGCAACAAGCCCGATAATCGCCACAATTTGCGACAGATACCCAGCTGATGACAACCATTACCCAAAACATAGCCCGCCGCACCCTGCGCCTCGTGCTGCCGCTGGCAGCCGCCCTGGTGCTCGGCGCCTGCGCCACCCCCGGCGGCACTGGCAGCGGCCAGAGCACCATCCAGCCCGCCCACGCGGCCCCATTCGGCACCGCCCCGTTCAGCACCGCCGCCATGCTTCAAGGCGCGGCCGATCACCCCCCCCCGCTGGGCTTGGCCCAATCGGGCGGCAGCCTCGGTTTGCGGCCGATCATTCCCAGCGGCCCTTTGCTGGCACTGGGCAACAGCAACGCCTCCAGCACCACCGTGGCGGTGGCCTCGCTGGAAGCCCCGCG
This sequence comes from Serpentinimonas maccroryi, assembly GCF_000828915.1. NCBI lineage: Bacteria > Pseudomonadati > Pseudomonadota > Betaproteobacteria > Burkholderiales > Comamonadaceae > Serpentinimonas > Serpentinimonas maccroryi. Next base: position 1,561,241 of record NZ_AP014569.1, read on the forward strand.
CGACCTGTGGGAGCGCATGCGGCGCAGCTTTGCCATGCCCGACCTCGAAACCGACCTCGTGCGCCAGCACGAGCAGTGGCACGCGAGCCGGCCGCAAAACCTCGAGCGCATGGTTTTGCGCAGCAGCAAATACCTGTTTCACATCGTCGAAGAAGTCGAGCGCCGTGGTCTGCCGATGGAAGTCGCGCTCGTGCCCTTCATCGAGAGCGCCTTCAACCCACAGGCGGTCTCGCCAGTCAAGGCCGCCGGGCTGTGGCAGTTCATGCCCGCCACCGGGCGCTCCTTCGACCTGATGCAAAACGCCTTTCGCGACGACCGGCGCGACGTGCTCGCCTCCACCAACGCCGCGCTCGACTACCTCGAGCGCTTGCACCGCATGTTTGGCGACTGGCAGCTGGCGCTGGCGGCCTACAACTGGGGCAACGGCAACGTACAGCGCGCCATCCGCGCCAACCGCGCCGCTGGCTTGGGCACCGGCTACCTCGACCTGCGCATGCCGAACGAAACACGCAACTACGTGCCCAAGCTGCAAGCCATCGAAAACCTGATCCGCAATCCGCAGCGTCTGGGCATCGCGCTGCCCACCATAGGCAACCACCCCTTCTTCGACAGCGTCACGCTCGAGCGCGACATCGACGTGGCGCTGGTGGCCGAACTGGCCGAAGTGAGCGTCGAAAACTTTCGCCAGCTCAACCCGGCGCACGACAAACCGCTGATCATGGCAGCGGGCACCCCCACCATCTTGCTGCCGTGGGACAACGCGCTGCTGTTTCAACAGCGCCTGCGCGCGCACCAAGGCCCGTGGGCCACCTGGACTGCCTGGCGCGTGCCCGAAGGCATGAGTGTGGCCCAAGCCGCACAGCGCCACGATTTGAGCGAGGCCCGTCTGCGCGAGGTCAACGACATCCCGCGCCGCGCCAGCCAGTTGCGTGCCGGCACCACCCTGCTGGTGCCGCGCCAAGACAGCCACAACGCCGACGTGCCCGAGCACATCGCCGACGGTGGCCAGATTCTGCTCGGGCGCGAAACCGGCTCTGCATCCGGCGCGGCACCCCAGACGCGCCAAAGCCGCGTCACCGTGCGCGCCGGCGACACCCTCTCGGCGCTGGCGCGCCGCCACAACGTGAGCGTGGCCAACCTGCGCAGCTGGAACAACCTGCGCCCCAACGCCACCTTGCGCACCGGTCAGGTGCTGCTCGTCCAGCAGCGCGCCTCTGCCGCCAGCCGCGCCGCCAGTGCCCCGGCCCGCAGCGGCAGCGCATCCAGTCGCGCTGCTGTCCCCAGATCGGCGCAGCAAGCTGCGCAGCGCTCAGCACCAGCCACGGCAGTCCGCAGCGCGCAAGCCAACGCCAACCAATCCAAAGTGGCGGTGCGTTAAAGTGCTTTGAAGAAGCGCATCTGTTTCCCTCCCGGCCTGGTCCTGGGGGGACATGCAGCGAGCGACCCCCCAAGGGGATCGGCGCACAAGGCGGCGTAAGGGGGGGGGGGAAGTGAGAAATGGAGCGGGAAACGAGATTCGAACTCGCGACCTCAACCTTGGCAAGGTTGCGCTCTACCAACTGAGCTATTCCCGCATCGACTGAACCGCTGTGGGCTTTGACACCCAAGGGCCAGCGCTTGGTAAGGCTGGAGGCGCGGGCCGGAGTCGAACCGACCTACACGGATTTGCAATCCGGTGCATAACCGCTTTGCTACCGCGCCATTGTTTTTGCAAACCCGGCAAAGCGCTGAGCGCCGCACCGCACAGGCAAACCCGAGACCAAACTGCAGGTTTGCCACCGAAAACCATTGGAGCGGGAAACGAGATTCGAACTCGCGACCTCAACCTTGGCAAGGTTGCGCTCTACCAACTGAGCTATTCCCGCATCTTGCAGCCTGTTGCGGCACCGCTGGCACCGACCGACTACAGAGCCGCTATTCTATACCGAAATTCAGCCCCTCGACACACACGCCAGCCACAAAAATGGCCGCAGCGCTGGCCGGCAGCGGCGCAACACCGGCCAAGGGCAGCGCGCACGCCACCCTGAACCGGCTCCGCCCTCAGTGCTTCAGAGTCACCGCGCCCGCAGGGTCGGCAACCGCAGCAGCCGTGGTGGCCGCAGCCGCAGCCGCCGCCTCATCCTCGGCCGTCAAAGGCAACGGCAGGCGCTCCAGCGCCAGTTCCAGCACACGGTCGATCCACTGCACCGGCACGATCTCCAGCCCTTCTTTGACGTTGTCGGGGATTTCGGTCAGGTCTTTGAGGTTGGCTTGCGGGATCAGCACCGTTTTGATGCCGCCACGCAGCGCCGCCAGCAGTTTTTCTTTGAGGCCGCCGATTTCGGTCACTTCGCCGCGCAGCGTGATCTCGCCCGTCATGGCCACGTCGGCGCGCACCGGGATGCCGGTCAGGGCCGAGACGATGGCCGTGGTCATGGCCGCGCCGGCGCTGGGGCCGTCTTTGGGCGTGGCGCCGTCGGGCACGTGGATGTGGATGTCGTTCTTCTCGAAGGCTTCGGTCTTGATGCCCAGCGCCCGCGCGCGGCTGCGCACCACCGTGCGCGCGGCCTCGACCGACTCTTTCATCACCTCGCCCAACTGGCCGGTGCGCGTGACGTTGCCCTTGCCGGGCATGAGCGCGGCCTCGATGGTGAGCAAATCGCCACCGACTTCGGTCCACGCCAGCCCGACCACCTGCCCGACTTGGTTGTTCTGCTCGGCACGGCCGAAGGTGTATTTGCGCACCCCCAGAAAATCGGCGAGGTTGTCGGGGTTGACCTGCACCGGAGCGGTGTATTTTTTGAGCAGCAGCCCCTTGACCACCTTGCGGCAGATTTTGGACAGCTCGCGCTCAAGCGCGCGCACGCCGGCCTCGCGGGTGTAGTAGCGCACCACGTCGCGCACCGCCGCCTCGCTCAGATCGAGTTCACCCTCGCGGATGCCGTTGTTCTTGAGCTGCTTGGGCAGCAGGTACTTGAGCGCGATATGGGCTTTTTCGTCCTCGGTGTATCCCGACAGGCGTATCACCTCCATGCGGTCCAGCAGCGCCGGTGGGATGTTGAGCGTGTTCGAGGTGGCCACGAACATCACGTCGGAGAGGTCGAAATCCACTTCAACGTAGTGGTCGCTGAAGGTGTGGTTTTGCTCCGGGTCCAGCACCTCGAGCAGCGCCGACGACGGGTCGCCCCGGAAGTCCATCCCGAGCTTATCGATCTCGTCAAGCAAAAACAATGGGTTGCGGGTGCCAACCTTGCTCAGGTTTTGCAGCACCTTGCCCGGCAGCGCGCCGATGTAGGTGCGCCGGTGGCCGCGGATTTCGGCTTCGTCGCGCATCCCGCCCAGCGCCATGCGCACGTACTTGCGCCCGGTGGCGCGCGCCACCGACTGCCCGAGCGAGGTCTTGCCCACCCCCGGCGGCCCGACCAGGCACAGGATCGGTGCCTTGACCTTGTCCACCCGCTGCTGCACCGCGAGGTACTCGAGGATGCGGTCCTTGACCTTGTCGAGGCCGTAGTGGTCTTCGTTGAGCACCTGGTCGGCAAAGCCCAGATCGTGCTTGATCTTGGTTTTTTTGCTCCACGGCAGGTTGCTCAGCACGTCGATATAGTTGCGCACCACCGTGGCTTCGGCCGACATGGGCGACATCAGCTTGAGTTTTTTGAGCTCGGCCTCGGCCTTTTTGCGCGCCTCGGGCGGCATTTTGGCGGCCTTGATCTTGCGGTCGATCTCTTCGATGTCGGCGCCCTCCTCGCCTTCACCGAGCTCTTTCTGGATCGCCTTGACCTGCTCGTTGAGGTAGAAGTCGCGCTGGTTTTTCTCCATCTGGCGCTTGACGCGGCCGCGGATGCGCTTGTCCACGTTGAGGATATCGACCTCGCGTTCGAGCTGCTCAAACAGGTTGTCGAGCCGCGCCACGATGGGGTTGAGGTCGAGCACCTTTTGCTTGGCCTCGAGCTGCAAGGGCAGGTGCGCGGCGATGGTGTCGGCCAGCCGGCCGGGGTGGTCGATGCTGGCAATCGAGGTGAGGATCTCGGACGGGATTTTCTTGTTGAGCTTGACGTATTGGTCAAATTGCTGCATCACCGCGCGGCGCAGCGCCTCGAGTTCGGTGGCATCGACCTGTGCGAATTCGTCTTCGGCGCTGACCGGCAGCACCTCGGCCTCGAAGTGCGTCTCGCTCTCGTGCAACTTCTGCACGGCCGCGCGCTGCACCCCTTCGACCAGCACCTTGACGGTGCCGTCGGGCAGCTTGAGCATCTGCAAGATGCTGGCCACGCAGCCGACTTCGAACAGGTCTTGCGGCGTCGGGTCGTCTTTGGTGGCGGTTTTTTGCGCCACCAGCACGATGCGCCGATCGAACTCCATCGCCGCTTCCAGCGCCTTGATGCTCTTGGGCCGGCCGACAAAAAGCGGGATCACCATGTGCGGAAACACCACCACGTCGCGCAAGGGCAACAGCGGCAGCGTCAGGGGCTCGTTGGGCAGGGGGGGGTGTCCAGACATCTTTGTACCTCAATCTATGGCTGCCATGTGGGGGCGCGCAGGCGCGAAACAAGGCACTGGTCGCAGCAAATTTGCCCAAGCCGGATCGCGCGCCATTGATCGCGCGCGCAGCGGGCGCGCTGCGGCCCAAGCGCACGCTCAGGCCTGGCGCGCAGCCTCGCGATAGACCAGCAGCGGCGGTTTGCCGTCTTCGATGGTGGTTTCATCGACCACCACCTTTTCGACGTTGCTCAGGCTCGGGAGTTCAAACATGGTCTGGAGCAGCGCCTGCTCGAGTATGGAGCGCAGGCCACGGGCACCGGTTTTGCGCTTCATGGCGTGGCGCGCAATCGCCTTGAGCGCTGCCGGCCGCACCTCGAGCTCCACGCCCTCCATGTGCAGCAGCTGCGCAAACTGCTTGACCACGGCGTTTTTGGGCTCGGTCAGGATGTCGATCAGGGCATCTTCGCCCAGCTCGTCGAGCGCCGTGACCACGGGCAAGCGCCCGACCAGCTCGGGGATCAGGCCAAAGCGCACCAAGTCGTCGGGTTCGACTTCGGCAAAGACGTCGCTCAGGCTGCGCTGCTGCTTGCTCTTGACCGTTGCGCCAAAGCCGATGCCCCCGCTTTCGGTGCGCGCATCGATGACCTTTTCCAAACCCGAAAAGGCGCCGCCGCAGATGAACAAAATGTTGGAGGTATCGACCTGAATCATGTCCTGATTCGGGTGCTTGCGCCCGCCTTGCGGCGGCACCGAGGCCACCGTGCCCTCGACCAGCTTGAGCAGCGCCTGCTGCACGCCTTCGCCCGAGACATCGCGGGTGATGGAGGGGTTTTCGGATTTGCGCGTGATCTTGTCGATTTCGTCGATGAAAACGATGCCGCGCTGCGCTTTTTCTGGGTCGTAATTGCAGGTTTGCAGCAGTTTGGCGATGATGTTTTCTACGTCCTCGCCCACGTAGCCGGCCTCGGTGAGCGTGGTGGCGTCGGCCATGACGAAGGGCACGTTGAGCATGCGCGCCATGGTGGCGGCCAGCAGCGTTTTGCCCGAACCGGTGGGGCCGATGAGCAAGATGTTGCTTTTGGCCAGCTCGACGTCGTCTTTGCTCGAATGATCGCGGTGGCGCAGGCGCTTGTAGTGGTTGTACACCGCCACCGACAAGGTTTTTTTGGCCGCCTCTTGGCCGATCACGTACTGATCGAGGTGGTGCTTGATTTGCAGCGGCGTCGGCAGCGCGTCGGCGCCAGAGCCGCCTTTGCCCATGGCAGTCTGCGGCAGCTCGTCGCGCATGATGTCGGCACACAGCGCGATGCACTCGTCGCAGATGAACACCGAAGGGCCGGAAATGAGCTTCTTGACCTCGTGCTGGCTCTTGCCGCAAAAAGAGCAAAACAGGTTTTTCGGGCTGGTGGGGCCTTTGCGTTCGGGCATGGGGGCGCGCCTAGGTTAGGTTCTCGTTGCATCAAAGGATGGGTTGCGCACCATCATAGCGCCTTCGCGGCCACCCTGCTGCAAAGCAGGCGGCAGCCGTGAAGGGCTTATCAAGACCCGCGTTTGTCGATCACTTTGTCGATCAAACCGTACTCGGCCGCTTCGGTGGCGGACATGAAGTAGTCGCGCTCGGTGTCGCGCTCGATTTTTTCTAGCGCCTGCCCGGTGCGCTCGGCCAAGATGCGGTTGAGCTCGGCGCGCAGGCGCAAGATCTCGCGCGCATGGATCTCGATGTCGGTCGCTTGGCCGCGTGCGCCGCCCAGCGGTTGGTGGATCATGACGCGCGAGTTGGGCAGCGAAAAACGCTTGCCCTTGGCCCCGGCCGCGAGCAAAAAAGCCCCCATGCTGGCGGCCATGCCCACGCACAGCGTGGACACTTCGGGCTTGATGAAGTTCATGGTGTCGAAAATCGACATGCCTGCACTCACGCTGCCACCGGGTGAATTGATGTAGAGCGAAATGTCCTTGTCCGGGTTTTCGCTCTCGAGGAACAGCAGCTGCGCCACCACCAGATTGGCCGTGTGGTCGTTGACTTCACCCACCAGAAACACCACGCGCTCCTTGAGCAGGCGCGAGTAGATGTCGTAGGCGCGCTCGCCGCGGCCCGACTGCTCGATCACCATGGGCACCATGCCCAAGGCTTGTGTGTGAAGTGCGCTCATGGTTTAGCCCTTACCCATCAGTTCGTCGAAAGCAATCGCTTTGTCGCTCACCTGCGCGCGCGCCAGCACGAACTCGGTGACGTTGTTCTCCAGCACCAGCGCCTCGATTTCGGCCAAGCGCTGGCGGTCGCTCTGGTACCAGCGCACCACGTCGGCCGGGCTCTCGTAGGAGCTGGCCAGCTCTTGGATGTGGGCATCGACCTGCTCCGGCGTGGCTTGCAGGCGGTTGGCGTTGACCAGCTCGGCCACCACCAGCCCCAGGCGCACGCGGCGCTCGGCTTGGGCTTGGAACAGCTCGGCCGGGATCGGTGCCTGATCGGCACCTTGGACGCCGCGCTCTTTGAGGTTGGCGCGCGCGCCCTCGATCAGGCGCTCGACCTCGGCCGCCACGCTGGATTTGGGCACGTCGAGCTCGGACTGCGCCACCAGCGCGTCCATCACCGCCGTCTTGTTGCGCATCTGCAAGCGGAACTTGACTTCGCGCTCGAGGTTTTTGCGGATGTCGGCGCGCAGCGCGTCCACGCTGCCGCCGGCCACGCCGAGGGAACTGGCCAGCTCGTCGTCCACCGCCGGCAGTTGCGCCGCATCAAGCTGCTGCAATGTGACCAGAAAATCGGCCTGCTTGCCGGCCACGTCTTTGCCGTGGTACTCGGCTGGGAAGTTGAGCGGGAAGGTTTTGGACTCGCCCACGCGCATGCCGCGCACGGCCTCTTCAAATTCTTTGAGCATCTGGCCTTCGCCGAGCACGAACTGGAAGCCCTCGGCCTTGCCGCCCTCGAAGGGCTCGCCGTCGATCTTGCCTTCGAAGTCGATGCGCACCTGGTCGCCTTCTTGCGCCGGCTCGTCGGCGGCGCGGGCCACAAAGCTGCGGCGCTGCTTGCGCAAGATCTCGAGCGTGCGCTCGATGGCCGCCTCGTCCACCGTGGCGCTGAATTTTTCGATCGTGGCCGCGCTCAAGTCGCCGATTTTGACTTCTGGATAGACCTCAAACACCGCCTCAAAAGCCACCGCGCCTTCTGGCGCCCCTTCTTTTTCGCTGATGCTCGGGGTGCCGGCGATGCGCAGCTGCGCTTCTTGGGCTGCGGACTGGAAGGCTTGGCCGAGCTGGTCGTTCATCACCTCGTAGTGCACCGAACCGCCGTAGCGCTTTTGCACCACGCTCAGCGGCACCTTGCCGGGCCTGAAGCCGTCGAGCTTGACCTGGCGCTGCATGCGCTTGAGGCGGTTTTGCACCTCCTGGTTGATCTGCTCCAGCGACAGCTCGAGCGTGATCTTGCGTTCGAGCTTGTCCAGTGTTTCGACGGTGACTGCCATGCTGATTACTCCATTGAGGGATCGGCCTGCAAGGCCAAGACCCCCGGTGTTCGGGATGAGGTTATTTGTTTCAATGGTGCGCGGGGGGGGACTCGAACCCCCACAGTGTTGCCACCGTCAGGACCTAAACCTGGTGCGTCTACCAATTTCGCCACCCGCGCGCCTGACCGCGCCGTAGCAAGGAGGTCCTTGGGTGGGCGCGGGAAAAGCCGAGATTGTAAGGCAGCCCGCGCTTTGCCCGCGACCCAGCCAGCGACACACGCCATGCACCCAAGCGCGGCATAATCGATCCGATGGTAAACCCTGTGCATGGTGTGGCGCACTATGAAAACTTTCCGGTGGCATCGTGGCTGTGTCCGCCTGCCTTGCGTGCGCCGGTGCGGGCCATCTACGCCTTTGCGCGCTGCGCCGACGACATCGCTGATGAGGGCAACGCCAGCGCAGCGCAGCGCCTACTCGATTTGCAGGCTTACCGCGCCGAATTTCTGGCCGCAGTTGCAACTGCTGCACCGGATGCAACGCCGGCTGCAGGCCAGTGCTGGCCGCACATCATGCCCGCGCTGGCGCAGCAGGTGCACGCCTGGCAGCTGCCCTTGGAGTCGCTGCTGCACCTGCTCGATGCCTTCGAGCAAGACGTGCGCCGCACCGCCAGCGGCCAGCTGTACGCCGACTTGCCCGAGCTGCTCGGCTACTGCAGCCGCTCGGCCAACCCGGTGGGGCGCTTGCTGCTGCACCTCTATGGCGTGCGCGACGAGCGTTCGCTGCAGCAGAGCGACGCCATCTGCAGCGCGCTGCAACTGATCAACTTTTGGCAGGATTTGAGCCTCGACCTGCCGCGCCAGCGCCACTACTTGCCCTTGGCCGCCTTGCGGCGCCACGGGGTTGAATTGGAGAGCCTGCACCCAAGTGCCGGCGAACAGCCGCAGGCACAGGCCATGCTGCTGGAACTGTGCGCCCATGCCCGCGCTCTGATGCACCAAGGCGCCCCGCTGGCGTGGCGTCTGCCCGGCCGCGTGGGCTGGGAATTGCGCCTGGTGGTGCAGGGGGGGTTGCGCATTTTGGACAAAATCGAAACCTTGGGGGGCCGCACCTGGTGCCAGCGGCCGCGCCTGCGCGCCCCCGATGCTCCGCTGCTGCTGTGGCGCGCGCTCTGGCGGCCCGCAGCCGCCCTGCCCCCGTCCCCGCCTTTTGCGCCTCATCAGGAAAAAGCCCCATGAACCGCTGCCCGCGCCTGACGGCGTCGCCCACGCCTGCCACGCTGCCCCCTGCCCGCCCCCCAGTCGCCCAGCGCATGCAGGCGACCCTGCCCACGCTGGCTGCCTTGCCCATTGCCGCAACCACGCTGTCTGCCTTGCCGCTGGCTGCGGCCCTTTTGTTTGGCCTTCTAAGTGCCAGCTCCGCCCTAGGCCAAAACACAAACCCCCAAACCCAAGCCGCCACCGCCGCTGCCACCAGCGTCCAAACCGCGCGCCTCGACAGCGTCTGGCTGCAGCCCGAGCGCAGCGCCGCCGCCACGGTGCTGGCGCGCAACGAGTCGCGCCTGAGCGCCGAAGTGGGCGGCCGGGTGCTGAGCTGGGGCGCCGATGTGGGCGCCACGGTGCGGCGCGGCGATCTGCTGCTGCAGATCGACCCCACCGACCACGAACTGGCGCTGCAACGCGCCCAAGCTGGGCGCGACGCCGCCATGTCACGCTTGCAGTTGGGGCTGGCGCAGTTGCAACGCGCCCGCGATCTGGTGGCGCAAGGCTTTTTCTCCAAAGAAGCGCTGACGCAGCGCGAAACCGAGGTCGCGCTGCAGCAGGCCGATCTGGCCAGTGCCGAAGCGCAGCTGCGCAGCGCCCGGCGCCAGCTCGAGCGCACCCGCGTGCTGGCCCCCTTTGCCGGCACCGTGGTGCAGCGCACGGCGCAAGTGGGCGAAACGGTCGCGCCCGGCACACCGCTGTTCGTGCTCGCCGAAAGCGGTGCCGCCGAGGTGCAAGCCCATGTGCCGCCGGCCGAGGTGCCGGGCTTGCGCCGCGCCGGGGCGTGGCAGTTCCAGCCCCAAGGCAGCGAACTCACGCACCCGCTGCGCCTGCTGCGCGTAAGCGCCACCGTGCAGGCCGCCAACCGCACCCAAACCGTGCGCCTAGGCTGGGCCGAGGCCGCCGCCCCCGGCACCGACCCAGGTGCGGCCACAGGCACCGCCCCCCCGGGCAGCAGCGGCGTGCTGCGCTGGCGCGACCCACAGCCCCACATCCCGGCGGCCCTGATGGTGCGCCGGGGCGATGCGTTGGGCATCTTCGTGCGCCAAGGCCAACAAGCGCGCTTCATCGGCCTGCCCGGAGCACAAGAAGGGCGCGCTGTGGCCACCCAACTGCCGCCCGACACCCTGGTGGTGGTGCGTGGGCAAGCGGCGCTCACCGACGGCCAAGCCCTGAACTAAAGCGCGCGCCGCCTGCAGCCCATGAAATTCTTTCGCTCCCTGCTCACCAACCACCCGCTGGCCAACATCGCCTTCGTGGTGGTGATATTGATCGGCCTACTCAGCTACCTGAGCATGCCGCGCGAGCAAGACCCAGAGATCAACTTCAACTGGGTCACCATCACCACCACGCTGCCCGGCGCCAGCGCCGAAGACATCGAGCAACTGGTCACCAACCCGCTCGAAGACGCGATCGCCGGCGTCTCGGATGTGCGCTTCGTCACCTCGACCTCGCGCGAAACCGTCTCCAGCATCTTGGTGCGTTTTCACGAGATCAGCCCGCGCGTGTTCAGCCAGCGCATGAACGATTTGCGGCGCGAGATTCAAAACGCCGCCACCGCCGAACTGCCCCCCGAAGCCAACGACCCGCGCGTGATGGAGATCACCTCCTCGAGCGGCTTCCCGACCGCCACCGTGCAACTGATCGGCTTGGCCAACGACGAAACGCTGCGCCTCAACGCCCGCCGCATCCAGTCCGACATGGAGCGCATCACCGGCATCGACCAGGTCTTTGCCTCGGGGCTGCGCGACCCGGTGATCCGCGTCAGCCCCGACCCGATGGCGCTGGCGGCGCACCAGCTCACGGCCACCGACGTGGCCGACGCGCTGCGCCTGTGGTGGCGCGACAGCGCCGCCGGCACCCTCAAGACCGATGGCGGCGCCTGGTCGGTGAGCGTGCGCGGGGTGGTGCTCGACCCCTCCGAGCTCGCCAGCTTGCCGGTGGCCGCTGCCGGCCGCCCCGGTGTCTCGGTGCGCTTGGGCGACGTGGCGCGGATCGAACGCGACCGCGCCCTGGCCGCGCAACTGGCCTCGGTCAACGGCCAGCCGGCGATTTCGATGCCCTTTACCAAAACCGCCGGCACCAATACCCTCGAGCTGGTGGACCGGGTGAACGCCTACATCGCGGCGCAAAACCCGACGCTGGCGCTCTACGGCCTGCGGCTGGAGCTGAGCGACGACCAGACCGTGCCCACGCGCGAAGCCATCTCGATCATGCAGACCAACGCGCTCTACGGCATGCTGCTGGTGCTGGCGGTGTGCTGGCTGTTTTTGGGCTCGCGCATCGGCGCGCTGGTGGCGCTGGGCATTCCGTTTTCGCTCATGGGCACCTTTGCCCTGCTGGCGCCCCTGGGCTATACGGTCAACATCTCGGTGCTGCTGGGGGTGGTGATCGCGCTCGGCATGCTCGTCGATGACGCGGTGGTGGTGGCCGAATCGATCTACTACCGCATGGAGCGCGGGCAACAAGCCCTGCAAGCCAGCCTCGATGGCATCGGCGAAGTCTGGAAGCCGGTGCTGGCCTCGGTGGCCACCACCATGGCCGCTTTTATGCCGCTGATGCTGCTGCCCGGCATCGTGGGCGACTTCATGTTCATCATCCCCTTCGTGGTCACGCTGGCGCTGGCGATCTCGCTCATCGAAGCGTTCTGGATGTTGCCGGTGCACGTGCAACTGGTGAGCGGGCGCTTCGAGCGGCCGCCCTCGCGCGTGCAGCGCTGGCGCAACGCCTTCAACCGCGGCCTGCGGCTGCGCTACACGCAGTGGCTGGCTTTCGTGCTGCGCCGCCCCAAGCGCTTTTCGGCGCTGGCCATGGCGATCATCGGGCTGGCGGTGCTGCTGTACGCCGTCGGGGTGGTGCGGGTGCAGTTCTTTGCCTTTGACCCGATCCGCGCTTTCTACGTCAACGTGGACATGCCCGCCAACGCCACGCTGGAGCAGACCATGGCCGTGACCGAACAGGTCGAGCAGGCGGTGCGCGCGCGCTTGCAAGGCGTGGGGCCGGCCGAGGAGGGGCACGAGGCGCGCTCGGTCTCGAGCACGGCGGGGCTGATGTTTACCGACACCGAGCCGGTGTATGGCGACAACTTCGGCCAGATTTTCGTCTCGCTCAACCCGCGCACGGGCGACGCACGCGAGGTGCAGGAGGTGGTCGAGGCGATGCGCGCCGACATCGAGGGCATGGACACGCCGGGCGAGCAGAGCTTCTTCATCTTCACCGGCGGCCCGCCCACGGGAATGCCGATCAACATCCGGGTGCGCGGCGACGATTTCGACGAGATTCAACGCGCCGCCGAAGCCATCAAAGAACTGGTGCGCGCCATCCCCGGCACCCAAGACGTGCAAGACGACAACCTGCCCGGTCGGCCGCTGCTGCAACTGCGCCTCAACCACGAGGCCATGCGCGAGCTCGGCCTCAATGCGCAGCAGGTGACGCGGCTGGTGCGGCTGGCGGTGGACGGCGAAACGGTGGCCTTTACCCGCTTGCAGGGCGACCGCATCGAGCTCAAGGTGCGCAGCAGCTCGGCGCTGGGGCTGCGGCCCGACCCGGACGCGCTGCTCAACGAACCGGTGGCGCTGCCCAACGGCCAGATCGCGCGCCTAGGCACCTTGGTCGAGGTGCAGGTGTTGCCGGGGCGCGGGGCCATCCGGCACTACAACCTGCGCCGCACCATCACCGTGCAGGCCAACCTGGACCGCGAACTCACCGACACCCGCGAAGCCAACCTGCAGGTGAAGGCGGGCTGGGAGCGCATCCGCGCCCAGCACCCGGGCGTCGACCTCGACTTCACCGGCGAGCTCGAAGACATCGAAGAAAGCCTGGACGCGATGGGGGTGCTGTTCCTGTTCGGCATCGGCCTGATCTACCTGATTTTGGCGGCGCAGTTTCGCAGCTACTTCCAGCCGCTGATGGTGCTGGTGGCGGTGCCGCTGGCCTTTGCCGGGGTGGCTTTTGGGCTGGCGCTTTCAGGCAATCCGCTCTCGCTCTACACCCTGTACGGCGTGATCGCGCTGGGTGGCATCGCGGTCAATTCGGCCATCGTGCTGATCGACGCCGCCAACGAGCGGCTGCGCGCCGGCATGAGCGTGCTCCACGCCACGCTGTACGCGGCGCGGCGGCGCGTGGTGCCGGTGCTCATCACCAGCAGCACCACCATCGGCGGGCTGGCCTCCTTGGCCTTTGGCTTGGGCGGCGAGAGCCTGCTGTGGGGGCCGGTGGCGGCCAGCATCGTTTACGGCTTGGCGTTTTCGACCGTGCTCACGCTGTTTGTGGTGCCCTTGCTCTACCATGCCTTCATGCGCTACTCCCCTTTGAGCCGGAGCGGCGCGGCCGAGCCTGCGGCCTAAGGCCCTGCGCCATCAGCCAGCAGCCGCCAGCCCATTGCCCCCAGACCATGACGCCACAAGCCTACGCCCAGCAAAAAGCCGCCGCCTCGGGCAGCAGCTTTTACTACGCCTTTTTGTTTTTGCCGCCGCCCCAGCGCGCCGCCATCACCGCCTTTTACGCCTACTGCCGCGAAATCGACGACGTGGTCGATGAGGTGCACGACCCGGCGGTGGCGCAGCTCAAGCTGCACTGGTGGCGGTTGCAGGTGGCGCGCTGCTATGACACCAGCCACGGCGTGCCCGAACACCCAGCCCTGCAGGCGCTGCAACCGCACTTGGCCACCTACGGCATCGAGGCCGAGCACCTGCTGCAGATCATCGACGGCTGCCAGATGGACTTGGAGCAGTCGCGCTACCTCGACTACCCCGGCCTGCAGCGCTATTGCCACCTGGTGGCGGGCGTGGTGGGCGAGGTGGCGGCGCGCATTTTTGGCCAGAGCACGGCCCAGACCACGGCCTACGCGCACCGGCTCGGGCTGGCGCTGCAGCTGACCAACATCATCCGCGACGTCGGCGAAGACGCGCTGCGCGGGCGCATTTACCTGCCGGTCAATGAGTTGCAGCGCTTCGAGGTCAAGGCGCACGAGCTGCTCAAGCGCGGCCAGGGGGCCGAAGCCGGTTTTGAGGCCCGCTGCACGGCGCTGCTGCAATTCCAGATAGCGCGCGCGCTCGGCGTTTATGACGAGGCGCTGGCGCTGCTGCCCGCCGCCGACCGGCGCGCCCAAAAACCCGGATTGATGATGGCCAGCATCTACCGCCGGCTGCTGCAGCAGATCGCCACCGATCCGCTGCGCGTGCTCACGCAGCGCGTGCGCCTGACGCCCTTGACCAAATTTTGGCTGGCCTGGAAGGTGCAGGCGCTGGGGCGGCTGTGAGGCTAGGCAGCAACCGCACCCCCATGGATCAGCGGCCATGACAGCGCGCGTGCTCATCGTCGGCGGCGGCTGGGCCGGCTTGGCAGCGGCGGTGCGCGCCTGCGAGCGCGGGCTGGAGGTGACGCTGCTGGAGGCGGCGCGGGCGTGGGGCGGGCGCGCGCGGGCGCTCGAGCGCGGGTCGGGCTCAGACATCCCGCCGGCCCCGCCACTGCAGCTCGACAACGGCCAGCACATCCTGATCGGCGCTTACACCCAAACCCTAGGCCTGATGCAGCGCTTGGGCGTGGACTTGAGCGCGCATCTGCACGCCATGCCGCTCGATCTGCGCTTTGCCGACGGCAGCGGGCTGGCTACACCGTCTTGGGCGCTGCGCTGGCCGGCCCCGCTCGACACCCTGGCGGCGATGGCCGGCGCGCGCGGTTGGAGCTGGCGCGACCGGGCGGCGCTGCTGGCAGCGGCGGCGGGCTGGCGCCGGCGCGGCTTTGCCTGCGCCCCGAGCGCGAGCGTGGCCGGCCTGTGCGCCAGCCTGCCGCCGCGGGTCTGGCACGACCTGATCGAGCCGCTGTGTGTGGCCGCGCTCAACACCCCGGCGCAGCAGGCCAGCGGCCAGGTGTTTTTGACGGTGCTGCGCGATGCCTTGCTCGGGGCCGGCCATGCGCCTTGGCGCGCTTCGCAGCTGCTGTTGCCGCGCACCTGCTTGGGCGATTTGCTGCCCCTGCCTGCCGTGCGCTGGCTCAAGCAGCGCGGCGCGCAACTGCACCTAGGGCAGCGCGCCACCGGCCTAGAACGCAGCACAGATGGCCGCTGGCGCGTGCACAGCGCCGGCGCCGTGTACGAAGCCGAAAACCTGATTCTGGCTTGCCCCGCAGCCGCAGCCGCGCGCTTGCTGCGCGGTCTGCCAGAGGCCCCTGCGGATTGGATCGAACCCGCAGCAGCGCTGGCTCACACCGCCATCGGCACCGTGTATGTGGCGGGCTGGCTGCGCACACCGTGGCCGAGCTCACACCCGATGCTGGCGCTGCGCAGCAGCGGGCCCGACAGCCCAGCGCAGTTTGCGTTTAGGCGCGATTGGCTGCAAACGCCGCCGGCGGCAGCGGTTGCGACTGCCCAAACCAGCGGCAGCAGGCACCCCGCCCACGGCGACCAAGCGCACCAAACCCAAGCCGGGCGCGCACCCCGCGTCAGCGAACAATCGGATTGGGCTGAACTGGCCCTGGTGGCCAGTGCCTGCACCACGGACAAAGCCGCGCTGCAAGCCGCCGTGCTGGCCCAAGCTCGCGCAGCGCTGGGGTTGCACGGGGAGCAGGTGCGGCAGACGGTGATCGAAAAGCGCGCCACCTTTGCCTGCACGCCGGCCCTGCAGCGCCCAGCGGCAGCGATTGCACCGGGCTTGTGGGCAGCGGGCGACTACATCGACGGCCCCTACCCGGCTACGCTGGAAGGCGCGGTGCGCAGCGGCTTGGAAGCCGCCGAGCACTGTACGACCACGGCCTGAAATCGGCCTGCGCCTCAGCCCCCACCTCAACCCATGTGCAAGCCGCCGTTGCAGCTGAAGTCGGCGCCGGTGGTGAAGCCCGAGTCTTCGCCCGCCAGCCAGGTGACGATGGAGCCGATTTCGTCGGGCGTGCCCAAGCGCTTGACCGGAATCGTGGCCACGATCTTTTCCAGCACGTCGGGGCGGATGGCGCGCACCATGTCGGTGCCGATGTAGCCCGGGCTCACGGTGTTGACCGTCACGCCCTTGGCCGCCACTTCTTGCGCCAGCGCCATGGTGAAGCCGTGCATCCCGGCCTTGGCGGCCGAGTAGTTGGTCTGCCCGGCTTGGCCCTTCTCGCCGTTGACCGACGAAATCTGGATGATGCGGCCCCAGCCGCGCTCGACCATATCCGGCACCACCTGCTTGGTGACGTTGAACATGGAGGTGAGGTTGGTGGTGATCACCGCGTCCCAGTCTTCTTTGGTCATCTTCAGGAACATGCGATCGCGCGTGATGCCGGCGTTGTTGACCAGTACATCGATCGGGCCGTGCTCGGCCTTGGCCTTGGTGAAGGCCTCGACGGTGGAGTCCCACTCGCCCACGTTGCCCACGCTGGCGTAGAAGGTGTAGCCCAGCGCGGCTTGCTCGTCGATCCACTTTTGGTGGTCGCGCGTGGGGCCGCAGCCGGCGATGACCTTGAAGCCCGCCTTGGCCAAGCGCTGGCAGATCGCGGTGCCGATGCCGCCCATACCGCCAGTGACGTATGCGATTTTTTGATTCATGTGTTGCCCCTCTGTTTGGGTGGAAAAAAAATTGCGTTTCAGCGCTCGACGGTGAGCGCCACGCCCATGCCGCCGCCGATGCACAGCGCGGCCAGGCCTTTTTTGGCGCCGCGGCGCTGCATTTCGTGCAGCAGCGTGACCAGCACGCGGCAGCCCGAGGCCCCGATCGGGTGCCCGATGGCGATGGCGCCGCCATTGACGTTGACCTTGGCCGCATCGACCCCAAGCCCGAGGTTGACCGCGCAGGCCTGCGCCGCAAAGGCCTCGTTGAGCTCGAACAGATCGACGTCGCCCACGCCCCAGCCGGCACGCGCCAGCGCTTTTTGCGAAGCCGACACCGGCCCCATGCCCATCACGCTCGGGTCCAGCCCGGTGGTGGCGTAGCTGCGGATGGTGGCCAGTGGCGTCAGGCCCAGCGCCGCCGCCTTGGCCGCCGACATCACCAGCACCGCGGCGGCGCCGTCGTTGATGCCCGAGGCGTTGCCTGCGGTGACGGTGCCCGCTTTGTCGAAAGCCGGGCGCAGGCCGGCCAGCGCCTCTTGGTTGCTCTTGCGATTCAGGTATTCATCGCTGTCAAAGACCAGCGCATCGCCTTTTTTCTGCGGGATCAGCACCGGCACGATCTCATCCTTGAACTTGCCGGCGTCTTGGGCGGCAGCGGCTTTTTGCTGGCTGCCAAAGGCCAGCGCGTCTTGCATCTCGCGCGTGATGCCGTGCGCCTTGGCCACGTTTTCGGCCGTGATGCCCATGTGGTACTGGTTGTACACGTCCCACAGGCCATCGACGATCATCGAATCGACCAGCTTCCAGTCGCCCATGCGCTGGCCGTCGCGGCTGGCGGGCAGCAGATGCGGGCTGGCGCTCATGTTTTCTTGGCCGCCGGCGATCACGATCTCGCTGTCGCCGGTGGCGATGGCTTGCGCCGCCAGCATCACCGCCTTCAGGCCCGAGCCACAGACGGCGTTGATGGTCATGGCCGGGGTTTCTTTGGCCAGACCGGCTTTGATCATGGCTTGGCGCGCTGGATTTTGGCCCGCGCCCGCTGCCAGCACCTGGCCCAAAATCACTTCCCCGACCTGCTCGGGGGCCAAGCCGGTGCGCTGCAACAGCCCCTTGATCACGGCGGCGCCGAGTTCGGGCGCACTCACTTTGGCCAAGCTGCCGCCAAACTTGCCGACGGCGGTGCGGGCGGCGGCGACGATGACGATGTCTTGCATTTTTGCTCTCCTGTTGCAGTTGAAGTGAAAATTTTGGGCCTCAGGCCTTGACCTTGACGTAGCGGCCCGGAGCCGGCTCGATGGCTTTGTATTTGCGGCTGCCGTAGCCCTTGGGCGCGGCCACCAGCTCACCGGCGTGGCCCTTGAGCCACTCAGCCCAGTCCGTCCACCAGCTGCCGGGGCGCTCGGTGGCGCTGGCCAGCCAGTCATCGAGCCGGGGCGGAAAGTGCTCGGTGGATCCCACCCAGTGGCTGCGCTTGCCCTTGCTGGCCGGGTTGATGACGCCGGCGATGTGGCCCGAGGCCCCCATCACGAAGCGCTTGGGGCCAGGCAGGTGCTGGGTGCTGGCGTAGGCGCCGCCGATGGGCACGATGTGGTCTTCGCGCGAGCCGTAGATATAGACCGGGATGTCGATGCGCCCCAGATCGACGGGCTGGCCGCAGACGGTGAGTGCGTTGGGCTTGCAAAGCTCGTTTTGCAGGTAGGTGTGGCGCAGGTACCAAGCGTAATAGGGGCCGGGCAGGTTGGTGCTGTCGCTGTTCCAGTACAGCAGATCAAAGGGCGGCGGCGTTTCGCCCTTGAGGTAGTTGCCCACGACGTAGTTCCAGACCAGATCGGTGGGGCGCAGAAAGCTGAAGGTGGTGGCCAGATCGCGCCCCGGCAGCAGGCCACCTTGGGCAAACTGCTGCTCGCGCAAGCGCACAAAGTTTTCGTCGATGAACACATCGAGCACGCCGGTGTCGGTGAAGTCGAGGAAGGCGGTGAGGAAGGTGGCGCTGGCCACCGGCTTTTCGCCGCGCGCCGCCAGCACCGCCAGCGCCGTGCCCAGCATGGTGCCACCGACGCAAAAGCCGAGCGCGTTGATCTGCTCGGCGCGCGTGATCTCGCGCACCACTTCGATGGCCTTGATGATCGCGGCCTCGATGTAGTCGTCCCAAGTCTTGTGGGCCAGCGCCGCGTCGGGGTTGCACCAGCTCACCACAAAGGTGCTCATGCCCTGCTCCACGGCATAGCGCACCAGCGAGTTGCCGGGTTGCAGATCGAGGATGTAGTACTTGTTGATGCACGGCGGCACCAGCAAGAACGGGCGCTGGTGCACCTTGGCGGTCAGGGGCTTGTACTGGATGAGCTGAAACAGCTCGTTTTCAAACACCACCTGGCCCTCGGTGGTGGCGACGTTTTTGCCGACTTCAAAGGCGCTCTCGTCAGTCATCGAGACGTGGCCCTGCTCCAGGTCGTGCAGCAGGTTCTGGACGCCCTTGCTCAGGCTCTCGCCTTGGGTTTCGAGGGCTTTTTGCTGCGCCTCGGCGTTGAAGGCCAGAAAGTTGCTCGGAGCGCTGGCTTCGATCCACTGCAACACCGCAAACTGGATGCGCGCGCGCGTTTTGGCGTCGGCCTGCACCGCATCGGCCAGCGCCATCAGGGTGCGGGCGTTGAGCTGGTAGGCCGCGGCCGCGTAGGCTGACAGCGGGTTGCTGCTCCAAGCGGGCGCGGCAAAGCGTTTGTCTTGTGGCGGTTTGACCTGCAGGCCTTGGCTCCAGAGTTGCGCCAGGTCTTTGAGGTAATCGCTCTGGATTTGCAGCAACCGTGTGGGTTCGATCTGCACCGGGTGCCCCGCCACTTGGGCGAGCATTTCGCTCAGATCGACCCCGCCCGCAGGGGCAAAGGGGGCGGCGAAAGGCGCTGCAAAGGGGGTTGCATTCGGGGCCGCTCCAGGCACCGGAGTGGCGGCGGACGGGCTGGCCTGCAGCAGCTGACCCCAATACTGCAGTGCCGACTGCTGCAACTGCTGCGCGGTTTGAAGCCACGGGTTTTGGGGGTTGCTCATGTGGTGCTCCTGGATTCGATCCGTTGGGCTGCGAGCGCAGGTGCCAAGCCGCTTGGCGCTACAGTCGGCGTTGCAAGGCCTGCCTCGAACCCCAACCCTTCCGGAATCTTCATGTTGTTTCTGTACGTAATCGTCATCGCCTGGCTCTATGTGGTGGTGCTGATGGCGGCTTCGGTGGCCACGAGCCCCACAGGTTCTGCGTTTGTAGCCATTATGACGCTGTTTTTTTACGGTTTGCTGCCATTGGCCCTCATGGTTTACCTGATGACGGGCAAGTTGCGGCGCAAAGCGCGCTCGGCGGCTGAAACCTCTGCAACATCCACATCCGACTCGCGCCAGACTGAGCCTGGTGCGGGCCCGCCGCCCGCGCACAGCAGCCCCAACCCAAGCCTTGAAGACGCTACAGACCCAAGCCCGGACCCAGACCCAGACCCAGACTCAAGCCCGCAGGCCGATGCAGGCCGCCATGCGCCCACTGGCGCCGAGCACAGCCCCATCGCGCCGGTGCGAAAAGAACCGTGAACTCTGGCTGG
This sequence comes from Serpentinimonas maccroryi, assembly GCF_000828915.1. Classification (NCBI taxonomy): domain Bacteria; kingdom Pseudomonadati; phylum Pseudomonadota; class Betaproteobacteria; order Burkholderiales; family Comamonadaceae; genus Serpentinimonas; species Serpentinimonas maccroryi. The sequence goes on from NZ_AP014569.1 coordinate 1,581,507, forward strand.
CGGTGCACCACGGGGCGCTACCGTCGTTGCCAGCGACGCGCTCAAAACCCAGCGCGGCCAAGCGCTGGCGCGCCAAGGCGGACAAGTCGGCCAGGTATTTGGGCGTCTGCGGCAGGGGGGCAAAGCAGGCGGCGGCGGCCGGGTCGTGCGCCACAAAAGCCTGCCGCACCTCGGGCCCGACCTCGAAACGCTGCGGCCCGATGCACGGCCCCAGCCAGACCACGATCTGGGCGCGCTGCTTTGGGTGCTGTGCTGCTGGCCACGCCGCACACAGGGCCTCGAGCACGCCCTGCCCTTGCACCCCTTGCGCCCCTTGCGCCGCATCCGCCCCACCGCCAGCCAAGCCGCGCCAGCCGGCATGCACCGCCGCCACGCTGGCGCCATCGGCCGTGGCCAGCAGCAGCGGCAGGCAGTCGGCCACCAGCACGGTGCAGGCCAGGCCCGGCTGCTCGGTCCAGCAGGCGTCGGCCGTGAGGCCATCTGGGGTGTCGTGCTGCAGGTGCAGCACCGCGCTGCCGTGCACTTGGCGCATAAACACCGGGCGCAAGCCGATGGCAGCGGCCAGGCGCTGGCGGTTGGCGTGCACGTGCGCGGGCGCGTCGCCCACGTGGTCGCCTAGGTTGAAGCGGTCCCACGGCGCGGCCGACACGCCGCCCGAGCGCTCGGTGATGCCGGCCAGCACGCCGGCCGGCCAAGGCGCATCGGCCGTCTGCCAACTTGGGGGCCAAGTGTCGGACGCCACCGTTTCAGTACTTGATGCGCGCATAGAAGGTTTGCTGCGCCGCCGCGCGCGCTTGGCCCAGGGTGTGGATGCCTTTTTCGGCCAGCAGTGGGATCAGGCGCACAAAGATCTCGGCCGTCACCATGGCGTCGCCCAGTGCCGTGTGGCGCCCGATCACCTGCACGCCAAAGCGCTCAGCGATGGCCTCGAGCCGGTGCGTGTCCTGCCCCGGGTGCACCACGGCCGAAAGCAGCAGCGTATCGAGCACCGGATGGTCGAACACCAGCCCGGTAGGCTGCTCTTTGAGCTGCAAAAAGCGCATGTCGAAGGCCGCGTTGTGCGCCACCAGCACGGTGTCGTGGGCAAAGGTGTGAAAGGCCGGCAGCACGGCAAAAATGTCGGGCTGGCCCGCCACCATGTCGGGGCTGATGCCGTGGATGGGGATCGATGCCGGCGGTATCTCGCGCCGCGGATCGACCAACTGGTCGATGCATTCGTGCTTGAGCAGCTTGCCGTTGAGCACGCGCACCGCGCCGATCTGGATGATCTCGTCACCCTCGGCCGGGTTGAGGCCGGTGGTTTCGGTGTCGAACACGGTGAAGGACAGATCGACCAGCGGCACGTCGTCGAGCGCTTGGCTGCGCGGACTGACGCGAAAGAGGTCGAAATCGTAGAACTCGGGCCGGCTGTCGCTGCGCACGTAGTGGGCGCCGTCGAGCTGCTCTTGGGCCGCCGCGGTGGGCAGCAAAAAGCGAAACCACGCCTGGTTGCTGGCCCGGTCGCGCTCGAGCCAGAAGGCGCCGCCGTGGCGATCGACCACCTCGCGCACCGACAGCGCGCTGGCCTCGGTGCCGATGCGCATGGGGTCGATCTCCCAGCTCATCACAGTCTCGGTGCTCAGCGTGGCGCCGCTCCAGATCAGGTCCAGCTCGGCCTTGTCGGCCCCTTGGCTCGAGGGGCGCAGGCGCAGGCTGAAGTGGCGGATGGCAAATTCGTCGCGCAGGCGCGCGGCCAAAAACAGCAGCGCCTGCATGATCGAGAAGCTCTCGATGCGCAGCCACAGGTTCGGGTCGGCCTCGCTCTGGTTGAGCGCGATGCCCAGCGTTTCTTCGATGCGCCGCCCGGCGGCGCTGAGCAAGTCGCTGCCGAGCATGTCTTCGAGCGGCCAGCGGCTCTGAAAGACCGCGGCCGCCTCGCTGCTGCTGCGCTGCACGCGCGCGCTTAAGGCTTGCACCTCGTCGCGCACCACGGCCAGAAAGCGCTCGCGCAGCGCCGGTTCGAGGTCGGGGTAGTCGAGCATCTCCACCGCAGCGCGCATATTGGCCAGCGCCGCGCGGCTGCCTTCGGTCAGGCCCAGTACCAGGCGCTCGCGCACGGCCTCGGCCTCGAACTCGCGCGTGATGTTGTCGAGCATGAGCACGAAACCGGCCACGCGCAAGGGTTGCGCCAGTTGGCTGGGCGAGAAACCGCTGGCGTCGGCCCCGGCGGCATCCTCGGCTGGGGCGCTGCGCACCGGCGTCATCTGCACGCGCAGCAACTGGCCGGCGCGGGTGCTGGTGACGAACTGCGCCGTGGGCTGCGCGGCCCCGCGCTGCAAGCGCTGCTGCACGCTCTCGAGCGCGTGCGCCACCAGTTTGCGGTCGAACACGGCGTAGATCGAGCGCCCCAAGCCGATGAGCTCGGCGCCGCCCGCCAGTTGCGGTGTGGGCGAGAGGGCGCGAAACTGCATCCGGGCGCGCTGGTTGTAGAGCAGGATACGGCCGTCGAGGTTGCACACCACCACGCTTTGGGTGAGCTCGGACATGAGTGCGGCCAGACGCGATTTTTCTTGCTCGATGTCGCGCGCGGCGGCTCGCACCTTGGCCAGCATCTGGTGGCGCAACTCCTCGCGCTGCGCCACCAGTTGGTTGAACAGCTTGGCCAACTCCTTGGTCTCGATGTTGCCCTTGGGGCGCAGCTCGCGCACCACGTCGGTGCGTAACAGCACCTGCGCCTCTTCGGCCAGTTGCACCGAGGGTGTGATCCAGTGCTCAAACCAGCGCTTGAGGCCCCAGGCGATCACGCCCATGCCGGCGCCCCAAGTCAGGCAAACCAGCAGCAGGCGCTCGCCCACCAGCGCCCAGACCGTGGCGCGCTCGTCGGCTTCGAGACTGGCACCGATGAGCCAGAGCGTAAACAGCAGCCAGAGCACCGAAACGGCCGCCGCCACGCCCAGCAGCCACCACAGGCGCTTGTCGGTCGGTTTGTGGCTGGCCATGTTCAGCTCAGCAGCAGCAGGGAGCGCACTTTTTCCACCAGCTCGCGGGTGGAAAAGGGTTTGGTCATGTAGGCGTCGGCCCCCAGCGCCAGCCCTTTGGCGACGTCGGTGTCGCGGCCCTTGGCGGTGAGCATGAGGATGCGGATGGATTTGAAGGCGTCGTTGGCGCGCAGCTCTTGGCAGACTTCGAAGCCGTTTTTGCGCGGCATCATCACGTCGAGCAAAATCAGGTCGGGCCGATGCTGCGCCAACAGCTCCAGCGCCTCGACTCCGTCGCGCGCCAGCAGCACCTGGTAGCCCTCGCGTTTCATCAGAAATTCGAGTGAAATCAGAATGTTGGGCTCATCGTCGACGAGCAACAGGGTGTGCGCCATGGTTTTAGTCTCCTCAAGCCGATTGTGCCGCCGAAACGGGCGGTTTTGCAGTTGGTTTGCACGCGCGCGCTTTGCACACACCCCATAGCCGCGCCAGCCTGTGGCCGCCGGCCGCGCTGCCGCTTCAGCTCGGGCGCAGCGGCAAATCGAAGCCAAAACACGCCCCGTGCCCCGGCGTGCTGCGCAGCCACAAGCGGCCGCCGCAGTGTTCGATGATCTGGCGGCTGATCGGCAGCCCCAGCCCGGTTCCGCGCAACCGCCCCTGGCCGTCGCTGCCTTGGCGAAAGCGCTCGAACACGCGCTGCTGGTCGTCTAGCGGCACGCCGGGGCCGTTGTCTTGCACCGTGACCACCGCCGTGCTGCCGCGCGGCTCCAGCCGCACCACGATGCGCCCGCCGGGTGTGGGCACGAACTTGGCCGCGTTGCTGATCAGGTTGAGCATGACTTGCGTCAGCCGGTCCGGGTCGGCCTGCACCCACAGCGGCGGCGCGCCCGCTTCGGGCAGCTCCAGCAGCAATTCGGTGCCCTTGTCGCGCAGCAGCTCGGCCGTGGTCTGGCACGACTGGCGCAGCAGCGGCGCCAGCTCCACCGCGCAGTGCCGCCAGTCGGCGTGGCCGGCTTCGATCTTGGCCATGTCGAGCACCTGGTTGACCAAGCGGCTCAGGCGCTCGGTCTCGGCCACGATGATGCCGATGAACTGCTGGCGCTGCTCGGGTGCGAGCTCGGGGTCGTCGCGCATCAGCTCCGACAGGGTGCGGATCGCGGTCAGGGGCGTGCGCAGCTCGTGCGTGACGGCCGACATGAACTCGTCCTTCATCCGGTCCAGCCCCTGCAACTGCTCGTTGGCGGCGCGCAGCTCGGCGGTGGCGCGTTCGAGCGAACGCGATTTTTGCTCCAGCTCCTGCGAGTGCAGGCGCAGCCGGTTCGTTTCGTCCAAGATGTCAAGCACGTCGGCCACCTCGAGCGCTTCGGCCTGCACCACCGAAGCCACCATGGCGTGCGCCGAGGCGCTGCCGATGGCGCCGGCGAGCAGGGTTTCCACTTGCTGCACCAGCAGCGCATCGGCGGGCAACTGCTCGATGCGGGCCACGCCGCGCTGCTGCGCGTACTCGGCCAAGCCGCTGCCGGCGCGCTCGGGGCCCAAAATGCGCTCCAGCAGCGCCAGCAAATCGGCCAGCCGCGCCTGCCCGCGCCAGAACACCGGCTGGGTGCTGGCGGTGCGCTCAAACACATCGACAAACAACAGCGCCTGGCTGGTCTCTTGCGCCGACGGGCTGCGCCAGAGCGAGACCAGCACATACGCGCCCACATTGGCCAGCAGGCTCCAGAACACCGCGTGCGTGAGGTGGTCCAACCCGCTCAGGCCAAACAGCGCTTCGGGCTTGAGCCAGGCCAGGCCCCACGGGCCGTGGAGCAAAAAGCCGTCGTCGAGCCAGCCCGATTTGGCCAGCGAAGGCAGCATCAGCGTATAGCACCAGAGCGCAAAGCCGAGCAACAAGCCGGCCAGCGCGCCGTGCCGGGTGCCGCCCTTCCAGTACATGCCGCCAAACAGCGCCGGCGCAAACTGGGCCACGGCGGCAAAACTGATCAGCCCGATGCCCATGAGCGCGTAGGCGTCGCCGGCGAGATAGAAGTAAAGGTAACCCAGCAGCAAAATCCCCACGATTGCGCCACGCCGGATGTTGAGCAGCCAGCGCTTGAAGTCCAGCGCCAGCCCCAGGCGCGCCTGCAGCCGCAGCAGCAGCGGCGCGGCCAGGTTGTTGCTGATCATGGTCGAGACCGCAATGCCATCGACGATCACCATGCCGGTGGCCGCCGAAAATCCGCCGATGAAAGCCAGCAGCACCAGCCACAGCCAGCCCTCGGCCAGCGGCAGCGCGAGCACAAAGGTCTCGGGGTGCACCGCCATGCCGGGCTGGGGGCCAAAGTAGAGCATGCCGCCCAAGGCGATGGGCAGCACAAACAGGTTGATGAGCAACAGGTAGAGCGGAAACACCCAGACCGCGCGCTTGAGGTGGCGCTCATCGACGTTTTCCACCACCATGACCTGAAACTGGCGCGGCAGCAACAACACTGACAGCAGCGCCAGCAGCGTGAGCGTAAACCACTGGGCGTAGGCAAAATCGCCCACATCGCCCAGCTCCAACAACCCAGCCATTTCGGGTACGGCGGCGGCGCGGGCAAAGATGTCGCCCACGCCGTCAAAGAGCACGAAGCTCACGAACAGGCCCACGGCCACGAAGGCCAGCAGCTTGACCAGCGACTCGAGCGCAATCGCCGCCACCAAGCCCTCGTGGCGCTCGCTGCTGTCGAGCTGGCGCGCACCAAAGACGATGGTAAAACCGGCCAGCGCCAGCGCCAGGTAAAAGGTGCCGTCGAGCCACCAGAGCTGCGGCTCGGGCAGGGGCTGGCCCAGCGGCGTCGTCAGCACCCCGTAGGCGATCGAAATGCCCTTGAGCTGCAAGGCGATGTACGGCACGATGCCGACCACCATGATGAGCGTGACCACCGCCGCCAGCCCCGGGCTTTTGCCGTAGCGGCTCGAGATGAAATCGGCGATCGAACTGATGCGGTAGGTCTTGGCGATGCGGATCATCTTGCGCACCACCACCCAACCCAAGATCATGGCCAGCGTCGGCCCCAGATAAATGGGCAAAAACCACAGGCCATCGGTGGCGGCGCGGCCGATGCTACCAAAGTAGGTCCAAGCGGTGCAATAGACCGCGAGCGACAGCGCATAGACCCAGGCACTGCCGACCAAGGAGCGCCCCTGGGCCGCGCGCCGGTCGCCGTAAAAAGCGAGCGCAAACAGCAGCAGCATATACGCCGTGGCAACCGCGATGACCAGCAGGGGCGACATGGGGCGTGGGGCCAGTTTTTAGGAGGTGGGCGGGGCCTGGGCTCTGGGGCTGGGTGGGGCGGCGGGCGCTTGGGCTGGCGTGTGGCTGAGGGGATGCAGCCTAGTCGGGGCTGCGCTCGACCAGCCAGGCCAGCAGCGCGATCAGCAGCGCCCAGAGCGTGAACATGGCCAGCGCAAACAGCGGAATGCCCCACCACTTGACGCTGCTGTCCCACAAGGCGATGAGCGGAAAGTTGAACACCAGCGCAGCGGCCGCAAACAGGGCCAGCAAGCGCTGCGAGAGCAAAGAGGGGTTCATGGCGGGCGTCCTCGAAGGGGCAGGCAGGGAATCTAGGGCTTGTTGTTGCTTGGGGGATGCAAATAGCGCGCATCCGACCACGTGGCCAGCCACTGCGGCGCGAAGGCCACAAACACCGCCACCAGCATGCCGGTGATAAAGGCGTCTCCCCAGGCCATGAGCCAGCGCGCCACCACGGCTTGCACAAAATCGTGCGAACCGGTCATGGTGTGTGCGAGCTCAAACAGCACCCCGGCCACGAACACCGCCAGCGCCGTGCCCAAAAAACCGCGCCCCAAGGTGTAGATGAAGATGTGTGGCGGCAGCCAGTGCCGGATGGCGGCACCGATGAAAAACGCCAGCGTTGCCGGCACCAGCCCCATCCAGAACCACTGCGACAGCGCACTGGCTGCGCCAGCGTCGCCCAGCAGCCATACCAGCACCCCCACCAGCGCCAGCACCGGCACAGCCAGCGGCCAGCCCAGCATCAAAAGCACCAAGCAGGCGCCAGAAAACTGCACCGGCAGCCCGACCGGCAGGTGCTGCGGCACCAGCCACAAGGCCGGCAGCAAGGCCAAGGTGCCCAGCACGGGCGAGATCAGCGCCCCGCCGGCGAGCAGCCGCCAAGGCCGCATGGCCAGCGCCAGCGCCAAGGCCAGCGCGCCCAGCAGCGCCTCGGCCCACAACAGGGTGCCCCAGCCACCGCCTGCCATCGTTGCCGCCAGATTGGGATCCAAAGCCGCTCCTGTGGTGGTGCCGCCTAGCCGCGCTGCCCCGGAAACTTGGGCAGGCCCATGCCGCCCAGCCCGCCGCCGCCCATGCCGCCCAACTGCTTCATCATCTTCATCAGGCCGCCGCCTTTCATTTTTTTCATCATGCCCTGCATCTGCTCGAACTCCTTGAGCAGCCGGTTCACTTCCTGCACCTGCACCCCGGCCCCGGCGGCGATGCGGCGCTTGCGTGTGGCTTTGATGAGTTCGGGCTTGCGCCGTTCTGCCGCTGTCATGCTGCAGATGATGCCTTCTTTGCGCCGCACCTCTTTGTCGGCCCGGTCCATGTCGGCGACACCGGCTTTGGCCGAGAGCTGGCTGGGCAGTTTGTCGATCAGGCCCGCCAGGCCGCCCATTTTTTTCATCTGCCGGATCTGCTCCAGAAAATCTTCGAGCGTGAAGCTGGCGCCGCTCTTGACCTTGGCGGCAAAGGCCTGCGCCTGCGCCACATCGACCCCGGCCGTGACCTGCTCGACCAGCGCCACGATGTCGCCCATGCCCAAAATGCGGCCGGCGTGGCGCTCGGCGTCGAAGGCCTCGAGGCCGTCGAGCTTTTCGCTCACGCCGGCAAACTTGATTGGCACCCCGGTCACGGCGCGCACCGACAGCGCCGCGCCGCCGCGGGCGTCGCCATCGAGTTTGGTGAGCACGATGCCGGTGAGCGGCAGCGCGTCTTTGAAGGCGCGCGCGGTGTTGACCGCGTCTTGGCCCTGCATGGCATCGACCACGAACAGGGTTTCGATGGGTTTGAGCGCGGCGTGCAGGGCCTGGATTTCGGCCATCAAGACGGCGTCGATGGCTAGCCGGCCGGCGGTGTCAACCAGCAGCACATCAAAGTGGTGTTTGCGCGCGTAGTCGAGCGCGGCAAGGGCGATGTCGAGCGGTTTCTGCTCGGGCGTGCTCGGGAACCACTCGGCGCCGGCCTGCGCCGTCACGGTCTTGAGCTGCTCGATGGCGGCGGGGCGATAGACGTCGCCCGAGACCGTGAGCACTTTCTTTTTGCGCCGCTCGATCAGGTGGCGCGCCAGCTTGGCGGTGCTGGTGGTCTTGCCCGCGCCTTGCAAACCGGCCATGAGCACCACCGCCGGCGGTTGCGCCGCCAGATTGAGCTCGCCGGCCGTATCGGCGCCCATGGTGGCCGCGAGTTCTTTGTGGATGATGCCCACCAGCGCCTGCCCCGGCGTGAGCGAACCCACCACCTCGGCGCCCAGCGCTTTGGCCTTGACGCGGGCGATGAAGTCGCGCACCACCGGCAGGGCCACGTCGGCCTCGAGCAGCGCCAGCCGCACCTCGCGCAGCATGTCGGCAACGTTGTCTTCGGTGATGCGCGCCTGGCCGCGCAGCTCTTTGACCAGGCGTGAGAGTTTTTCGGTAAGGGCTGAGGCCATGCGGGCAATCGTGGGCTGGGTTTAAACTCCGAGCATGATACTCGCCACAAGCCCTTGGTGGAGCACTGCGCCCGCGGTGGGTGCGGCGCTGGGCTACCTCGTGCTGGCCTGGGGCTCGCAGCGGCTCGGGCGTGGACCCACCAGCGGCCTGATGCTGGCGGTGTGGTTGCTGCATGGGCTGGCGCTGCTGGCGGCGCTCGCCGTCACACCGGCGCGCTTTGGCTTTGCCACCACGCTGTCGGTCACGGCTTGGCTGGTGCTCACGGTGTATGCAATCGAAACCCGGCTCTACCCGCAACTGGCCACGCGCTGGACTTTGGCCGGCCTGGGCGCCCCAGCGGTGTTGCTGGCGCTGCTGTTTCCGGGGCAGACTTACCCTGCCCTGCTCTCGGGCTGGCTGCCGCTGCACTGGGCCTTTGGTGTGGCCTCTTACGGTTTGCTGGGCGTGGCGGTGGCACACGCCTGGATGATGCAACGCAGCGAGCAGCAGATGCGCAGCGGCCAGCCCTCCAGCCAGGCCCTGCCGCTGCTGATGCTTGAGCGCATCACCTTTCGCTTCGTCGGTGCCGCCTTTGCGTTGCTCACCCTCACCTTGTTTGCCGGGGTTTATTTCTCGTGGCTGCTGCACGCCAGCGGCTGGGCTTGGACGCACAAGACCGTTTTTACCCTGCTATCCTGGGTTGTGCTGGGGGTGCTGCTGCTGGGGCGCTGGCGCTACGGCTGGCGGGGTTGGCGTGCGGCGCGCATGCTCTACCTGGCAGCGGGCCTGCTGCTGCTGGGCTATGTGGGTTCGCGCTTCGTGCTCGAAGTGCTGTTGCAGCGGGTGCCGGTATGAAGTACGCCTTGGTCGCGCTGGTGCTGGTGCTGGCGTTTTTCATCTGGCGCCACAAGCGGCGCCAGCGCCTGCGCGAGCGTGAGCAACACCAGGCGGCGCAGGCGCAAGCGGCGGCACGCAAACAGCAGGAACAGACTCTGGCCGCCCCGGTCCAGATGGTGCAGTGCCACCACTGCGGCCTGCACCTGCCGCTGAGCGAGGCCACCCCAGGGGCGCTGGGGCACTACTGTGACCACGAACACCGCCAGCGCGTCGAAGGCTAAAGCCAGCGCGGCGGCTGACGCTACGGGTTTTGCCCCGACCTGGTTTGTGCCGGCCCCTGAACCGCCTGTGCCCAGCGCGTTCAACTTCGAGACCACGACCGAATCGAGTGCCCGGCTGTGGCGTTACTTCATGGCGGCGCGGCTGCTGGTGGCCCTCGGATTGCTGGCTTGGCTGGCTTGGGCCCAAGCCCAGGGCCAGGCGCCGCTGTGGCTGCTGCTGCTGTGCGCAGCCTACCTCGTTTCTACCGCTGCCGTGCTGCGCTGGAGCCACCCGGCCCAAGCCGATTCGTTCTGGGCCCCGGGCTGGCTGCTGACCCTGTGGGTCGATCTGGCTTTTTTTGGCCTGCTGCAATGGACACACGGCGGCAGCGTGAACTACATGCCGCTGTTTGTGCTGCCGGTGTTGCTCGCGGCGGTGCTCGGGCCGCTGCGGCTGGCACTGGGCAGCGCGGCCTTTGCCACCCTGGTGTTGTTGTTCGATGCCGTGGCCGGAGAGCTGCTGCGGCCGCAGCACGCCGCCACCTATGCCCAAGGCGCCATCAGCGGCGCGGGCTTGTTCTTGGTGGCACTGCTGGTGCACCAGCTGGCGCAGCGCTTGGGGCGCGAGCAAGCCCAAGCCAGCAGCCACCGCGCCATGGCCGACGCGCAGGCGCAGGTGAACCAGATCATCGCCACCGGACTGAGCGAGGGCGTGCTGGTGATCGATGCGCGCGGCCAGATCTGGCACGCCAACCCGGCCGCTTGCGCCATGCTGGGCGCGGCCGGCGAGCAGCCACCCTACCCGCTTTTGCCCACCCTGCCGGCTTGGCCCTTGCTGTCGAGTTGGGCCCGCGCCCTGCTTTTACAGGGCAGCCACACGAGCTGCACCATGCGCCTACCGAGGCCAAGCGGGGAGCCCCTGCAGGTGCAGCTGCGCGCCCACCTCAACTGGCCGGCGCCGGGCAGCCCAGCGCAGCCCACCTGCGTCATATTTATGGAAAGCCTGCGCGACATCGAGGCCCGCATCCGCACCGAAAAGCTCGCGGCCATGGGCCGGGTGTCGGCGGCGGTGGCGCACGAAATCCGCAACCCGCTGGCCGCCATCAGCCAAGCCAACGCGCTGCTGGCCGAAGAAGCCCTGCAGCCGGCGCAGCAACGCCTGAGCCTGATGATCGGGCACAACGCCAAACGCCTGAGCCGCACCGTCGATGACATTCTGGAGCTGGCCCGGCAACCGCTGCGCCCCGACGGCAGCAGCCCGAGCTTGAGCTTGGACCCGACCGTCGCCGCCCTGCTGGCCGAGTGGCTGGCGCTCAACCCGCAGGCCCAGCTCGAATGGCTGCCCGGCGCCCCCCAAGCCACGGTCGCCTTCGAGGCCGAGCACCTGCGCCGGGTGTTGGTCAACCTGCTCGACAACGCGCTGCGCCATGCCGCCGACAGCCCGCAGCCACTGCAGCTCGCCACCCGGCACGGCAGCGAGGGCGTACAGCTCGAGGCCTGGAACCCCGGCCCACCGATGCCGGCCGAGGTCGAAGCGCACCTGTTCGAGCCCTTCAACTCCTCGCACAGCCGCTCCAGCGGGCTCGGGCTGTACCTGGCGCGCCAGTTGTGCCAGCGCCACGGGGCCCAACTCGACTACTGGCGCGCCGACCGCGCCGAGTCCCAAGGCCATGCCTTTGTGCTGCGCTTTGCTGCCCCGGCCAGCGCTGGCGGGCCATAAGGCGTATGCTGCGCCCTTTAGCCTGCTAAATTTGACTTAACTATGCATATCATGAAACCTAGTACACCGTTTGAGAGCAAAATCACGCTCATTTTTGCCGGCGTGGTGCTGGTGCTGCTGGTGCTGGCCTACACCGCCTTGCAGCTCACGCGCCACGCGCAGACCTTGGAGAAGCAGGTGGAGCACGCCCAAGAGGTGCTCGATACCCTGAACGCAATCAATGTGCACACCCTGCACATCGACGTCAAGCGGCAAAACTTCATCATCACGGGTGACCAGACGCTGCTGCCCCACCTCGACGTCCATCGGGTGCACCGTGGCCAAGCACTCCAAAGGCTGCGGGAACTGACGCAGGGCAATGCCGCACAGCAAGAGGTCTGGCATCAGATCCGCGAGCTGCTCGATCAACGGCGCGCCATGTCGGAGCGCATCATCGAACTGCGCCTGAGCGCGGGTGAACTGGCGGCGCGCCGCTACAGTGACGACACACCGATGCTCCAGACTAGGGTACGCTTGGCGGAATTGCTGGATACGATGGAGGCCCACGAGCAGCGCCTGCTGCGCACGCACCAGACCAAGCATGACCGCGCCCAAGCGATCAACGCCTATGCCTACGCCCTGCTCGCGCTGCTGATCGCCGCCCTGCTGCTGACCACCTTCTGGTTCATTCGGCGCCAACTGCGCGCCAATGAGGCCGGCCGGCGCGCGCTGGCGGCCAGCGAGCAAACGCTGGCGACGACGCTGAACTCGATCGGCGACGCGGTGGTGGCGACCGACACCCAGGGCCGCGTCAGCCTGATGAACCCCGTCGCCGAACGCCTCAGCGGCTGGGGTTTCGCCGCCGCCCAAGGCCAGCCCCTGGCCACTGTGTTGCACCTCATCGACGAGCACAGCCGCGCGGCGGTCGATTTGCCGGTTGCACAGGTACTGAGCAGCGGCAGCAGCGTTGGGCTGAGCAACCACCGGCTGCTGCTGGGGCGCGACGGCCACGAATGGCCGATCACCACCACCGCCGCCCCCATACGGGGCGCCGAGCAGCAGACCAGCGGCGTGGTGCTGGTGTTGCGCGACGTCAGCCTCGAGCGCGCCGCAGCGCGCGCGCTGCGCAGCCAAAACGAACTGCTGGAGCAGCGCGTGCGCGAGCGCACGGCGCAACTGCAGCAGAAGCAGCGGCGGCAGCAGGCCGAAAACCACGTGCTCGACGCCATCAGCAGCAACCAGCCCCTGAGCGCGGTGCTCGAGACCATTGCGCACGAAGTCGAGGCGCTGATGCCCGACGCGCTGTGCTCGATCCTGCTGTTCGACCCCGAAGGTGTGCACCTGCACCACGGCGCCGCACCCAGCCTGCCGGCCGAGTTTGTGCGTGCCATCGATGGGCTGCAGATCGGAGCGCAAGTGGGCTCGTGCGGCACCGCGTTGCACCGGAACCAGCAGGTGATCGTCAGCGACATCGGCACCGACCCGCTGTGGGCCGATTTCGCCGCTCTGGCCCTGCCACTGGGGCTGCGGGCCTGCTGGTCCACCCCGGTGCGCAGCGGCAGCACCCAAGTCTTGGGTGCCTTCGCCGTCTATTACCGCAGCCCGCGCACGCCGACCGCGTCTGAGCTCGAGTACCTAGACGACTGGTCGCGCCTGACTGGGCTGGCGATCGAGCGCCAGCGCGACGCCGACGCCATCGAGGCCTTGAACCACAGCCTAGAGCGGCGCGTGACCGAGCGCACTGCCGAACTGGAACTGGCGCGCCTGGAGGCGCAGCGCCTGTCGCAAGTCAAAGACATATTCTTGGCCACCATGAGCCACGAGATACGCACCCCGCTCAATGCCCTGTTCGGCATGCTGGAGCTGCTCGGCCTGCGCGCGCTGGACCACGAAGCCCAGCGCATGCTCGGCGTGGCGCTGCAATCGGGCCAGGCGCTGCTGCATATCATCGACGACATTCTGGACTTCTCTAGGATCGAGGCTGGCAAGCTCGAAATCCACCCCGAGCCGACCTCAATCAGCGAACTGATCGAGCTCAGCGCCGACAGCTTTCGCAAATTGTCCTCGAGCAAAGGCGTGCGCCTGTTGCACTGGGTGGACCCCCAGCTCAGCCCGCTGCTGCTGACCGACCGCTTGCGGCTGCACCAAATCCTGAACAACCTGCTCTCCAACGCCGTCAAGTTCACCCACGCCGGCCAAGTCACGCTCAAAGCGGAACGCGTGCAGCTCCAAGGCGCCACCGAGCGCGTGCGCCTGTCGGTGACCGACACCGGCATCGGCATCGCGCCCGCAGTCCAGGCCACGCTGTTCCAACCCTTTTCCCAAGGCGATGCGCAAACCACGCGGCGCTATGGCGGCAGCGGCTTGGGGCTGGCGATTTGCCGCCGCCTCGCCGACCTGATGCACGGCGAGCTCGAACTACAGAGCACGCCGGGCGTGGGCACGACCCTGAGCCTGACGCTGGACTTGCCCATCCTGAGCGCCGGGGAGCTGCAAGCCAGCCCGGCCGCTGCGTGGCAGCCCAGGCGCGGTAGCGCACCTGCCGCCTGCGCCTTCACGCCCGCCGACCGGGCGCGGGAGCGCGCTGCCGGGCGCCTGGTGCTGCTGGTCGATGACCACCCGAGCAACCGCGACCTGCTGAGCGCGCAACTGCAGACGCTGGGCTACGCCTCGGACCAAGCCAACGACGGCCATGAGGCCTTGCGCCTGTGGGAGTGCGAGCGCTACGGCCTGTTGATCACCGACTGCCACATGCCCGACATGGACGGCTACCAGCTGATGCGCGAGATCCGCCGCCGCGAAGCGGCCACGGGCCGCGTGCGCCTGTCCATACTGGCCTGGACCGCCAACGCCCTGTATGACTCCAGCGCCGACTGCGCCGCCGCCGGCGCCGACGACATCTTGGTCAAACCGAGCAACCTGCTGTTGCTGCAACAAAAGCTCGAGCAGTTGCTGCCCCAGGACGCGCCACAAGCTGACGGCGCCGCCGCGCCTGCGGATTCCACAGCAGCCGATGGCCCAACTGCCCCACCTGCGCAAGCGCCCACGCAACCGCCAGCGCTCAGGCGCGGGGCCCTGCGCGAACTGTCGGGTGGCGATCTGGCGCTGGAGCGCACGCTGCTGCTGCGCTTTCGGGCCGCGCACCAAGCCGACGCCGAAGCCCTCTGGCGTGCGGCCGCAGCCCGCGATGCCGCCGCGCTGGCGCACTTGGCGCACCGCATCCGGGGCGCGGCGCTGATGATCGGCGCCGACCCGCTGGGCAACGCCAGCTTGGCGCTGGAGCAGGCGGCCAAGGAACAGGACTGGAACGCCATCGAAGCGGCGCTGGCGGCTTGGAAAGAGGCGGCGGCTCAACTCGAACCCGAGCTGCCGACTTAGATCTGGATGCACAATAGCCACTACTGCAGCCAGGGAAATCAAGCATGAACCAATCTGAGATCGAGCGACTGCGCTTCATGATCGTCGAAGACGAGCCCACGCAGCGCGCCAGCTTGGTGGCCCTGCTGACGCGCATCGGGGCGCGCCACATCACGCAAGCCGAACACGGGCGGGCCGCGCTCGAGATGTTGCAGGCCCAGTCGCCACCGACCGACGTCCTGCTCTGCGACCTCGACCTGCCCGAGATGGACGGCATGGCCCTGTTGCGGCAAATGGCCGGCTTGCCCAGCCTGCCGTCGATCATACTGGTCAGCCAGCTCGACGCCGCCATGCGCGATTCGGTCTTTGCCATGGCCCAAGCCTACCGCTTGCCGATCTTGGGTGACATGGCCAAACCGCCCTCGCGCAGCAAGCTGCTCGACTTGCTGGCGCTCCACCAAGCGTCTGCGCTCCACAAGCCACGCCCTGCCAACGCGGCGGCACCCGCGGTCGAGCGCGATGAAATCGCCGCGGGCCTGAAAAAAGGCGAGTTCGTGCCCTACTTTCAACCCAAGGTCGAGATGGACAGCGGCCGCGTCGTCGGCGTCGAGGCGCTGGTGCGCTGGAACCACCCACACCGCGGTCTGCTGGCACCGGGGGCGTTTCTGGCTGCGGTCGAAAGCCACGGCCTGATGGACCACCTGACGTGGATCGTGCTGTCCCAATCGGCCGCCATAGGCCAAACCTGGCACCAGCGTGGTCTGGCACTGACGCTGTCGGTCAACCTCTCGCTCAGCTCGCTGGGCCGTGTCGAACTGGCCGAGCGCATCGTCGAAGTCGTGTCCAAACACGGGTTTCCGCTCAGCAGCATGATCCTAGAAGTGACCGAATCGGCGGCCATGCAAGCCGTCGGGCCCAGCCTAGAAAACCTGACGCGGCTGCGCCTGCGCGGCTTCGGGCTGTCGATCGACGACTACGGCACCGGCTACTCGGCGCTGCAGCAACTGACCCGGGTGCCGTTTACCGAACTCAAGATCGACCAATCTTTCGTCAGAACGGCGGTCCAGCACGAAACCACACGCATCGTGGTCGAGTCCAGCCTCGATATCGCGCGCAAACTCAAGCTCAAGAGCACCGCCGAAGGCATCGAAACCCCCCAGCAGTGGGAAATGCTCAAGGCCATGGGCTGCGACATCGCCCAAGGCTACCTGATCGCCAAGCCCATGCCGGCCGAAGCCCTGCCCGACTGGGTGGCGCGCTGGCACCCCGGCAGCCTCAAACGGCGCACGTCCAGTGCGCCTGAGGTTGACATTCTGCTGGTCGAAGACGAAGACTTCCAGCGCGCCACCTATGCCGAACTGCTGCGCCAGTTGCGGCTCGGGCGCGTCGAGACCGCGGCCAGCGTCGAACAGGCCCTGCATTGCCTCGAGTACGCCCGCTATGGGCTGGTGATCACCGACGTCGATCTGGGCCAGTCCAGCGGACTGGAGCTGGTGCGCCTGATCCGTTCGCGCCAAACCCCGGCTGGGCCGCAGACGCGCATCGTGCTGCTGTCGTCGCACGCCGAGGAAGACCTGGTGCTGCAGTCGATTGCGCTCGACATCAATGGCTACCTCGCCAAGCCAGCCAGCGCCTTTGCCTTGCAAGAAGCCATCGAACAAGCGCTGACCGAAGCCTTCATTGCCCAGCCTGCCGTCCACTATCTGGGCCTGAGCGCCGCCGAACCCCCTGCCGACTCGCCCCTGTCGGCCTCGATCCTGCGCGACACCCCAGCCCGCACCGCAACGCCCGAACACCCGAGCGGCCGCGCCTTGGCGCTGGAGGGCCTAGAAGCCGGCATGGTGCTGGCCGCGCCGATTTTGAACGAAGAACACAAGCTCATCCTGCGCAGCGGCCATGTGCTCACGGCGTCGATCATCAACCGCTTGCTCGAGATGCGCCACCTGCTGCTCAAACCGCTGGTCGTGGTGCATGCGGCCGCGCCACCCCAGCACCCCAGCGTCTGAAATGAAACTGCCCCCACCGAGCACCCAACCCCATCTGCTGGTCGTCGATGACGAACCCGACCTGCTCACGCTCTACGAGCTGACGTTGAGCAAAAGCGGGCACCGGGTCGCCGCGGCCAGCGATCTGGCACAGGCGCGCGCGCTGCTAGCCACACAGCATTTTGATGTCCTGATCACCGACATGCGCTTGCCCGACGGCTTGGGGCTGGAGCTGGTGCGCGAACTGGCCCAGGCGGGACGCGCAGAAAAAACCATCGTCGTCACCGCCTACGGCTCGGCCGAGAACGCGGTGCAAGCGCTCAAGGCCGGCGCCTTCGACTACCTGACCAAGCCGGTCGAGCCGGCACAGTTGCGCGCCGCCGTGGCCAACGCCCTGCAAGCCGCGCTGCCGCCCTGCAACGCCGTTGCGCCCCAGCCTGCAGCGGGGGCTGGGCTGGGCCGGGGTGAGGAATCGGAGCCTGCGACTGACGAACCCCGGCCCAGCCCGGCCCCCGCTGCTGGGCCCAGCGACGACCAGGGTGAAAAATCGGTGGCGACCGACCCCGCCCTGGCACCGCTGGTAGGCTCCAGCCCCGCCATGTGCGCGCTGCGCGAGCGCGTGCAGCGGGTGGCGCGCAGCATGGCGCCGGTGCTGGTGCTGGGCGAATCGGGCACTGGCAAAGAGCTGGTGGCGCGCGCGCTGCACCGCTGCAGCCACCGCGCTGGCGGGCCCTTCGTCGCCGTCAACTGCGGCGCCATCCCCGACACCCTGCTCGAAGCCGAATTCTTTGGCGTGCGCAAAGGTGCCTATACCGGCGCCAACGCGCACCGCGAGGGCTACTTTCAGGCGGCGGCAGGCGGCACCTTGTTTTTGGATGAAATCGGCGATCTGCCGCTGGCCATGCAAGTCAAGCTGCTGCGTGCGGTGCAAGAGCGGCGCGTGCGCAGCCTCGGCGCCACCGACGACGAAGCCACCGATGTGCGGCTGGTCAGCGCCACCCACCTCGACCTGGCGGTGGCCGTGCGCGAAGGGCGCTTCCGGCAAGACCTGTATTACCGCCTCAACGTCATCGACCTGCACTTGCCGCCGTTGCGCGAGCGCCTTGCCGACCTGCCCGAACTGGCCGCCGTGCTGCTGCAGCGCCTGAGCGAACGCAGCGGCCACCACAGCACCCCGGTGCTCAGCGCAGCGGCGTTGGCGCGCCTGGCCCGCCACCCGTTCCCTGGCAACGTGCGCGAACTGGAAAATCTGCTCGAGCGCGCGCTGGCGCTGCACCCCGGCCCCGTGCTAGAGGTCGAGGCCGTCGGGACGCCGCCACCCAGCGCCTTACCCACGGCAACTGCGGCGGCTGCAGCACCCGCAGAAAGCCCCGACGAACACGCCCCCACCCGCGAGCAACTGCAGGCTTGGCTGAACCAGCACCGCTGGAACCAGTCGCGCACCGCGCGCCAGCTCGGCTGGACCTTGGCCAAGCTGCGTTACTGGATGCAGCGCCACGGTTTGGCCGATACGAGCCCACCCCCATAACATCGTTGCGCCCAGACCCTCAGTCTTGCGGCCTAAAGCCCAAGATGAGCACGCTAGGCACGCGGCCATCGACGTCGCGGGGCAGGCGCCCCGTGCGTTCGATCGCCCGCAACACCGCCGCATCCCAGCCGGCATGGCCGCTCGATTGCAGCAAGCGGGCGCTCAGGATGGTGCCATCGGGCAGCGCGCGCAACTCGACCTCAGCGCGCGGATTGGCGCTGAGGATATCGGTGAAAACGATGTTCGGCCGTATCGCCGCCGCCAAGCGGTTGGCGTAGCCGGGTGAGGGGCCGGCTGCAACGGTGGCTGTACCGGGTGCAGCGGGCGCAGCCGGCGCCGCAGTCGCCGCCCGGCCCATGATGCGCTCGATGTTGCGCTGGCGCTCGGCCTCGAGCTGGGCTTCCAGTTCGCGCTGCTGGCGCGCTTGCTCGGCGGCGCGTTGTTGTTGCTGGCGCTGCTCGAGCCGCTCGCGCTCGCGCTGCTGCTCGAGTGCGATGGCCGCCGGGTTGGGCGCAGGCGCCGGGGCCGGTATACGAACCTGGGGCGGCGTGGGTGCAGGCGCGGGCGGCAGAGGTGGCACCGGTGGCTCGGGCGCGGATGGGGCCGCAGGTGGGGCCGGGACGGGCGCTGGCGCGGCTGGCGCCACAGCCGCCTGCGGCAGCTGCGCCCACAGCTCGGCCTGCACCACCTGCACGCTGGGCTCTTGCTGCCAGCTCACGCTGGCGCTCAAGGCCAGCAGCAGCAGCGCGTGTATCGCCAGCGCCAGCGCCAGCGGCAGGCGCCAGCGGCCGGGGGCCGGGGGGTTGAGGTCGGGTGGGGTTGCGTGCATCCCGCGCGGTCAGGCTGTGCTCAGGGGGTTTTCAGAGGCGGTGTTCAGGGCGTGGCTTCTTGCACGGCCAGCCCGATGCGCGCCACCCCGGCGCGCTGCAGCGCGTCCATGGCCTCGATCACCGTTTCGTAGCGCAGGCTGCGGTCGGCGCTGATGATCACCGGTGCCGCTGCGGGTGCGGGCGCTGTGGCCGCATCCGCCGCATCAGCGGACGCAGTGGCGGCAGCGGCTTGCAGGGCCAGCACCCGGGCCGGCAGCTGCTCCAGCGTGAGCGCCTGCGCTGGGCCGGTGGCGGTGCTGTCGCGCAACTCGATCTGACCTTGCGCGTCGATCACCACGTGGATGAAGCGCTCGGGCTGGCGCGCCGCTTGGCCGACGCCGGGCAGCTCGATCTGGCCGGGGACGATCAGCGTGGCCGTCACCATAAAAATGATCAGCAGCACCAACATCACGTCGATGAACGGCACCATGTTGATCTGGCTCATGGTGCGGCGGCCTCGGCCACGGGCGGCGACGGCGGGCATGGTGCGCGGCGCTCCGTGTGCTCAGCGCCCGACCGCCGGGGCCACCGGCACCGACGCGCCCGGTTGGCCTTGGGCGGCGACGTTGCGCTGCAAGATGTTGGAGAACTCGTCGATGAAGCTCTCCATGCGGTTGGCGGCGCGGTCGATGTCGTGCGCGAAGCGGTTGTAGGCCACCACGGCGGGGATGGCGGCAAACAGGCTGATGGCGGTGGCCACCAGCGCTTCGGCGATGCCGGGCGCGACCACTGCCAACGTGACTTGCGCCATGGCACCGATGCCGGTGAAGGCGTGCATGATGCCCCAGACGGTGCCAAACAAACCCACGTAGGGCGCCACCGAGCCCACCGAGCCCAAGAACGACATATTGGCCTCGAGCGCATCGACCTCGCGCTGCAGGCTGGCGCGCATGGCGCGGCGGGCGCCGTCGAGCAACGCGTCGGGCTGGCTGACGCGGCGGTCGCGCAGCTTGTGGAACTCGCGCATGCCGCTGGCAAAGATGCGCTCGGTCGGGCTGGCATCGGCAGCGCGTTGCAGCGCCGCTTGGTAGAGCTCGTTGAGCTGGCCGCCAGACCAGAAATCGCGCTCGAACTCGTCGCTTTGGCGTTGCACGCGGCGCAGCAGCAGACCTTTGCGAAAAATCGCCGCCCAGCTCAGGATCGAGGCGAGGATGAGCAACAGCACCACCGCCTGCACCACCCAGGTGGCTTCGAGCATCAGTTGGATGACGGAAAAATCCGGTTTCATGATTGATTCAGCAAATGGACCAAGGCCGGCGGCAGCCGCAGCGGCCTGAGCGTGGCGGCATCGACCCAGCCGATGCGGATGGTGGCCTCGCACAGCAGCTCGGCCACCGTGGGCTCATGCGCGGCGGCTTGGCTAGGCTGCGGCGGCCACAGGCGCGCCTCTTGGTGAAGTGTCAGGGTGGCGCGCCCGAGTTCCGTGACGCGCGCACTGACTTGCAACAAATCGTCTAGCCGCGCCGGGCGCTGGTAGCGCAGCGCGGTCTCGCTGACCACGAACACGCCCCCGGTCTGCTCGCGCAGGCGCTGCTGCTCCAGCCCGAGGCTGCGCAACCACTCGGTGCGGGCGCGCTCGAAAAACTTGAGGTAATTGGCGTAAAAAACGATGCCGCCGGCGTCGGTGTCTTCCCAATAGACGCGCACCGGCCAGTGAAAGGGTTGTGACATGGCTGTGCAGCTTCAGGCGGATGGCGCCGGCAGCGGGCGCACAGGCGCCGGTTGAGGGCTGCGGTTGGGGCGGGCGGCGTCGCGCTGCACCTCGGCGCTGCGCCACTGCGGCGCCAGCTGGTTGAGCACGCCATTCACGTATTTGTGGCCGTCGGTACCGCCAAAAGATTTGGCCAGCTCGATGCACTCGTTGAGCACCACGCGCCAAGGCACGTCGAGGCAGTGCTGCAGCTCGTAGGCCCCGATCCACAGCACCGCGTGCTCGATCGGCGACAGCTCGACCAACGGCCGGTCGAGCAGCGGCTCCAGCGCCGCGTCGAGCGCGGGCGCGCTGGCGATGCAGCCGTGCAGCAGCGCGTCGTAGTGCACGCTGTCGGCCTTATGAAAGCCGCTGAGCTCGCGCGTGAAGGCGTCGATCTCGGCCGCGGCGTTGCGCCCGACCAGATGCTGATAGAGCGCCTGCACGGCGAATTCGCGCGCCCGGGTGCGCGCCGATTTGTCGGCCGCCTTGCGCGGCTTGGGGGCCTCCGGGGCTGCAGCAGGGGCCGCTGCAGGGCCCACCGCCGCATGCGCGGGGGCGGTCATGTGCGCCCCCACTGCTGCAGCAAGCGCGCCATTTCCACCGCCACCCGGGCCGCGTCCACCCCTTTGTCCACTTGGCGCGCTTGCGCTTGCTGCAGGTTTTCGGTGCTCAGCACGGCGTTGGCCAGCGCAATGCGGTGGTCCAGCGCCACCCGGCTGATGCCGGCAGCGCTCTCATTGCAGACCAGCTCGAAGTGGTAGGTTTCACCCCGAATCACGCAGCCCAGCGCCACCAGCGCGTCGAAGCGCCCGCTGGCGGCCAGCGCCTGCAGCGCCAGCGGCAGCTCGAGCGCGCCCGGTACTTGCACCTGCTCGATCTGCTCGGGGGTCACGCCCAGGCGCAGCAACTCGGCACGGCAGGCTTGGGCCAGCGCGTCGGTCACGTCGAGGTTGAAGCGCGCCTGCACCAGCGCAACGCGCAAGCCCTGGCCGTCGAGCGCGGCGGCCCGGCCTTTGTCTGCACCCAGCATCTCAATGTCCTTTGTTCAAAAAACCGCTCACTTCCAGCCCGTAGCCGGTCATGCTCGGCATGCGCCGGGGCGCACCCAGCAGGCGCATTTTGTGCACCCCGCAGTGGCGCAAAATTTGCGCCCCGATGCCGTAGGTGCGCAAGTCCAGCCCACTGCGACCGCGCTCGGGCGCTTGGGTGGCGCGGGCCGTGCCCTCAAACTGCGCCAGCAGCTGCTCGGCGCTCTCGCCGCAGTTGAGCAGCACCACCACGCCGCGCCCCTGCGCGTCCATGTGGCGCAGGCTGGCCTCGAGCGACCACGAGTGCATGGCGCGCCCGACTTCGAGCGCATCGAGCACGCTCAGTGGCTCGTGCACGCGCACGCAGACCTCGTCTTGTGGCGCCCAAGTGCCCTTGACCAGCGCCAGATGCAGCGCCGGGCTGGTCTGGTCGCGAAAGGCGTGCGCGCTGAACTCGCCGCTGGCGGTGAGCAGGCTGCGGCTGCCGATGTGCTGCACCAGGCTTTCGGTGCGGCTGCGGTGCTCGATCAGGTCGGCGATGGTGCCGATTTTGAGCCCATGCACGGCCGCAAAGCGCTGCAGGTCGGGCAGGCGCGCCATGCTGCCGTCGTCGTTCATGATCTCGCAGATCACGGCGGCAGGGCTGCAACCGGCCAGCGCGGCGAGGTCGCAGCCGGCTTCGGTGTGGCCAGCGCGCAGCAGCACGCCGCCATCCACGGCTTGCAGCGGGAAGATGTGGCCCGGCTGCACCAGGTCGGCCGGGCGCGCCTCGGGGGCCACGGCGGCTTGCACGGTGCGCGCGCGGTCGGCGGCCGAAATGCCGGTGCTCACGCCCTCGGCGGCCTCGATCGAGACCGTAAAGGCCGTGCCCATTTTGGTGCCGTTGCGCGCCACCATGGGCGGCAGTTGCAGCCGCTCGCAGCGCTCGCGCGTGAGCGTCAGGCAGATCAGGCCGCGGCCAAAGCGCGCCATGAAGTTGATCGCCTCGGGCGTGACGTGGTCCGCGGCGAGCACCAGGTCGCCCTCGTTTTCGCGGTCTTCTTCATCGACCAAGATCACCATGCGGCCAGCGCGCAGCTCGGCAACGATCTCGGCCACGGGCGCAATGGCGACCGGTTCGGGGCTGGGTGTGTTCATGCTGGGGTTTTGAGCATGCGCGCCACATAGCGCGCAATCAGGTCGATTTCGAGGTTGACCGGTTGGCCGGCCTGCAACTGGCCCAGCGTGGTGTGGCTGAGCGTGTGCCCGATCAGGTTGAGGTGGCATTCGCAGCCCTCGGGGCGGTCGAACACCGCGTTCACGGTCAGGCTCACGCCGTTGACGGTGATCGAGCCCTTGGTGGCCAAGTACGGCGCCAGCGCCGGCGGGGCCAGCAGGTGCAGCGCCCAGCTCTCGCCCACCGGGGCAAAGTGCAACACGCGGCCCACCGCATCCACGTGCCCGGTGACGATGTGGCCACCGAGCCGGTCTTGGGCGCGCAGCGCTTGCTCCAGATTGACCGCGCCCGGGCGATCGAGGCCGGCCGTGTGCGCCAGCGATTCGGCCGAGACCTCGACCGTGAACTCGTGCGCTGCCAAATCGAGCGTGGTCACGGTCATACAAGCGCCGTTGAGGGCGATGCTGTCGCCCAAGCCCACCCCGGCCAAATAGCCCGGCGGGGTTTGGATGCACAGGCGCTTGCCGTGCTGCGCCGTAGCGCCTAGCGGATGGACGGCGGTGATGCGCCCCACCCCGGTGATGATGCCGGTGAACATAGGGCGCTATTGTCGCACTTCATCGACTAGGGTCTTGAACTCGTCGATGTCTTGGAAGCTGCGATAGACGCTGGCAAAGCGGATGTAGGCCACCTGATCGATTTTTTTGAGCTCGCGCATCACCATCTCGCCCAGCCGCTGTGAGGCCACCTCGCGCTGCCCGAGTTGCAGCAGAGCTTCTTCGATGCGCTCGATGGCGGCGTCGATCTGCTGCGTGCTCACCGGGCGCTTGCGCAGCGCCAGGGCGAAGCTGGCGCGCAGCTTGGCGGCGTCGTAGTCGATGCGCCGGCCGTCTTTTTTGACCACCAGCGGCAGCGCCAGCTCGGGCCGCTCGTAGGTGGTAAAGCGCTTGTCGCAGGCCGGGCAGCGGCGCCGGCGGCGCACGTGTTGCCCGTCTTCAGCCACCCGGGTTTCGGCCACTTGGGTATCGGGGTGGCTGCAAAAAGGGCATTTCATGCCCGGCCCCCATCAGCCATAGACCGGGAAGCGCGCGGTCAGGGCGTGCACCTGGGCGCGCACCGCTTCCAGCGCGGCTTCGTCGCGTGGGTGGTCGAGCACGTCGGCCACCAAGTTGGCGGTCAGGCGCGCTTCGTCGTCTTTGAAGCCGCGCGTGGTCAGGGCCGGGGTGCCGATGCGCACGCCGCTGGTGACCATCGGTTTTTCGGGGTCGTTGGGGATGGCGTTTTTGTTGATCGTCATGTGCGCCCGGCCCAGCACCGCCTCGGCTTCTTTGCCGGTGATGCCCTTGGCGCGCAGATCGACCAGCATGACGTGGCTTTCGGTGCGCCCGCTGACGATGCGCAGGCCGCGCTCGGTCAGGGTCTGGGCCATGATCTGGGCGTTGCGCAGCACCTGCTGCTGGTAGGCTTTGAACTCGGGTTGCAGCGCCTCTTTGAAGGCCACCGCCTTGGCGGCGATCACGTGCATCAGCGGGCCGCCTTGCAGGCCCGGGAAGATGGCGCTGTTGATGGCTTTTTCGTGCTCGGCCTTCATCAGGATGATGCCGCCGCGCGGCCCGCGCAGGCTCTTGTGCGTGGTCGAGGTCACGACGTCGGCGTGCGGCACCGGGTTGGGATAGACGCCGGCGGCGATCAGCCCGGCGTAGTGCGCCATGTCAACCATAAAAATCGCCCCCACCTCTTTGGCGACGCGGGCAAAGCGCTCGAAGTCGATGCGCAGGCTGTAGGCCGAGGCCCCAGCGATGATCAGCTTGGGCCGGTGCGCGCGCGCCTTGGCCGCCATCGCGTCGTAGTCGATTTCCTCGAGCGCGTTGAGGCCGTACGAGATTGCGTTGAACCACTTGCCGCTCATGTTGAGCGCCATGCCGTGCGTCAGGTGCCCGCCTTCGGCCAGACTCATGCCCAAGATGGTGTCACCGGGCTTGAGGAAGGCCAAAAACACCGCCTCGTTGGCCGACGCACCGCAGTGCGGCTGCACGTTGGCGGCGTCGGCCCCAAAGAGCTGCTTGAGGCGATCGATGGCCAGTTGCTCGGCCACATCGACGTGCTCGCAGCCGCCGTAATAGCGCTTGCCCGGGTAGCCTTCGGCGTATTTGTTGGTCAGCTGCGTGCCTTGCGCCGCCATCACCGCTGGGCTGGCGTAGTTCTCGCTGGCGATGAGCTCGATGTGCTGCTCTTGGCGCAGGTGTTCGGCTTGGATGGCGGCCCAGATTTCGGGGTCGGTGTGGGCGATGGTGGTGGAGCGAGAGTACATGGATGGCGGTGATTGGGGGGCCGTTTTTTGGCCGTTTTTTGGCCGGTGCGCGCAGCCCTTGCAGGGCCCCTGATTTTATCAGGAGGGCAGCGATTGCGCCGGGTAGGGGCTGGTGTCGGCCGGGGCCTTGGCTTCCCGTTCGGCGGCCGTCAGCGGGGCGATGTCCAAGGTAGCGGGGGCCACGGCATCGGGCACCACACCAGGCGCGGGCATTTGCGCCGCTTCAGTGATAGCGGACGGGCTGCTGCTGGCGCTGGCCGCGCCCAAGGTGCGCCGCTGTCCGGCATTGAAACCCACGCGCTGCCCCACAGCCACGCGGTGCAGCCGGTCGCGCTCCGAGAGCACGCGGTCGATGTAGTCGCGCCCGTCGGTGCTCACCGCCCCCACATACAAGCGCAGCCCGCCCTCGATCGAGCCGGCGCGGCGGATGGTGTCGCGCAAAATCATGGCACCCACGCGTAGGTTGGTGAGCGGGTCGAACACCGCCAGCTTGCCGCCAAAGTCTTCGAGCTTGGCGCTGTGCACCCGCGTCATCACCTGCATCAAGCCCTGCGCGCCCACGGGGCTGGCGGCAAAAGGGTTGAAGCGCGACTCCATGGCCATCACGGCCAAGATCAGTTTCGGGTCCAGATCGAGCTGCTCGCCCACCACGTAGGCCTCGGCCACCAGCGCGCTCATCGGCTCTTTGGCCACCCGGTATTTGCGGCTCAACCAGTCGGTCACGCGCTGCTGCTGGCCGGTCAGGTCACTCGGGTCGGCCACGGTCACGCGCTCGATCGCACGGGGTTCGACCCTCACCTCTACTGCGGCCAACTGGCGCTGCAGCAGCCAGCCCAGGGTGTGGTACTCCAGCCCTTGGCGCAACTGGGGCTGCAGGGCCAGCGCGCCCAGAGCCAGCACCAGCGCCAGCCCGAGCAACAGCAGGCTGCCGCGGCCCAAGCGCAGCAGGCGCTGCAACCGGGAAGCGACGCTGCGCTGAGCAGGCGCGTCGGGTGGGCTTTGCAGCGCCGTGTCAGAAGGCCCAAAAAAACGGGCCAAAGTGGATGCAGTCAAGGCAACTCCTTTAACGTTGCCCAAGCTCCAAACCCAGCGCAAAGCGGTGCGCATTGGGGGCTTGAAATGGGCAAACGTGGGTTGGGCCGAAGCGGCACCGTGAGGGCGCCAGCTCGGCAGTCTCTGGGGCAAACGGGCCTCGAGAGCACGGCACCAGGGCGAAGATGCGCGGATGGTAGGGGCCTCAAAATGCCCTGTCAAGACTTTAGAATCTATTTTTCATGATTTAAATGCATATAAAGATCCAGCCTACGGCTCGTACACAGACTTGCAGGAAGGGAAGCCGAGTCAAAAGGCGCAAAAATATTCATCGACAAAAATTTTTCGATAGTGAAATTTTTCTGCTCAGCCAGCCCCCGATCGGCTAAAGTGAAGTCGTTGGCTTTGGCGCCTTGATTTTTACAGCCCTAGCCGACCACTGCCCGCGCTGGGGGTTCCCCTCAGCGCCCGGCAACTGGAACGCAAGCAATCCCTTGCTTGCGACGCGGTGCGACAAACACACTCCGCCGCGTCACCGGGCTCGAAGTGTCTTCGGCCCAACGGCCTCGGTGGGTGCAGCCTGCCGGGGCCGTTTGCGTTTATGGCCAGCGCTCAGTCCGCCGTGGCGCGGCGGCGCACGTGGTCGAGGTAGGCGGCGCCATCGGGTGGGCGGCCGCTGCGCTGGCTCTCCCAGAGCATGCGCCCCAGGCACTCCATCACCTCGTGCTGCGCCGCGTGCACGCTGCCCCGGCGCGCCGTCAGCAGCTCCACCGCCTGGCGGATGCCCGGCGGCTGGTCGATCGAGCACTGCTCGCTGATGCTCAGGTGCATGGACAAGTGCAAAAAGGGGTTGTCGCGCGGCGGCATCTGAACTTGCCCCTGCCCCGGCCCCTGCATGGCCAGCAAGGCGGCATCGAGGTCGGCCAGCTCGGCGTGGTATTCGGGGTGGCGATCGATCCACTGGCCGGCCAGCACCTCGATCGGCTCGAGCGCTGCTTGCTGGCCCAGTTTGGCATAGACGCCGCAAAAAAAACGCCGCACATCGGCTTGTGAGGGTTCAAACATGGTCCGATTGTCGCCCCTGCTCACCCCGGATGCAGCGGCGCCTTCAGATTTTCCAAGGCGGCACCACCCAATTGCGCCACAGCGCCAGCGCGCGCAGGCCAAAAGTGACCACCACGCACAGCAGCATCGCCTGCTCGGACGAACCGCTCCAGTGCCACCAACCCACATAGACCCAGCCACCCACGAAGGCACAGATCGCATAGGGTTTGTGGTCGTTGAAGGCGCTGGGGATTTCGTTGCACACCACGTCGCGCAGCACGCCGCCAAACACGCCCGTGACCACCCCCATGAGCACAGCCACCAGCTCGGGCATGCCCACGGCCAGCGCTTTGCTCACGCCGATGGCGGCAAACAAGCCCAGCCCCAGCGCGTCGGGCCACTGCATGGCGCGCTCGGTGGGCGCAAAATGGCGCTGGCGCATGAACAGCACCGCCAGCAGGCACAGAATCAGCAACACCCAGAGCCAATGCTGGTGCTCGACCCAAAAGAACGGGCGCTGATCGAGCAGCAAATCGCGCAACGTGCCGCCGCCAAAAGCGGTCAGAAAGGCCACCGTGAACACCCCGACCAGATCGAGCCGCTTGTGCGCCGCCGCCAGCAAGCCCGACAAGGCCCCGGCCAGCACGGCCCCAGACTCGATCACGACGCTCAAATGTTGAAACCAGTGCAGCAGCTCTTGCATGGGGAGTGTGGGTGGGAGGGTGTGGTGCTGGTGGTAGAGTCGGCCAACCGCATACGTTTGGAGCAGCCGCATGACCGTGATCGTCGTCGCCAACCCCAAGGGCGGAGTGGGCAAATCCACTCTGTCCACCCAAGTGGCGGGCTATCTGGCTCGGCGCGGACACACGGTGCTGCTGGGCGACTCGGACCGGCAGCAGTCGGCCAGCCGCTGGCTCGCCTTGCGGCCCAAGCAGGCGCGGCCTATTGTGACATGGGACGCCAGCCACAACGACAACCTGAAACCGCCACCCGGCACCACCCACGTGGTGCTCGACACCCCCGCCGGCCTGCACGGGCGCGACCTGAAAGAGGTGCTCAAGCGCGCCGACAAGCTGCTGATTCCGCTGCAACCGAGCGTGTTCGACATCATGGCGACGCAAGACTTCGTGGCCGAGCTGCAAGAGCGCCGGCGCAGCGTGGGCTTGCCGATCGGGGTGGTGGGGATGCGGGTCGATGCGCGCACGCTCTCGGCCGAAAAGCTGCGCGCCTTCGTGCAAGGGCTCGAGCTGCCGGTGCTCACCTATCTGCGCGACACGCAAAACTACATCAACCTCGCCGGCCAAGGGCTGACGCTGTTCGACGTGGCACCCGGGCGGGTGCAGCGCGACCTCGAACAGTGGCTGCCGATCTGTCACTGGCTGGAGCAATAAGCGCCCCAGCCGTTGGCTTTCAGCCGGGCGCGGGGATTGGACCGGGTACAGCGGCAGCCGGCTCGCCGCCAGCAAAACCCTGCTGGCGCCAGGCCTCAAAGGCCACCACCGCCACCGCGTTGGACAAATTCAGGCTGCGCTGGCCCGGCCGCATCGGCAGGCGCAGGCGCTGCTCCGGCGCGATTTGCGCCAGCAGTTCGGGCGGCAAACCGGCCGTCTCGCAACCAAACACGAAGCAATCGCCGGGCGCGTAACGCGGCTCGAAGGCCGAGCGCTGCGCCAGGCTGCTGAACGCAAACAGCCGCTGCGGGTCGGGTTGCTGCTGCGCCAGAAACGCGGCCCAGTCGGCATAGCGGCGCACGGCGGCGTACTCGTGATAATCCAGCCCGGCGCGGCGCAGGTGCTTGTCGTCCATGGCAAAACCCAGCGGCTCGATCAGGTGCAGGGCGCAGCCGGTGTTGGCGCTCAGGCGGATGGCGTTGCCGGTGTTGGGCGGGATTTCGGGGTGAACCAGGACGAGGTTGAACATGGGGTGGATAAGTTGCTGCTGGCTAGGGTTGCAGCAGGCCTGTGGCACCGGTTGCAGCTAAGTATTCGGGTAGTTCGATTTTCCA